>NZ_CP119566.1:4043647-4362853 GCF_029277445.1 Pararhizobium qamdonense | reverse complement strand
GTCGCCCTTTTCCCCTGCCGTTGCGTCAGACTGTTTTACCGAAATCTGACGTGCATTCTCCCCATTCTCGAATACGATCGCCGCCGTCACCGAATTACCAAGCATATTGCCGCCTTCCAATATCATTCCGCGACGCCGCCATTGCTGCCGGCGTCAGCCTTTATGTCTGTCTCGTGCGGCCCTTTTTCAAAGGCATGCCGCCCAATTCAAACGCTCTCCTGACCGTCAAGTGGAACCCTCATCTTCCTCTTGTGGTCCGGTTTCGTGCAAAATCCATTCAGCAAAGCCAAACGCATGTCCCGCTTGCACATTTCATTCCATCGTCCAGTCAGGCCTCGCGTCCTTTCCAGCCGTTCATGTCAAACCGGCCGTCCCAACCCTCGTGACAAGAAGGGCAGGCCAGTTTGTCGATAGTGCGGCCTTGCCCGCATATCGGCCATGTCCACGCAACGCTTGAACAATGGCGCAATGTGCATCGTCGAGCGCACCCGGCAATTCCAATCGTTCACAACCAAAAGTCGCAGAGTGTCATTCCGGGCAAAGATATTGCACAGCTGAAAACCGCCAGTTCTGATTGATGGAACGTTGTGGAACCACCCCGTTACAAAAGGCTTAGGTGAAATTTGTGCCGCCTGTTGAAAGGCTGCCTTTTCATCTTGTTCACAGGTCTGTCCTGCGCCTTCTGTGAGGGGCATTTAGGCAGGATCGTGGCACAAGATCAATCGCGAATTTTAGCAGTCCGGAAGGCCCGGCCGTTGACTCTCATAGCGTGTCCTGCATGGACGGGAGCCCTTCGCAAGAGAATCGCTTTTGAATCAAGGGCTTTGAATTTTGACCCGGATGTTAGCTGGCGAAAAACAAAAAAAATAAAAAATTTCTTGACTCGTTTAGAGCCCGGACGGGCCTTGCCAGGAGGCGGTTGAGTCTATGCCTCCTCCCGCAACCATTTGAATTTATTAGAAAATTATTGTCATTGCGGAGACATATTAACTTTTTTAAAGGAAGGGGCTTCAGTCTGCCGGAAGTCCGAATCTGAAAAGCCCGGTCATGGACCGGGCTAATTCATTGATGATATTTTAATAAGCCGGCTTAAGCCGAGAGCGAGTTGACGCGGCTTGCGAGACGCGAAACCTTGCGCGATGCCGTGTTGGCATGCAGCACGCCCTTGGTGGCTGCGCGCATCAGTTCCGGCTGGGCTGCCTTCAGGGCTGCCTGAGCGAGAACCTGGTCGCCGGAAGCGATGGCTTCCTCGACCTTGCGGATGAAGCCGCGAACGCGCGAACGGCGGGACTTGTTGACTTCCGTGCGGCGGGCGATCTTGCGGGTCGCTTTTTTCGCCGAAGTTGTATTGGCCATTTGGTGTCTCTCTTCGAAATCTGACAAAAACTCTCTACCGCCGTGCCGGGTCACTGCGACCTGTCGTCCAAGCAAGTAGGGAGCAATATCGGAAAACCTTGGAGCGGCTTTCCAAACTGTGGGCGGCATATAGCCTTAAACAGCCCGCCCGTCAACGCGCTATTTTCGAAAACGCGGCTTGCGGGCATGCCCGGCAGTATCGGCTATTTCTGGCATTTCGGGCAATAGAAGGTGGAACGGCCCGCCTGCACGACGCGCGCGACCGTCCCGCCGCAGCCAGGCGTGCGGCAAGGCTCACCTTCGCGATCATAGACCGAGAATGAATGCTGGAAATAGCCGAGCGTGCCATCCGTCTGGATATGGTCGCGCAGCGACGACCCGCCGGCGGCAATGGCATCGGCAATGACGGCCCGGATCGCCTCGGTCAGGAGCACGAGCATTGGTTTTGGCCTACCCTTGGCATCCACCAGCGTGCCGGCGGCGCGCAGCGGCGACAGGCCGGATCGCCACAGCGCCTCGCAGACATAGATATTGCCAAGGCCGGCAATGGTCTTCTGGTCAAGCAGCGCCGATTTCAACGGCTGCGCCTTGCCTGAAAAACGGGCGGCCAGATAGGCGGCATCGAGCACATTGCCGGTCGGTTCTTCGCCAAGCCCGCGCAGGAAGACGTTGCCGGAGAGCGTTTCACGCCGGGCAAGGTCCATGAAGCCAAAGCGGCGCGGGTCGTTATAGATGACGCGGACAGGGCCGTTTGGGCCTTCCAGGTGGAAGACCACGTGATCGTGCTTTTCGCTTTTGCCGCGCGGATGGTGAAAATCGCCGGGTGTTGCGGATGCAGTGCCATCCTCCACCCGGAACGATCCGGACATGCCGAGATGCGCGATGATCACGTCGCCGCCTTCAAGATCGATCAGGAGATATTTCGCCCGCCGGCCAAGCGAAGCGATCCGTTGTCCCGACACCAGCGCTGCAAAGCCATCGGGGAAGGGGAAGCGCAGGTCCGCACGCCGCAGTTCGGCTCTCACCAGAAGCGCACCTTCCATGGCGGGCACAAGGCCGCGCCTGACCGTTTCCACCTCGGGAAGTTCCGGCATTCCTGTCTCCTCATCGTCAGCCAAAGGGCCGGGGCCATTTGGCAATTCCATTCGCAGCCCACATATCCTATAGCAAGCCGGTCTCGACCGGCGCGAATGCCGCAGGCCGCAGCCTGCGGCAGAGATAGCGTGGATGAAGCGAATTCGCTATGGTCGGCGCAACAGCGATTGAACGGAGTAGATCTTGATGACGGGTGAGCGCACTTCTGCCGATGGCGGCATGGAAACCTCCTACGGGTTTCGCCAGGTTGGCCAAGGCGAGAAACAGGCGCTCGTCAACGACGTCTTCCACAAGGTCGCCAAGCGCTACGACATCATGAACGACATGATGTCCATGGGGCTGCACCGCGCCTGGAAGGATGCGATGATCGCTTCGCTCAATCCGCGCCGATCCGAGGATTACAAGGTTCTCGACGTGGCCGGCGGCACCGGTGATATCGCCTTTCGCATTGTCGAGGCATCGGACCGCAAGGCGCATGCGACCGTGCTCGATATCAACGGTTCAATGCTCGGCGTCGGTGCCGAGCGTGCCGGAAAGAAGGGCCTGTCGCAAAATCTCACCTTCGTCGAGGCCAATGCCGAGGAGCTGCCGTTCGAGGCCAATTCCTTCGACGCCTATACGATCGCCTTCGGCATCCGCAATGTGCCGCGCATCGACGTGGCGCTCTCGGAAGCCTACCGCGTTTTAAAGCGCGGCGGCCGCCTTCTGGTCCTGGAATTCTCCGAGGTCGAGATGCCTTTGCTCGACAAGGTCTATGATGCCTGGTCGTTCAATGCGATCCCGAAATTCGGCCAGATGGTGACGGGCGATGCCGAGCCCTACCAGTATCTGGTGGAATCGATCCGCAAGTTCCCCAACCAGCGCGATTTCGCCGCCATGATCACCAAGGCCGGCTTTTCGCGCGTCACCTATACCAATTACACCGCCGGCATTGCCGCGCTGCATTCCGGCTGGAAGATCTGACGCATGATATCCATTTTCGTGAAGCGCTCTAAGGGGCTGCATCGGCGCGGCGGCAAGCCGCTATGAGCACGCCTGGAGCCTATCTTCGCCTCATCCGGATCGGCTGGGTTCTGGTGCGCGAGGGCGTCGTGTCGGCGCTGCCGTCGGAAGATTTGCCGCCGCTGCCCAAAGCCGCACAATCCGTCGCCGGCCTCTTTGCGCGCCGCCGCGCCAGGCAAGAAGACCGCAGCGACCGGCTGGCCCGCGCGATCGAGCGGCTCGGCCCCTCCTATGTGAAGATCGGCCAGTTCCTGGCCACCCGCCCGGATGTGGTCGGCGCCGAATTTGCCGAGGATCTGTCCTTCCTGCAGGATCGCATGGCGACGTTTCCGGTTGCCGAAGCGCGCGCCGCCGTCGAGGCCTCGCTCGGCCGTCCGGTTGCCGAACTCTACACCCATTTCGGCGACCCGATCGCCGCCGCCTCGATTGCGCAGGTCCATCCCGCAATGGTGCTGAAGGACGGCGTCGAGCAGAAGGTTGCCGTCAAGGTCATCCGCCCCGGCGTTCGCCAGCGTTTTGCCCATGATCTGGAGGCCATGTTCCTCGTCGCCGGGCTGCAGGAGCGTTTCCTGCCCCATAGCCGCCGCCTGCGGCCGGTCGAGGTGACGAAGACGCTGGAGCAGACCACCAAGATCGAGATGGATCTGAGGCTTGAAGCCGCAGCTTTGTCCGAACTCGGCGAGAACGCCGCAGATGATCCAGGCTTCCGGGTGCCAAAGGTCGATTGGGAACGCACCGGCCGCGATGTGGTGACCATGGAGTGGATCGACGGCACCAAGATGTCGGATGTCGAGGGCCTGCGCGCCGCCGGCCACGATCTCGATGCGCTGGCCGATACGCTCATCCAGTCGTTCCTGCGCCATACCCTTCGTGATGGCTTCTTCCATGCCGACATGCACCAGGGCAATCTGTTCGTCGATCAAAAGGGCATGATCGTCGCCGTCGATTTCGGCATTGTCGGCCGTCTCGGCAAAAAGGAGCGCCGCTTCCTTGCCGAAATCCTTTATGGCTTCATCACCCGTGACTACCGCCGTGTCGCCGATGTACATTTCGAGGCGGGATATGTGCCCTCCCACCATGATGTCGCAAGCTTCGCCCAGGCGATCCGCGCCATCGGCGAACCGATCCACGGCCAGCCGGCCGAAACCATCTCCATGGCCAAGCTTTTGACGCTGCTGTTCGAGGTCACCGAACTCTTCGACATGGAGACAAGGCCCGAACTGGTCATGCTGCAAAAGACCATGGTCGTCGTCGAAGGTGTCGCCCGCACGCTCAATCCGCGCTTCAATATGTGGAAAGCGTCCGAGCCGGTGGTCGGCGCCTGGATCCGCGATAATCTCGGCCCCAAGCGTATCCTCGGAGACGTCAAGGAGGCCCTTCATGCCGCCGTCAGGCTGGCGGAAGCCGCACCGGAGATTGCCGCCAAGACCGAGAAATTCTCGCGTGAAATCACCGCCATGGCCGAAAACGGCATGCGCTTCGATGCCCAGACTGCCGAGGCCATCGGCCGGGCCGAGGCGCGTCATAGCCGCTCCGGCCGTGCAGCGCTTTGGGTGATCGCGGTGACGCTGATCGTGATTGCCTGGCGGATGTTTTAAGCGGCTATTCCTTGCCGGACTTGATCATGATGTCGCGGAATTCCACTTCCACGGTGTCGGCGTAGCGCAGCCCGTTGGTCTTGTCGTGGCGCATGAAGGCGGGCGGCTTGATGGTCACGGTCAGCGTATATTTGCCGTCGCCAGGGACCTTGATATTGCGGCCATAATGGTAAAGCCCCGGGTGCCAGAGAAACGGCACCTCGAAAGGCCCGATCTTGCGGCTACCATCTGCGGGTTTCAGGCTCGCCTTGATCTTCAAATAGGGGATGAAGCGGTGATCGCCGGCATCGCTGACCGAGATCTCGATATGGCAATTCTCCGTGTCCGGCTCCGTCCATTCGAGTTCGCCTTCGCTTTTGAGCATATACATGCCCTCAGCCCGCTCCTGGGCATAGCCGACGATATAGTCGCCGGCCCGCTGCGTGCCGCCGCTGTCTGCCACCTCTTCAGCCATGTAGCGCAGGGATGCCTGGTAGGCGTCGCCCTCGGCGCGCGCCATGTCGAGTTGCTTGCGGTCGGCTTCGTCGCTGGGTTTGGTCGGTGGGGTTCGCGTGCGCATGGATAGAGCTCCGGCGTTTGTTGGATGCACGGAAACGTCGAACTTGCCGCTGAGGTTCCAAATCCGGGGACATCGCTGTCAGGTGAGGGGACACACCTCAACTGCCGCGTTGTTTTCAGTTTGAGTGGAAACATTGCGAAACGAAAAACGGGAAAGATTACAGAGATTTCATGATGTTGGACTTCATTATGGCGTAGTTTCAATCTATCTGTCGCGAAAATGAAGACCGCGACCCCTGATTGAAGCCGAAAGAGATGTGAATGGCGGATGCCACCCGGAAAATTGCTCCTGCGGTTGAAGAGCTGGACGCTGCTGCCGCGCCTCAGCCGGTGCCTGCCCGCAGCAGGCGCCGCCGGATGCGCAAGCGCTGGCTGATCCTTCCGGTTGTGGTTCTCGGAGCGGCTGCCTGGTACGGCTGGTCTGTCTATGGCAAGCAGGAAGCGGCAGCCGCCGCCGTAACGGAAATGCCGCTGCGCGGCGATATCGAAAATAGCGTCACCGCATCCGGTCTTTTGAGCCCCATCAAGGATGTCGATGTCGGCGCCCAGGTTTCGGGCCAATTGAAGAGCCTCAAGGTCGAGATCGGCGATAGCGTCAAGGAAGGCCAGCTGATCGCCGAGATCGACAGCGCCTCCATCGAAACGCAGATCGAAATCGCCGAGGCCGAGCTTGCCAATCTCGAAGCGCAGATGATCGACAAATCGGCGCAGGTGGTTCTGGCCAGTGCCAACCTGACGCGCCAGCGCGCGCTTGTGGCAGGCAACAGCGCCGCCCAGTCGGCGCTCGACGAGGCGGTGGCGGCCCTGGCGGCAGCGGAAGCCAATGTGGATTCGCTCAAAGCCCAGGTCCGCAAGCAGGAGGCAACGCTCAAGGATACCCGCATCAGCCTTGGCTATACCAAGATCTATGCGCCGCTGACGGGAACGATCATCGATACCTCGGCCAAGGAAGGCCAGACCCTGAATTCCAACCAGACGGCGCCGACCATCGTCACCATCGGCAATCTCTCGACCATGACGGTCGAAGCGCAGGTGTCTGAGGCCGATGTCGGCAAGCTGAAACTGGGCATGAATGCCTATTTCACCCTGCTTGGCCAGCCGGGCAAGCGCTATCCCGGCACCCTGCGCCAGATCAAGCCGACGCCTGCGACCGAAAACAATGTCGTGCTCTATTACGCCCTGTTCGACGTGCCCAATCCCGATGGGACGCTGATGATGAACATGACGGCGCAGGTGTTCTTCGTCGAGTCCTCGGCAAAGGACGTGCTGACCGTGCCGGTCGCAGCCGTTCATTTCGGCCGCGACCGCGCCTCCGGGGAGATTACGGTCGTCACCGCCTCCGGTACCCGTGAAACCCGCAAGGTCGAAACCGGCATCCGCAACCGGGTGCGCGTCGAGATCAAGGAAGGTCTGGATGAAAAGGACACGATCGTCGTCAGCCAAGGCTCCGGGGATGGCGGGTCCGGTGACAGAGCCACGTCCGGCCGGGGTAATTCGCGGCGCGGCATGCCGCCGATGTTCTAAGGACGCAATCCGATGACCCCGATCATCTCGCTCAAGGATATCCGCAAGACCTTCGTCAACGGCGACGTGGCTGTCGAGGTCCTGCGCGGTGTTTCGCTCGATATCCAACCGGGCGAATTCGTCGCCATCGTCGGCGCGTCCGGTTCCGGCAAGTCGACTTTGATGAATATTCTCGGCTGTCTCGATACGCCGACCGGCGGCCGCTATCTGCTCGAAGGCGAGGACGTCTCTGGCCTGAACGCCGACGAGCTTGCGGCAAGGCGCCGCCAGCTGTTCGGCTTCGTCTTCCAGAGCTACAATCTCGTGCCAACCGCCACCGCGCAGGAAAATGTCGAGATCCCCGCCATCTATGCCGGCATGCCGGCGCGCGAGCGTGAGGAGCGTGCGAGCATGCTTTTGCGCTCGCTGCGGCTCGGCGACCGGCTCGATCACCTGCCAAACCAGCTGTCCGGCGGTCAGCAGCAGCGTGTTTCGATCGCACGCGCGCTGATGAATGGCGGCCAGATCATCCTCGCCGACGAGCCCACCGGCGCGCTCGACAGCCAGAGCGGCAAGGAAGTGATGGCGACGCTGCGGCAGATGAATGAAGACGGCCATACCGTCATCATCATTACCCACGCCCCGGAACTGGCCGAATCCGCCGATCGCGTCATCGAAATCAGCGACGGCCTGATCGTCGCAGACCGGATCCCCGGCAATGTCAGGCGGATCGGCCGCGCCAAGCCGGTTCTGGCAGCCCGCAAGCCCGGAAAAGCCGCTATTATCACCGATGTCGCCGCCGCCGTGCGCATGTCGTTCCGCGCGCTTCGGGCCAATCTGTTTCGAACCATCCTGACATTGCTGGGCATCGTCATCGGTGTCAGCTCGGTCGTGGCGATGCTCGCCATCGGCACCGGCGCGCAGGATTCCGTGCTCAGCCGCATTGCCGCGATGGGTTCCGACCTTCTGGTCGTGCGGCCGAACATGTCGAATTTCCGCGGCGGCGAAGGCGGCAGCATCGTCTCGCTCATTCCCTCCGATGCCGATGCCATTCTGGAACTGCCCAATATCAGCTTCGCGGTACCGGAAATGTCGAGCACGCTGACGGTCCGCGCCGGCAATCTCGATACGCAGACGACGGTCAACGGCACGGTGCCGCAATTCCCGCAGGCCAAATCCTGGACCGTCGAGGACGGCGCCTTCCTCGAAAAGACCGATATGGATGCCTATGCGTCAGTCGCCGTGCTCGGCCGCACCGTCGCCGATGCGCTGTTTCCCGATGGCGCCGATCCGCTCGGCCAATATATTCTGATCAAGAACATCCCTTTCCAGGTCATCGGCGTGATGTCGAAAAAGGGCGCCAGCGCCGGCGGCAACGACCAGGACGATACCGTTCTGGTGCCGCTGTCGACCGGAAACCTGCGCCTTTTCGGGGCGAGAAACGTCCGCTCCATCACCGTGCAAGTGAAGGATGGCGACGCCATCAACGTGACGCAGGACCAGATCCAGGCGCTTCTGGATGAACGTCACAAGCGCCAGGACACACAGATCATCAACATGGCCGCGATCCGCGAAACCTTTACCGAGACCTCGAATATCCTCAAGGTCTTCCTCGGGTCGATCGCCGCCATCTCGCTCTTGGTCGGGGGCATCGGGGTGATGAACATCATGCTGGTTTCCGTCACCGAGCGCACCCGCGAGATCGGCATCCGCATGGCGACGGGTGCGCGCAGCCGCGATATCCTCACCCAGTTCATCGTCGAGGCTCTGGTCGTGTCCGCGCTCGGCGGCCTGATCGGCGTCGGGCTCGGCCTCAGCATTGGTGCGGTGGCGCAGGCCTTCGGCATCGCCGTCAGCTTTGCGCCGGGGCCCGTCATCCTTGCCTTTGGCAGCGCCTTCCTCACCGGGCTGATCTTCGGCTATCTGCCGGCCTATAACGCCTCTCGCCTGCAGCCGGCCGTGGCATTGGCCTCCACCTGACCGGTTCGGCACATCGTTCCGGTTGACGCAGCCTGCCTGATCGTTTCCACTGATGCCAGAGATCAAGGAGGAAACCATGCCCGACGCTGACCGCTTCCTGACGCAGGCCATAACGCTCGCCCGCGACAATGTCCGCAAGGGCGGGCGGCCGTTCGGCGCCGTGCTGGTGATTGATGGAGAGGTGGTGGCAACCGGCGTCAATGGCGTGATCGAGACGCATGATCCGACAGCCCATGCCGAACTCGTTGCGGTGCGCGCGGCAGCGATCAAGCGCGGTACGGCGACGCTCAAGGGGGCTTCAGTCTATGCCAGCGGCCATCCCTGCCCGATGTGCCTCGCCGCCATGCGGCTGGCCGGCATTACAGACATTGCCTATGCCTATTCCAACGAAGATGGCGCCCCCTATGGGCTGACCTCGGCGCCGCTCTATGCCGATCTGAGCAAGCCTTTTGCCGATCAGCAGATGACGTTTGCCTATCGTCCGGTGCGGCCGGAAGAAGAGACGGATATCTACGAGTTCTGGCGGGACATGCAGCAGGGCTAAGCCGTTGGGATCGGCCGGCACTTTGCGGCAGGCAGAGGGGTGAGATGCAGAACTATTTGTTGCGCGTATGGTCATCCCTATCGCTGCCGGGCCTGGTGATCGGCGTCCTGTTCTTTGCCGTGTCGCTGACGCCAAGCCTCATTCCGCGCCCCTATATGCTACAGGGCGTGTTGTCCGGCTGTTCGCTTGCGGCCGGATATGGGCTCGGCGTGTTCGGCCGCTGGCTCTGGCACTATCTCGAGCTTCCTGCCCTTGCGCCAAGGCTCGGGCGTCTGATCCGGGTCCTGGCTGTTGCCGGATGTGCAGGCGTCGCCATCGTTTTCCTCTGGCAGGCCGCCCGCTGGCAAAATTCCGTGCGCAGCCTGATGGGGCTTGATCCGGTGGAGACGGCCGAGCCGCTGAAACTGGCGCTGATCGCCCTTCTGGTATTCATCGTCCTGATCACGCTCGCCCGTCTTTTCAGGATCACCTTCGCCTTTCTGTCGCGCAAATTCGAGCATGTCACGCCAAAGCCTGTCGCCCGCCTGCTCGGTATCTTTCTGGCGCTCGCGTTGTTCTGGTCGGTCGCCGACGGCCTGCTTCTGAAAGCCGGCTTGCGGCTGGCGGACTCCTCCTTCCGCGAGCTGGATGCCCTGATCGACAGCGATCTGGCGCCGCCTGAAAATCCCTTGAAGACCGGCAGCGCCGGATCGCTCATTCCCTGGCAGGATCTTGGATTTCGCGGCCGTGAATTCGTCACCTCCGGCCCGACGGCGGAAAAGATCGGCGCTTTCCTTCATCAGCCGGCACTGGAGCCGATCCGGGTTTATGTCGGCCTGAATGCGGCCGAAACCGCTAAGGACCGCGCGGCGTTGGCGCTTGCCGAACTCAAGCGCACCGGCGCCTTCGAACGCTCCACGCTGATTGTCGTGGTCCCGACCGGCACCGGCTGGGTCGATCCGGCAGCGATGGATACGGTCGAATATCTGCACCATGGTGATGTGGCGAGCGTCGCCCTGCAATATTCCTATCTCACCAGCTGGCTGTCGCTGCTGGTCGAGCCGAGCTACGGCGCGGAGGCGGGCGAGGCGCTGTTCAAGACGGTCTATGGCTATTGGACGACGCTGCCGAAGGATAGGCGCCCGAAACTTTATCTGCATGGCCTCAGCCTCGGAGCGCTGAATTCTGAGCGCTCGGCCGATCTCTTCGATGTGATCGGCGATCCCTTCCAGGGTGCGCTATGGAGCGGCCCTCCCTTTGCAAGCGCCGGCTGGAAATCGGCGACGGCAGGACGAGAGCCGGGTTCTCCGGCCTGGTTGCCGCGCTTCCGCGACAGTTCCGTCATCCGCTTCACCGCGCAGAAGAATGCGCTGGATATTCCGGGCGCGTCATGGGGCCCGATGCGGATCGTCTATCTGCAATATGCCAGCGACCCCGTGACCTTCTTCGATCCCCATTCCTTCTACCGGGAGCCGGACTGGATGAAGCAGCCGCGCGGCCCCGATGTCTCGCCCTATCTGCGCTGGTATCCGGTCGTCACCATGCTGCAGCTGGCGCTGGATATGGCGATGGCGACGACCTCGCCAATGGGCTACGGCCACGTTTATGCGCCCGAACATTACGTCGATGCCTGGATGGCGGTGACCGATCCGCAAGGCCTGGCGCCGGGCGATGTCGAGCGCCTGAAGGCGATGGTGTCGAAACGGGATTGAGGTTCCGGCGGCAGTACGCGGCCGGAACCTTGGATATCAGGCACGGCTGACGGGTGCGAGCAGCCTCAGCGCATTGATCGTCACCAGCACGGTGGCGCCGGTATCGGCGAGGATCGCCGGCCACAGCCCGGTGATGCCGGCAATGGTGGTGACCAGGAAGACCGCCTTCAGGCCCAGCGCGATGATGATGTTCTGACGGATGTTGGACATCGTCCGTTTCGACAGGTCGATCATCTCGGCGACATCCCCGACCCGGCCGTGCAGCACGGCGGCATCGGCGGTTTCGAGCGCCACATCGGTGCCACCGCCCATGGCGATGCCGATATCGGCCGCGGCCAGCGCCGGCGCGTCATTGATCCCGTCGCCGACCTTGGCAACGGTAAATCCCTGCTGCTTCAATTCGCCGACGATCCGCTGCTTGTCTTCCGGCATCAGCTCGGCGCGCACCTCGATGCCGAGCTGCTTGCCGATGGCGGTCGCCGTGCGTGTGTTGTCGCCGGTCAGCATGACGATCTTCACACCCGCATCCGTCAGCGCTTTCAGCCCCGATTTGGCGTCTGGACGTGGCTCGTCGCGCATGGCGATCGCGCCGGCCAGGGTCTCGCCGATGATCAGCACCGAGACGGTCTTGCCCTCGTCGTTGAGCGCGGTGATTGCGGCCGTCTGGTCGGCAGACAGCGCGATGCGGTCGCCGGCAGATTGCGGCGAGCCAAGAAAGACCGCCTTGCCATCCACCGTCGCCGTCACCCCCTTGCCGCCCAGCGCCTTCGCATCGGACACAGCGGGAACTGCGACCTTGTCTGTTGCAGCGCGCTCCAGGATCGCCTTGGCGAGCGGATGGCTGGAGCCGGTTTCAAGCGCGGCAGCAAAGATCAGCACGTCGGCTTCGGAATGGCCGAAGGCGAGGATATCCGTGACCTTGGGCTTGCCTTCCGTCAGCGTACCAGTCTTGTCCAGCGCAACGGCGGTAATGGTGCCCAGAGTTTCCAGGACAGCGCCGCCTTTGAGCAACAGGCCACGGCGGGCACCGGCCGACAAAGAGGCAGCAATGGCGGCCGGCGTCGAGATCACCAGGGCGCAGGGGCAGCCGATAAGCAGGATAGCAAGGCCCTTGTAAACCCATTCACCCCATTGGCCGCCGAAAAACAATGGCGGAATGATCGCGACCAATGCTGCGACGATGACCACGCCCGGCGTGTAATAGCGCGAGAAACGGTCGATGAAACGCTCGGTCGGTGCCTTGGATTCCTGCGCTTCCTCGACCAGCTTGACGACGCGGGCAATGGTATTGTCGGCGGCCGTCGCCGTCACCCGGACGCGCAGGGCTGCATCGCCGTTGATTGTGCCGGCGAAGACCTTTTCATCGACGCCCTTGCGCACCGGCGTGCTTTCGCCGGTCACCGGCGCCTCATCGATGGCGCTTTCGCCCGACAGGATCACGCCATCGGCGGAAATGCGGTCGCCGGGACGAATAAGAATGGTGGCGCCGACGGCCAGGCTTTCGGCAGGGACCGTCCGCGTCTGGCCGTTTTCCTCCACCAGCGCCTCCTTCGGCACCAGGGCCGCCAGCGACTGAATGCTCTGACGTGCCTTTCCGGCGGCAACGCCTTCCAGAAGCTCGCCGACAAGGAACAGAAAGACCACGGCTGCCGCCTCTTCGCCGGCATTGATGATGACAGCGCCAATAGCCGCAATCGTCATCAGCATCTCGATCGAAAACGGCGTTCCGGCCATCGCAGCCATGATGGCGCGCCGGGCAATCGGGATAAGCCCGATCAGCATGGCAACGATAAAGGCGTAGGATGCGATCGATGGCACGAGATGGCCGACGCCATAGGCGATGACCAGCGCCGCACCCGAAAGGATCGTCAGCCTGCCCTTTTTGCTCGCCCACCACGGACCGTTTGTTGGCCTATGGTCATGCCCGTGCAGGCCTTCGACGGCGTCTTTGGCGGCGGGCTTGGCATGATCGTGACCCGCATGGTCGTGGCCGTTGTGATCGTGATCCGCATGATCGTGCTTGGCCTGATCGTGCTTGGAATGATCGTGGCCGTCATGGCTTTGATCGCCGTGATCATGGCCGCAGCAGGCTTGCTTGGTATCCGCAACCGGCGCAGTTTTGCCGGCGATCTGCGAGACGGAGTAGCCGAGGCCGGTCACTTTTTTGGCGATTGCCGTGAGGTCGCTGACATCGTCATGCTTCACGGTCATCGTGCCCGCCGTCACCGAAACCGAAACGTCGGTGACACCCGGCATGCGCCGGACTGCCGTATCGATCTTGGATGCGCAGGAAGCGCAATCCATGCCCTCAACCCGGTATCGTGTCTGTGTTGCCTCTGCCATCGTCCGCTTCCTGTGTGCGTGCTTGTCAAACTCTGGCATCTTTCCTACATCCTCTAGTGACTAGAGGTGCAAGAGGAAAATAGATGAAAAATATCAGTATTGGCGAGGCGGCGCGAAAAAGCGGCGTCAAGGTGCCGACTATCCGCTATTATGAAGGCATCGGCCTCTTGCGTGAGCCAAGCCGCAGCGAGGGCAATCAGCGCTCCTACGAGCAATCCGACCTCAATCGCCTGACCTTCATCCGCCATGCCCGCGAACTCGGTTTCGAGGTGGAGGCCATCCGCACGCTTCTCAGCCTGCAGGACAATCCCCTGCAATCCTGCGCGTCCGCCGATGCCATCGCCAAAGCAAGACTCATCGAGGTGGAACAGCGTATCCGCAGCCTGATGGCGCTGAAGGCCGAGCTGGAAATGATGGTGGAGGGGTGCGGCCATGGCCGGGTCGATCAGTGCCGGGTGATCGAGGTTCTCGCCGATCACGCCCAGTGCACGCATCACGGCCATTAAAGCTGGAAGTCACAGTGCGATTGATGGCTGGGAACAGCCTTGATCATGCAAATTTCCGCCGAAAAAATATTTACAGCCGTCTGGAACCTTTTAAATATTCCTGCGTTAATCGCCAGTCGATAATCCTACCCGTCAATTTATATGCCCGGAAAAATTTAATGCCAGATCGGTCCCGCCGAGCCCAGTTGCGCGAAACGACGTCGCAAGCCCACGCCTCGCTCGACCAGATGGTCGGCTCCTTTGATAGCGCGGATTCATACAAAAGCTATCTGCGGGGCATCTGCGCATTCCGCGAGGCTGTCGAGCGAAAGCTCACATCGGCAGGCTGGCCGCCGCATTGTGATAGCTGGAGCCCCGAGCTGTTTTCAGATCTGATCGCGCAGGACCTTCAAAACCTGGGCGTCAACCCGCAGCCGATGGTGGAGGAGCCGGACGTGGAGGAGAGCCCCGAGGCTTTGCTGGGCATGCTCTATGTGCTGGAAGGCTCCGCACTTGGCGCCCGCGTTCTGTACAAACGGGCGCAGACGCTTGGCTTTGATGCGGATTTTGGCGCCCGGCATCTGGCCGTTCAGTCGCGCCGCAGTGATCGCTGGCCCGCATTTCTGGCCTTGCTTGAAAATGCCGATGGTATCGATATGGACCGGGTGGCCGATGCCTCGCGGGCAACATTCAAGGCTGCCGAACAGGCATTCCGTCAGGCATCCCATGAGCCAGCGTGACATCAATACCACCGGGCAGGTCGATCTCACCAATTGTGACCGCGAGCCGATCCATCTTCCCGGCAGCATCCAGCCGCATGGCTGCCTGATCGCCTGCGATGCCCGGGCGGCCACGGTTTTGCGGCATTCCGCCAATGCCGGAACCATGCTGGGTGTTTCTGCCGATCTCAACGGCTTGCCGCTGGAAACGCTTGTCGGGTCCGAAGCGACGCATACGTTGCGCAACGCGCTATCGACGCTTGCAGAAGGCGGGCGTCCGGCACTGCTGCCGGGGCTGCATGTCACGGCCGGTATTTTCGATGTCTCGGTGCACATTTTCCGCTCGACCGTCATTATCGAGTTCGAGCCTGCGTCCGCCGGCCAGCCGCTGCAGCTGGCGCGCAGCCTGATCGGCCGCATCAGCGATATCGGCGATATCGATGGTCTGGTGCGCCAGTCCGCCCGGCTGATCCGCGGCATGCTGGAATATGACCGCGTGATGATCTATCGCTTCGAGCAGGACGGCTCCGGCAAGGTGGCGGCCGAGGCCAAGCGCGGTGATCTCGAAAGCTTTCTCGGCCAGTATTTTCCCGCCAGCGATATTCCGCAGCAGGCCCGCATCCTCTATTTGAAAAACACCATTCGCATTATCGGCAATGCCAGCGGCGAGCGGATCGGCCTCATGCCGGTTTTCGACGCCTCGGGCGAGGCGCTGGACCTGTCGCTGGCGCATCTGCGCAGCGTTTCGCCCATCCATTGCGAATATCTGCGCAACATGGGTGTCGCGGCATCGATGTCGATTTCGATCATTGTCGATGGCGCTCTCTGGGGCCTGATTGCCTGTCACCATTACCAGCCGCGGATTTTGTCGATGGCGGAACGGGTGGCGGCCGAAATGTTCGGCGAATTCTTCTCGCTGCATCTGACGTCGCTGCGGCAGAAATCCAAGCTGGCAGCCGCCAACCGCGCCCGCGCCTCGCTTGATCGGTTCCTGCGCCTGGCCTCTCATCACGCCGATATCGCCCATTTGCTGACGGAACACCTGCCGGATTTCGATGCGCTGATGCCCTGCGACGGGATTGGTTTGTGGATGAACGGGGTGTGGAGTGCCTATGGGACTGTTCCGCCTGCCGCCGCTATTCCCGAACTTGCGCGGCTTGTCGGCACGCTGGCCGAAGGCCGGGTCTGGGCCACGCATGCCCTGTCGCAGCGCATGCCGGAGGCGGAGGCTTTCTGCGCGCAGGCCGCAGGTGTCCTCGCCATCCCCCTGACGCAGACCAAGCGGGATTACCTGCTGTTCTTTCGCAAGGAATTGATCCAGACCCTGAATTGGGCCGGAAATCCCGACAAGACCTATGAGACCGGTCCGCTGGGTGACCGGCTGACACCGCGCCAGAGCTTCGCCATCTGGAAACAGACGGTGCATCAGCAAGCGCAACCCTGGACGGAAGCCGACCGCGAGATTGCCGATGTGACGCGCGCAGCTTTGGTCGAAATTGGATTGCGCCACAGCGAGCTGATGGCGGAAGAGCGCAGCCGCGCTGAAGTGCGCCAGCGCATGCTCAATGAAGAGCTGAACCATCGCGTCAAGAATATCCTGGCGCTGATCAAGTCGCTGGTCGGCCAGCCGCTGCAGGACGGCCGGACGCTGACCGATTATGTCACGTCGCTGAAGGGCCGCATCCAGGCTCTGTCCTTCGCGCATGATCAGGTGGTGCGCGGCGATGGCGGCGGGCTGCTGCTCGATCTGTTGAATGCGGAACTGACGCCCTACCGGCAGCCGGCCATATCGATCACGGTCCATGGGCCGCCGGTCCTTCTGAATTCGCGTGCCTTCTCGGTCATGGCTCTGGTCCTGCATGAACTCTCCACCAATGCCGCCAAATATGGTGCCCTGTCGCGGCCGGGCGGCCGTCTCGACATATCCTGGTCGCTCACCGCGCATGGCGATTGCGATATCGTCTGGCGTGAATCCGGCGGCCCTCTCGTCTCGCCGCCGTCGCGCACCGGTTTCGGCACGGCGCTGATCGATCGCAGCGTGCCGTATGATCTCGATGGCCAGAGCGAGGTGACCTATGCCAGCGAAGGGGTTACGGCCCGGTTCCGGCTGCCTGGAAAACATATTTCGCTGACGGAACAGGCGGTCTATTCGCCCTCCGGCCAGATAACCGGCGAAGAACCGCGCAAGGCGTCTCTGCCAGAAGATCTGAAGGTCATGCTGGTCGAAGACCAGATGCTGATCGCGCTCGATGTCGAAGGCATGCTCGGCGATCACGGGGTGCTCGATGTGATGACGTCGGCCTCCGCCGCTGATGCCTTGAGCAGGCTTGCGCAATACACGCCCGATGTGGCGATCCTCGATGTCAATCTGGGCGCCGGCACCTCGCTTGCCGTGGCGCGCGAACTGGTGGGGCGAAACATTCCCTTTCTGTTTGCCACCGGCTACGGCAACAACGAAATGATCCCGCCTGATTTCTCCTGGGTACCGGTCATTCGCAAGCCTTATGACGCGGCGTCGCTGATCACGACGATTGCCGGGCTTTTGGAAAACAGAGGCACCCGGTGATCTGATTGCCTCGCGGCGGTGCGTCGAGTAGGGTCCAGCCGGAAGGGCAGGCGCAACCGCCGCCCGGCAACGGAATTCGCCATGACGCTTCAGGGAAAACGTATCCTCCTCATCATTTCCGGTGGGATCGCAGCCTATAAGAGCCTCGATCTGATCCGGCGCCTGCGTGAGCGCGGAGCATCCGTGCGCCCGGTGATGACGGCCGGTGCGCAGGCCTTCGTCACCCCGCTTGCCGTCGGCGCACTGGCTGCCGATAAGGTCTTCACCGAGCTGTTTTCCCGCGAGGACGAACAGGATGTCGGCCATATCCGTCTCGCCCGCGATTGCGATCTGATCGTGATCGCGCCCGCGACCGCCGGCCTGATGGCGAAAATGGCGCATGGCCTTGCCGATGATCTCGCCTCCACCATCCTTCTGGCGACCGATACGCCGGTGCTTGCCGCCCCTGCCATGAACCCGAAAATGTGGTCGCATCCCGCCACCCGCCGCAATCATGCAACGCTTGTTGCCGATGGCATCCGTTTCATCGGTCCAGCTTCCGGCGAAATGGCCGAAAGCGGCGAAAAAGGCGAGGGGCGGATGGCGGAACCGCTTGATGTCGCCGCTGCCGCAGAGGCGCTGCTCGATATAAGCCCCAAACCTCTCACCGGTAAAAAAGCCATCGTCACATCCGGACCGACGCATGAGCCGATCGATCCCGTGCGCTATATCGCCAACCGCTCGTCCGGCAAGCAGGGCCATGCCATTGCCGCCGAACTCGCCCGGCTCGGCGCCGATGTGACGCTGGTCTCCGGACCGGTCACCATCGCCGATCCGAAAGGGGTCACGGTCGTGCATGTGGAGCGGGCCGAAGAGATGCGTGACGCGGTCCTTGCGGCATTGCCGGCCGATATTGCCGTCATGGTCGCCGCTGTGGCCGATTGGCGGGTGGCAAGCGCGTCCGGCAACAAGATCAAGAAGCAGCCCGGCGAAGCGCCGCCGCCGCTGCTGCTGACCGAAAATCCGGATATCCTCAAAACCATCGGCCATCATGCCAAACGGCCGGAACTGGTGATCGGTTTTGCTGCAGAGACGCAGAATGTCGCTGAAAACGGCCGCTCGAAGCTGGTGCGCAAGGGTGCCGATTACATTCTTGCCAATGACGTCTCGCCCCATACCGGCATCATGGGCGGTGATCGCAATACGGTGAAGGTGATCGGCAAGTCGGGTGACGAGGACTGGCCGGAAATGGACAAGCAGGCCGTAGCCGAACGGCTCGGCGCGCTGATCGCCTCACATTTCCGCTGATACCATCCGGTCCATCCGCGCCGTGCCGGGCGCTGTACCCGCCGTGCCGAACAGGCGCACATCGACGCCGTTTTCGCCGACGATGACGGCGGTTCCATCCGGAATTTCCACCCAGGTATTGTCGTCGTCGTTCAGCGGCTCGGAGACCAAGCAATAGCCGCCGCTGGGCCCCATCGGCGACGCATAGAGCGTCGGCGCCTTCCAGTCGGATGCATAGCGCACGGCATAGAGATCATGTCCGTCGGAAAGTGCCGCCGTGAAACGCACCAGAACCTTGCGCTCCAGGTGCTCGGCCAGCCGTTCGACGAAAGCGAGCGTCTCGGCGATTGCGCCCAGCGGATCCTGATCTAGGCCGAACTGCAGCGCCAGCAAGAAGAGAAGTTCACTATCGGTCGAGCCGGTGCGGGCGGTGTAGAGATCGTTGTCGAGCATCGCCTCCATCGGCCGGCGCAAATGCTCGAAATCGCCGATCTGGCCGTTGTGCATGAAGGACCAGCGGCCATGCACGAAGGGGTGGCAATTGTCGCGCCGCGTGCCGCCGCCGGTCGCAGCCCGCACATGGGCGAGAAACAGCGGCGAGCGGATCTGCCTAGCAATGCTTTTCAGGTTGCAGTCTGACCAGGCAGGCAGGATATCGCGGTAGCGGCCGGGTTCCGGATGATCGCCGTACCAGGCGATGCCGAAGCCGTCACCGTTGGTCGCCGTCTTGGCGCGGGTGGCGCAATGGGATTGCTCGATCAGCGAATGGGCCGGCGAGGACACCAGTTCTTCCAGATAAAGCGGCTCTCCGCGATAGGCTGCCCAGCGGCACATGCAGGATACTCCGGATTGCGGGGATGGCCCGCCTTGATGGTTCGTTAACCATGATATTGGCCGATCATCCGGCCGAACATGGTAAAAATGCGTTAACGAACTCAATCATTTCCCCATCTTCCCGGTCAATTGGCCATTTTGGGACGTCCGGCCTGTTTGATGGGGAATGCCGGACGAGAAACCGGCCCATTCAGTCCGGCAACCACTGGTAGGCATCATCCTTGGAATACCCGCTAAACCGCCGAAAAAATGCAGATGTGGAATGTATGTTCTATTCTTGCGGCGATGTTTTGCATAAGGTCCTACGCGACAGCAGAGAGCAGGAAGAGACCCGGATCCATGGCCGAACCCGAAAACAGCATCGCCATTCCGCAGGATTTCGACGGGCTCAAGACGATCATCCTGGAGCGCAAGGCGCAGCTGCCGAAGCGGCTGCGCCAAGTGGCAGCCTATGCGCTCGACAATCCCGACGAGATCGCCTTCGGCACGGCAGCCAGCATCGCAACGTCCGCCGATGTTCAGCCCTCGACGCTGGTGCGCTTTGCCCAGCATTTCGGCTTTGAAGGGTTTTCCAGCCTGCAGCAGATTTTCCGGGCACGTTTGCGCGAGCGCACGCCCGGCTATGATGAGCGCCTGAAGGCACTGAGTGGCAATGATCACAGCAAGCTGGAAAGCGGCTCGATCTTCAACGGCTTCGTGGCCGCAGCCCATCGTTCCCTCGACAATATCGCCAGTTCCGTCGAGCCTGAAGCCTTCGAGCGCGCCGTCAATATCCTGGCTGCGGCCGAAACCATCTATCTCGTCGCCAAGCGGCGGTCCTATCCGATCTCCGGTTACATGGCCTATGCCTTTGGAAAGCTGAAGGTCAAATATCAGCTGGTCGGCACGGCGGCCGGGATCGATGACGATATTCTGGCCATGGCCGGCCCGAAGGATGCGGCCTTCGCCGTCAGTTTCTCGCCCTATGCGTCCGAGAGCGTCAATCAGGCCAAGCTGCTCGCCAATCGCAGGGTCCCCGTCGTATCCCTGACCGATTCGGCCTTCTCGCCGCTGGCGGAATCCTCGAAAGTCTGGTTCGAGCTGGTCGAGGCCGATCATGCCGGGTTTCGCTCGCTCTCCGCCAGCATGGCCTTCGCCATGGCGCTGACGGTTGCCGTTGCGGAAAAAAGGCGGCGGATCGGCGAAGATGATTTAATAGAATGAAAATTCCACATTGACTAAACGACGGAATTTATGTTTCATAACGGCGATACCCCACCAGCCAATAAAAATGTCGGCGCGACGCAAGCGCCCGCCGGGAGGAAGCAGTGAGCCAGAGCAACGGTACGCAGGCGGACAAGCCGCTTGATCTTATCACCATCGGCCGCGCCTCGGTCGATCTTTACGGCCAGCAGATCGGAACCCGGCTTGAAGATGTCGCCAGCTTCGCCAAATCCGTCGGTGGCTGCCCCACAAATATTTCCGTCGGCACCGCGCGCCTCGGCCTGAAATCGGCGCTTCTGACCCGTGTCGGCAAGGAGCAGATGGGCCGCTTCATCCGCGAGCAGCTGGAGCGCGAGGGTGTCGAGACGAAGGGTATCGTCACCGATCCCGAGCGGTTGACGGCCCTTGCCATCCTGGCTGTCGAAAGCGACCATTCCTTCCCGTTGCTGTTCTACCGCGACAATTGCGCCGATAGCGCGCTCTGCGAAGACGATATTTCCGAGGACTTCATCCGTTCGGCCCGCGCCATCTTGGTCACGGGCACGCATTTCGCCAAGCCGCATACCGATGCCGCCCAGCGCAAGGCGATCCGCATCGCCAAGGAAAGCGGCGCCAAGGTGGTGTTCGATATCGATTACCGCCCGAACCTGTGGGGCCTTGCCGGCCATGATGCCGGTGACAATCGCTACATCGCCTCGGAAAAAGTGTCGGCGCATCTAAAGACTGTGCTTGCCGATTGCGACCTGATCGTCGGCACCGAAGAGGAAGTGCTGATCGCATCCGGCGACAGCGATCTTCTGGCAGCGCTGAAGACCATACGCGCCAATTCGAAGGCGACGATCGTCTTGAAGCGCGGCCCGATGGGCTGCATCGTCTATGATGGCGCCATCTCCGATAATCTGGAAGACGGCATTGTCGGCAAGGGTTTTCCGATCGAGGTCTACAACGTGCTTGGCGCCGGCGACGCGTTCATGTCCGGTTTCCTGCGCGGCTGGCTGAAAGACGAGCCGCACGCGACCTCGGCCACCTGGGCCAATGCCTGCGGCGCCTTTGCCGTGTCGCGCCTGCTCTGCGCGCCGGAAATCCCGACCTGGACCGAGCTGCAATTTTTCCTCGAAAAGGGCAGCAAGGAAAAGGCGCTGCGCAAGGACGAGGCGATCAACCACATTCATTGGGCAACCACGCGGCGCCGCGAAATCCCGCAGCTGATGGCGCTCGCCATCGATCACCGCAGTCAGTTGGAGGATCTCGCCGGGGACAATGCCGAGCTTTTGGCCCGCATCCCGGCCTTCAAGGTTCTCGCCGTCAAGGCGGCCGAGCGCATCGCCAATGGCCGTCCCGGCTTCGGCATGCTGATCGACGACAAATATGGCCGCGATGCGCTCTATGCCGTCAACAAGAACTTCTGGATCGGCAAGCCGATCGAGCTTCCTGGCTCGCGTCCGCTGCAGTTCGAGTTCAGCCAGGATCTCGGCAGCCGGCTGATCGAATGGCCGGTCGATCACTGCATCAAGGTCCTGAGCTTCTTCCATCCCGATGATCCCGCAGAGATGAAGGCCGCCCAGATTGCCAAGCTGCGATCCGCCTTCGAGGCGGCCCGCAAGGTCGGCCGCGAAATCCTCATCGAGATCATCGCCGGCAAACATGGTACGCTTGATGATACCACGATCCCGAGGGCACTCACCGAACTCTACGATGCCGGCCTGAAGCCGGACTGGTGGAAACTGGAGCCGCAGGCAAGCCGCGCCGCCTGGGCCGCGGTCGATGCCGTGATCGAAGCGCGCGATCCCCATTGCCGGGGCGTTGTCCTGCTTGGGCTGGAAGCGCCCTATGAGGCGCTGAAGGACGGCTTTGCCGCCGCCCGCACATCAAAGACCGTCAAGGGTTTCGCCGTCGGCCGCACGATCTTCGCCGAGGCCAGCAAGGCCTGGCTGGCGGGCGAGATCGATGACGAACAGGCGATCGCCGATATGGCGGGCAAGTTCGAGGCGCTGGTCAATCTCTGGCTCGGGCTGGCGGAAACGAAGGCCGCCTGATGGGGTGGTGCGGCATTCGTGGCTGTACCCCCCCTCTGTCGGCGACGCCGACATCTCCCCCTCAAGGGGGGAGATGAACCGGAACTGATGTGCCAACAACGGGAAAAGAATGATCTCCCCCCTTGAGGGGGAGATGTCCCAAAGGGACAGAGGGGGGTAAAACTTTCCTCATAGACAAGGTTTAATGCGAGGCAATGTCCTCGTTCGAGGAGGAAACAATGAGCCACAAGACCGTTCGCCTGACCATGGCGCAAGCCGTCGCGCGGTTTCTGACCAAGCAGATGACCGTGATCGACGGTGAGAAGACCCCGATCTTCGGCGGTGTCTTCGCCATTTTCGGCCATGGCAATGTCGCCGGTATCGGCGAGGCGCTGCATGGCATCAAGGACACGCTGCCGACCTACCGCGCCCAGAACGAGCAGGGCATGGCCAATGCGGCGATCGCCTTTGCCAAGGCAAGCTTCCGCCGCCGCTTCATGGCCTGCACCACGTCGATCGGCCCCGGCGCGCTTAACATGGTGACATCGGCAGCCCTTGCCCATGTCAACCGCCTGCCGGTCCTGCTTCTCCCCGGCGATGTCTTTGCCAATCGCCGTCCGGACCCGGTCCTCCAGCAGATCGAGGATTTCGGCGATGGCACGATGACCGTCAACGACTGCTTCCGCCCGGTTTCGCGCTATTTCGACCGGATCACCCGCCCCGAACAGATCATCCCGGCGCTGCGCCGCGCCATGCAGGTGCTGACCGATCCCGCCGATTGCGGCCCGGTCACGCTGTCGCTCTGCCAGGATGTGCAGGCGGAAGCCTATGATTATCCCGAAAGCTTCTTTGACGAAAAAGTCTGGACCTCGCGCCGCCTGCATCCGGATGCGGACGAACTGGCCCATGCGATCGCGGTGCTCAAAGCGGCGAAAAAGCCGGTCATCATTTCCGGCGGCGGCGTGCTGTATTCCGAAGCCAGCAAGACGCTTGCGGCCTTTGCAGAACGGCATGGCATTCCGGTCGTCGAAACCCAGGCCGGAAAATCATCGCTGCCGCACAGCCATCCTCTCAACATGGGCTCGGTCGGCGTCACCGGCACATCGGCCTCCAACCAGATGGCCGAGGATGCCGATGTCGTTCTCGCCGTCGGCTCGCGCCTGCAGGATTTCACCACCGGCTCCTGGTCGCTGTTCAAGAACGACAGCCTGAAGATCATCGGCCTCAACACGCAAGCCTTCGACGCCGCCAAGCATGAAGCCCTACCGCTGGTCTCCGACGCCCGCGTCGGCCTCGATGCGCTG
Organism: Pararhizobium qamdonense; assembly: GCF_029277445.1. NCBI lineage: Bacteria > Pseudomonadati > Pseudomonadota > Alphaproteobacteria > Hyphomicrobiales > Rhizobiaceae > Pararhizobium > Pararhizobium qamdonense. The sequence continues at coordinate 4,338,791 of NZ_CP119566.1, read as the reverse complement.
AGCGCCGGTCTGGGGTCGCACAAGGTGGATGCCAGCTGGACGCGGAAGGCAACGGACGGCAAGGCCGAATGGCTGAAGGCCGCAGACAAGGCGACTGCAGCGACCAACGCAGCGCTGCCCTCCGACGCGCAGGTGATCGGCGCCGTCCAGCGGGCCCGCACGGAAAATACCACGCTGGTCTGCGCCGCCGGTGGTCTTCCCGGTGAATTGCACAAGCTCTGGCAGGCGGATGCCCCCGGCAGCTATCACATGGAATACGGCTTCTCGACCATGGGCTATGAAGTCGCCGGCGGCCTCGGCGTCAAGCTCGCCAAGCCCGACAGCGACGTCATCGTCATGGTCGGCGACGGCAGCTACATGATGCTGAACGCAGAAATTGCCTCGTCGATCATGCTCGGCGCCAAGATCACCATCGTGCTGCTCGACAATGCCGGTTACGGCTGCATCAACCGGCTGCAGATGGCGACCGGCGGTGCCAACTTCAACAACCTGCTTCGCGACACCCATCACGTCACGCTGCCGGCGATCGATTTTGCCGGTCATGCTGCAGCCATGGGGGCGCTCACCCGCAAGGTCGCCTCGATCAGCGAGCTGGAAATCGCGCTGAAGGAAACCGCCGGCGAAAACCGCACCACCGTCATCGTCATCGATACCGACCCGCTGATCACCACCGGCGAGGGTGGCAACTGGTGGGATGTGGCGGTCCCGGAAGTCTCCGTCCGCTCCGAGGTCAACGCGGCCCGCAAGGGCTATGAAAAGGCGCTCGCGTCGCAGCGTATCGGTTAGAACAGGTATTCACACACTCCGTCATCCTCGGGCTCGCCCCGAGGATCCAGCCGCAAGGCGCCATCGGAAAGCCCGGGGATGACGGCAATACAAAATGAGAGGGGAAGGCCGGCCGCCTTCTTTCCAAGGAGAATGTTCATGAAAGCCAAACTCGGCATGTCGCCCATTGCCTGGTGGAACGACGACCTTCCGGAACTGAGCGACGACGTGTCGCTGGAGGAATGCCTGCGCCAGTCGCGCAGCGCCGGCTTTACCGGCATGGAGCAGGGGCGCCGCTTTCCCAACAATCCCGACGAGATGCTGCCGATCCTGCGCGCGGCCGACGTGACGCTCTGCGGCGGCTGGTTTTCCGGCACGCTGGTCGATGAGGATCTCTCAGCCAACAAGGACCGCATCGCGCCGATGATCGAGCTGTTCAAGGCTGTCAATGCGCCTTGCATCGTCTATGGCGAAGTCGGCCGTTCGATCCAGGGCGACCGGTCCAAACCGCTCGCCACCAAGCCGCGCCTTGGCGATGACGAGATGAAAGCCTATGCCCGCCGCGTTACCGAATTCGGCGAATGGTGTGCAGACCAGGGCATGCCGCTCTCCTACCACCACCATATGGCGGCTGTCGTGGAAACCGAGCCGGAACTCGACGCCTTCATGAAGAATTCGGGCGAGGGCATCCCGCTGCTTCTGGATGCCGGCCATCTGGCCTTTGCCGGCGGCGACGTGCTGCGCGCCATCGACAACCACCATGCCCGCATCAACCACGTGCATGTGAAGGACATCCGCCAATCCGTCGTCGACGGCCTGGATCGCAGCCGCCAGTCCTTCCTGGACGCGGTGGCGCTCGGCGCGTTCACTGTGCCCGGCGACGGCTCGCTCGATTTTGGCGCGATCGTTCAGCGTTTTGCTGATTACGGCTATGAAGGCTGGTTCGTCGTCGAAGCCGAGCAGGACCCCCGCAAGTCGCCGCCGCAAAGGATGGCAGAGGTCGGCTATGCCGAACTGATGCGCGTCATGACCGCTGCAGGCTATACAGTGGAAACGGAAGGGTTTCCGAAGGGGTGATCGCTTCGGGCACATTTGGTGGGGTGGTTTACCCCTCACCAACTTCGGCCAAGGGTTCGCAAATGCTCACCCTGCCTGCGTATCCTCTCCCGCAAGGGGAGAGGTAAAACCTGCCGCACCATCCTGCCTCATGTGAGGGGCGGTGATTGTGGCACCCTACCTCTCCCCTTGCGGGAGAGGATAGTAAGCCCGCGTGAGACGCAGTCGAACGCATGGGCGCACTTGGTGAGGGGTAGAAACGCTCCTCGAACACATGAGGAGAACATCATGCCGAACCTGCTCGTAAAACCCAAGGGCGACAAAGGCCGCGTAACGCACGTCACGCCGCAAAACGCCGGCTGGACCTATGTCGGCTTCGATCTCAACAGGGTGAAGGCAGGCGAGACGGTCTCGGGCGAAACCGGGGATCGCGAGGTCTGCCTGGTGTGGGTCAGTGGTAAGGGCGAGACCAGCGTTGACGGTCAGGATTTTGGCGTGGTGGGCGAGCGCATGACGCCGTTCGACGGCGCGCCGCATGCGTTATATGTCGCGCCGGGCGCAGCATGGCAGGTAACGGCCGTTACCGATCTCGAACTCGCCGTCTGCTCCGCGCCGGGCGGTGGCGGCTTCAAGACCAAACCCATCCCTGCAGGCACTCACCCGCAAATGACACGCGGCAAGAATACCAACACCCGCTATGTCACCAACATCATGCCGGAAGACGACAATGCCGCCCATTCCCTGCTGGTGGTCGAGGTCATCACCCCCGGCGGCCATACATCGTCCTATCCGCCGCACAAGCATGACGAGGACAATCTGCCGGCCGAGAGCTTTCTGGAAGAAACCTATTATCACCGGCTGAACCCATCCCAGGGCTTTGCCATGCAGCGGGTCTACACCGATGACCGCTCGCTGGACGAGACGATGGCGGTGGAGGATGGTGACGTGACGCTGGTGCCGAAGGGATATCATCCGGTGGCAGCGATCCATGGCTACGACCTCTATTATCTCAATGTGATGGCCGGCCCGTCCCGCGTCTGGAAATTCAACAATGCTAAGGAACATGCCTGGCTGTTCACCGGCGTCTGATGCGCTAGTTTCCTTCTGAACGAGGAGAAACAGCATCATGCATATCGATGGACATTGTCACTGCGGCGCGATCCGGTATGAGGCTGAGATCGATCCGGACAAGATCGGCATCTGCCATTGTACCGATTGCCAGCATCTGACCGGCTCGCCCTACCGGGTGACGGTCTCCGTGCCGGCAGCCGATTTCCGCATCATTGCGGGCGAGCCAAAGACCTATACGAAGACTGGCGACAATGGCAGCACGCGCTTCCAGATGTTCTGCGGCAATTGCGGTTCACCAATTTATACGACGGGCACCGGTGCGGATGCCGAAGAGGTCGGTATCCGTTGGGGCAATATCACTGAGCGCCGCGATCTTGCGCCCAAGCATCAGATCTGGTGTTCTTCTGCGGCCAACTGGTTTGGCGAGCGCGATGCGCTGCCGGGCCGGGAGCGCGAATGAAGTGCGCGAATAAGAGCGCGAATGAAGTGTGCGACTGAGGAGCGGTGCAGGTCATGAAAACCGGGATATTCCGGATGCGTCCCTGTGCAATGAAGGGGGTGGAGGCCGTCGAGGCGGATACCGCCCATAGTTTCGGCCGCCATACGCATGACCAGTTCGGCATCGGCGTCATCCTGCGCGGCGCCCAGAAATCTGCCAGCGGCCGCGGTCCGGTCGAAGCCGGTCCCGGCGACATGATCACCGTCAATCCCGGTGAAGTGCACGACGGCCATCCGATCGGCGCTGAAGGCCGTGCCTGGCGGATGCTCTATGTCGATCCGGAGGTGATTGCTGAGGCCGTTTTGGATATCGGCGAGGGCAGGGCGGAGGATTTTGTCTTTTCGCAGCCGGTCATGCACGACGGACGAGCCGTTCGAAGTCTGCTGCCGGTCTATGCAGCGATGACGCAGATGGGTGAAACACTGGCGCCGGAATCAGGATTCCTGCAGCTGCTTGCTTCCCTGATGACCCGCCGTAACGTTTCCCGTTTCGTCCCGCCATCCGTCAAACGGGCCATGGCCATGCTGGACGATGATCCCGCTGCCGCCACGTCGCTTGCCGATCTCGCTGCCGCAAGCGGCCTCAGCCGTTTCCAGGTGGTGCGGGCCTTTTCTGAAATGACCGGCATGACCCCGCATGCCTATCTCGTGCAGCGCCGCATCCGCTCCGTTCGCCGGATGATCGCCAAGGGGACGCCGCTTGCCGATGCGGCCTTTGCCGGCGGCTTTGCCGACCAGAGCCATATGACCCGGGCTTTCGTCCGCGCCTATGGCATCACGCCGGGCGCCTACGCTCTGGCGCATCGCTGACCCCTGCAATTTCGTTCAAGACCAGCGGGCAAATATCCGCTTTTCTGCGGCCTTCCTCATTGAGCGGAGTGCATCATGACCCTTGAATATCTGCTGACATCCATCGTCGTTATCCTGCTGCCCGGCACCGGCGTGCTCTATACGCTGGCAACGGGCCTCAATTCCGGCGCGCGCGCCAGCATTCTCGCGGCCTTCGGCTGCACGCTCGGCATTCTGCCGCATATCATTGCCAGCGTCGCGGGACTGGCGGCCCTTCTGCACACCAGCGCGCTGGCCTTTGAGGTGATCAAATATCTCGGCGTTGCCTATCTGCTGTATATGGCCTTTAGCGTCCTTCGCGATGCCGAAAGCCTGCAGGTCACGGAGAAAGCCCGGCCCATGCGGCCCGGCAAGATCATCGCAACGGCCATTCTGCTCAACAGTCTCAATCCGAAACTGTCGCTGTTCTTTCTGGCTTTCCTACCGCAATTCGTGCCGGATGCCACACCGTCGCCCACCCTGTCTATGCTGTGGCTTGCCGCCGTGTTCATGGCGCTCACCTTCATCATTTTCGTGTTCTACGGCGTCTTTGCCGCAGCGGCACGGCGCCATGTCATTTCGCGTCCTGGCGTGACCCTCTGGCTGCGACGCGGTTTTGCCGGTGCCTTCGGGCTGATGGGGCTGCGGCTGGCGCTCTCTGCGCGCTAAGGCGGGCAAGAAAGCTCGCCGGGGCCCGTCCAGAGGCGATATCCATTTGATCTTGAGGGGGAATCCCCTTATTCGAACGGGGTAAGCCGCGCAGTCACAAGACAGGCGGCGACCTTCAAAGGAGTCAGTCCCCGTGTCTTCAGTGTCCCAGCCGGTCTTCGGCAAGAAATACTCCGCCTTTCTGTTCGATATGGATGGAACGCTCCTGAGCTCCATCGAAGCGGCCGAACGGGTCTGGGGGAAATGGGCTGCAAGCCACGGCCTGGACGTCGCCACCTTCCTGCCGACCATGCACGGCAAGCGCGGCGTCGATACGATCCGCCAGCTGGGCTTGCCGGGCGTCGATCCGGAAGCGGAATCGGCGATCATCTGCCAGGGCGAGATCGAGGATATCGAGGGCGTCAAGCCGCTGCCGGGCGCGATTGAATTTCTCAAAAGCCTGCCGCCGGAGCGCTGGGCCATCGTCACCTCGTCGCCGCGTGAACTCGCCAAGGTGCGCATCGCCGCCGCCGGCCTGCCGGAGCCGAAATTCATCGTCATCGCCGAGGATGTCTCGCGCGGCAAGCCGAGCCCGGAATGCTACCTGCTCGGCGCCAAGCGCGTCGGCTTCGATGCCAAGGATTGCCTCGTGTTCGAAGACGTCGCCGCCGGCGTCATCGCCGGCGAAGCGGCCGGGTCCGACGTGATGGTCATCACCGCCACGCACACCCATCCGTTCGTAACAACCCACCAGACGATCCCGGGCTATATCGGCATCGAAGTCTCGGTCGATGAAAACGGTGATCTCACCCTGACCGATCGCCGCTGATCGCAACCATCACCGCCCCGTGTGGGTGAGGATATTGACGATCGTGCCGAAGGGGTCGCGGACGTAGAAGCGCCGCACCCCCCAGGGTTCGTCGGTGATTTCATAGACGATCTCCAGGCCCATCCGCTTGGCTTTTGCATGGATCTCATCGACATTATCGACCTCGATGGACAGCTGCGGCACCGGCGTTCCGGAGCCGCCTTCGCTGGCGATGGACACCTGTGCTGGCGCCTGCTCCCCGGATGCGAAAGTCAGGATCCAGCCGTGGTCCATGACGAGGTCGAGACCGAGCAGGTCGCTATAAAAGGCCCGGCCCGCCTCAGGGTCCCTGGCCTCAAGATTGGCGACGATACGAAGAACGGTCATCGCTCAAATCTCCTGTGCCCGCGCTTTCGCCATCGACGCGTCGAGTTGCGAGATCAGGGACAGGAGCATGTCGTTGGCCGGTGTCGGCACACCGGCCATGCGCCCCAAAAGCGTGACGGCGCGGGTGAGCGGCGTGATCTCCATCGGCCGGCCCTGTTCGAGATCCTGCAGCATCGAGGTCTTGGCATTGCCGAGCCCCCGGCCATGCTCCAGCTTCTCCTCCACCGTTTCGCGGACATGGCAGCCGAGCTTCCCGGCGACGCTATGCACCTCCGTCATAACCTGCTTCACCAGGTCCACGGCCGGTCCGTCCATGATCTCCGAAATCCGCCCCCTGGTCAGCGCGCTGATCGGATTGAAGGCCGCGTTGCCGAGAAATTTCGACCAGATCTCATCGCGGATGCGATCCGTCGTCTTGATCGTCCAGCCGCTGGCCTGCAGCAGATCCGCAATCGCCGTCAGTTCCGGCGAGATCGCGCCGGAGGGCTCGCCGAGATGCAGAAGGCCGCCGCTGGTGAGCCGGATATGGCCGGGCTCCAGCATCTGCGCGCCCTGATAGATGACCCCGGCGATCACGCGCTGCGGGCCGATCCGCTGCCAGATCAGGCCATCCGGATCGAGCGCCTCGACCTTGCGGCCTTCAAGACCACTCGTCTTGTCGCCATGGAAATACCACCAAGGAATACCGTTCTGGATCATCACCACGCGGCTGTCCGGTTTCAAAAGGCCGGCAATGTCGGCGCTGGCTGCCGTCAGCTGATGTCCCTTGAGGGTCACAATGACGAGGTCTTGGCGCTCAAGTTCGCCTGCATTACCGGTTGCGGCAAATCTGGCAACCAGCGGCTCGGTCTTGCCGGGCTCATGCAGGTGCAGACCCTTGTCCCGGATGGCGTTGAGATGTGCGCCGCGCGCGATCGCCGTGATCGTCGCGCCCTTGAGCATCGGAGAGGACGCCAGCCGCGCCGCCAGCGCCCCGCCAATGGCGCCTGCGCCGAAAATGCAGATGCTGCGGAACTGGCCCGGCTTCGTTTCGGTACTTTCCATATCGTCCCCTCCAGGCGTTTCCTTCGCTGTCACTGTCGTAGCAACGGCCAAAGCACGCGGCCAGCCGCGAAATCTGCCTGCCGCTAAAACGTGATCGCAACCGGCTACTTTATGGCGCGCGAGAACGCGTAGGAGCCCGAATGCACGGTGGGCGCTCCCCGATCTCCCCCTCTCCCCCGCGGGGAGAAGTGCCGAACGCAGTGAGGCGATGAGGGGGCCTTTCGGCAAATTCGGAGCGTCCCGCCCCCTCATCCGCCCTTCGGGCGCCTTCTCCCCGCCGGGGAGAAGGGGAGATTGAGAGCAATCACGCCGCCTTTGCGACGTGATATTCCTTGATGGCGATCATCTTGATGGCGGGATAACGCTCCGCCTCGTAGCGCAGCGAGAACGTGTCCTGCGCCAAAAACACCGGATCGCCATCGAGATCGCGGGCGATATCGCCGCGCCGGGCGGTAATGAACTTGTCGAGATCCGCCGGCTGGTCGGCCGAAATCCAGCGGCAGACCGAAAAGCGGGCAATGTCGAAGGAGACCGGCAGGCCGTATTCCGATTGCAGCCGTTCTTTCAGAACGTCCAGCTGCAGCGCGCCGACGACGCCGACAATGGCGGGCGAGCCGTCTTCGGGCGAAAACAGCTGCACGACGCCTTCTTCGGCCATCTGCTGCAGCGCTTCCTTGAGCTTCTTTGCCTTCATCGCATCTTCCAGGCGCACGCGGCGCAGGATTTCCGGCGAGAAGTTCGGCACACCCTGAAACACCAGCTGCTCGCCCTCGGTCAGCGTGTCGCCGATCCGCAGCGTGCCGTGATTGGGGATACCCACCACGTCGCCGGCATAGGCGGTGTCGGCCAGCTGCCGCTGCGAGGCGAAGAAGAACTGCGGCGCGGTCAGCCCGAGCTGCTTGCCGGTCCGCGCCAGCCGCGCCTTCATGCCGCGTTCCAGCTTGCCGGAGCAGACGCGGGCAAAGGCGATGCGGTCGCGATGGTTCGGGTCCATGTTGGCCTGAATCTTGAAGACGAAGGCGGTCATTTTCTCGTCGGTTGCATGCACGGTCCGGATATCGGCCACCTGGTCGCGCGGCGGCGGTGCGATGTCACCCAGCGCGTTGATCAGGTCGCGCACGCCAAAGTTCCGGAGCGCCGAGCCGAAGAAGACCGGCGTCAGATGGCCTTCGAGGAAAGCCTTCTTGTCGAAGGGCTTGCAGGCTTCGATGGCGAGCGACGTCTCGTCGATGAAGGCCTCGCGCTCGTTTTCCGGCAAGCGGTGGGCGACCATTTCCGGGCCGTTGACCTTGGTGGGGATTTCCTGCGTGTCGGAGCCGCGCACGGTATTGTCGGCCAGGTGATAGGAGCCGCAGAAGGTCTTGGAACGGCCAATCGGCCAGGTCACCGGCGCGCAATCGAGCGCCAGCTTCTCTTCCACTTCATCGAGAATTTCGAAGGGATCGCGGCTTTCGCGGTCCATCTTGTTGATGAAGGTAATGATCGGGATGTCGCGCATGCGGCAAACCTCGAAGAGCTTCAGCGTCCGTGGCTCGATGCCCTTTGCGGCATCGATGACCATGACGGCCGCATCGACGGCGGTCAGCGTGCGATAGGTATCGTCGGCAAAGTCTTCGTGACCGGGCGTATCGAGAATGTTGAAGACATTGCCGTGATATTCGAAGGTCATCACCGAGGTGACGACCGAGATGCCGCGTTCGCGCTCGATCTTCATCCAGTCGGATCGCGTCTGGATGCGGTCCTTCTTCGCCTTGACTTCGCCGGCAAGCTGGATCGCGCCGCCGAACAGCAGCAGTTTTTCGGTCAGCGTCGTCTTACCCGCATCCGGGTGGGCAATAATAGCAAAGGTGCGACGGCGGGAAACCGCCTCGGCGATACTTTCGGCCATGATGTGAATCCTGTGAGTTGCCGCGTATGTAGCGATTCCGTGGATAACTTGCAATTCGCATTGGCCCTACCCAAGCCGGAATTGCTAGGAAGAAGCATGTCTATTCCATCCTCCACCCGCCCGGCCCTCAAGCTCGTCCGCCTGCAAAACGGCGAGGGCATCGATCTTCCCGCTTATGAGACTGCAGGCGCCGCCGGCATGGACCTTCGCGCCGCCGTCGAGGCGGACCGGCCGCTGTTCCTCGGCCCCGGAAAACGGGCGCTGGTGCCGACCGGCTTCATCTTCGAGGTTCCCGCCGGTTACGAGGCGCAGATCCGCCCGCGCTCCGGCCTTGCCTTCAAGAACGGCATCACCTGCCTGAATACACCCGGCACGATCGACAGCGATTATCGCGGCGAGGTCAAGGTTCTGTTGATCAATCTCGGCGACGATGATTTCCTCATCGAGCGCGGCATGCGCATCGCCCAGATGGTCATTGCTCCCGTGACGCAGATTGCCGTGCTGGAAACAACGGATGCCAGCGACACCGCGCGCGGCGCCGGCGGCTTCGGCTCCACCGGCGTTTAATTGGCAGGCGCTGCAGACAGCCACGGCCTGACATTCCGGCAGGATTACTTTGACGATCCTGCAGCCTGGGCCGCGCTGGCCGCCCTCCTCAAGGATACGTTCGGCATCGATGTCTCCATCCAGGATCACTTTGGCGGTCCGGACCCGACCAGCATGCCGTTTGGTTATTTCGATGCGGACGGCGTTTGCGCTGCCAATTTCAGCGTCTTTTCCATGCCAATGATAATCGATGGCCGCCTGGTCCGGACAGCGGGGTTCCAGTCGGGCGCGGTGCGGCCGCAATGGCGCGGCAAGGGGCTTTATCGCGACCTGATGAACCGCGCGTTCGGCTGGTGCGACGAACAGGGATTTGAACTCGGTATCCTCTTGACGGACAAGCCGGCACTCTATGAGCCCTATGGCTTCCGGATCCTGCCGCAGCACCGGTTTGTAGGCTCCCCGCCGCCGGTGGCAACGAAGCCCGCCGGCCCGGCGCGCGCCCTGTCACTGGATAAAGCTGCCGATATCGCCCTGATCCGGCACGCGTTGCAGGGGAGAACGCCGGTTTCCCCGGTTTTCGCCGTGGCGGCGCAAGCGGAGATGTTCCTGCTCAACAGTGCCTTCGATGCCGGTATCAGGCTCAGTTTAATGGAGGACTGGGAAGCCGTCGTGGCCTGGACATCCGAGGGCACAACGTTCGAACTTCTCGACATCGCCGGAAAATCCATCCCGCCGCTCTCGGCCATTCTCAGCGCGCTTGATCAGCATCCCGATCACGTCCGGGTTTACTTCCCGCCCGGAAAATTGGGCTGGCAGGCCACGCCGGAGCTGTCTCCGTCCGATATCTGCCTGATGGTCCGGGGAGACGATGCCAACCCCGTGTCCAGCCCCGTCATGCTGTCGCCCATGGCCGAGTTCTGACGGCTATCTCATGGCGCCGAGCGGCGGCAGCCGGCGCTTCACCGGCGACGATTTGACGATGGATGTATTGGTTTGGGATCGCTCGGCGATCCGGTCGAGGATCGCGTCCAGCTGCTCCATGTCGCGCACCAGAAGCTTGGCGATGAAGCAGTCATCGCCCGTCACCTTGTCGCATTCGACGAATTCCGGTGTGTCCTGGATCATCTTCTCGACAATATGCAGCATGCCGGGCATGGGACGCACCCGAACGACCGCCTGCAGCGCATAACCGAGCGCCGCTGGATTGATGGAAACCGTAAAACCGGTGATGACGCCGCGATCCTCCAGCCGCCGTAGGCGGTCGGCGGTGCTGGGCGAGGACAGGCCCGCCTCCTGCGCCAGCTCTTTTAGCGATATCCGCGCATTGAACGAGAGAATGTCGAGCAGGCGCCGGTCGAGATCGTCGAGCATTGAGAACTCCGTAAGGCGAAACAAACGACATGCCTTCCATGGTAAGGCATATTGCCAAAAAAGCCTTCCAAAATCCATATATTCCGATGTCCTTCCACCATAATCTGCTGCTTCGTTCAAAGGGTGGATGAATGGACAAGGATATCAGGACCGGCAGCATCGAAATGACCGCCGCCATGCTGATTTCGGGAACGATCGGCTGGTTCGTGCTGATGTCCGGCCAGCCTGTGATTGATGTGGTGTTCTGGCGTTGCCTGTTCGGGGCGCTGACGCTTCTGACGATCTGCGCCATCCTCGGCCATTTTCGCGCGGGCATTCTGACATGGCGGCTGTTTACGCTGGCCGTCATCGGCGGCGTCGCCATCGTCGTCAATTGGCTGCTGCTGTTCGGCGCCTATGCGCGCTCGTCCATTTCCATTGCCACCATGGTCTATAACACCCAGCCCTTCATGCTGTTGGCGATCGGCGGCCTGGTGTTCCGCGAAAAGATCACCGCCACCAAACTCGGCTGGCTTGCCGTCGCCTTTATGGGCATGGTCGCGATCGTTCAGGCAAAGCCCTCAGGCGGTTATGCCGGTAGCGATTACCTGACGGGGATTGCCATGGCCTTGGCGGCCGCGTTCTTTTACGCGCTCGCAGCCCTTGCCGCCAAGCGGTTGAGGGGCACGCCGCCGCACCTGATCGCGCTGATCCAGGTCGTGACCGGCCTGTTGATGCTGGCTCCTTTCGCCGGCGCATCCGGCTTGCCAGCGCAGCCCTATCAATGGGCGTTGCTGGTGGCGATGGGCGCTGTGCATACCGGGCTGATGTATGTGCTGCTCTACGGCGCAATCCAGAAATTGCCGACCCATCTGACCGGCGCGCTGTCCTTCATCTATCCGGTGGCAGCGCTTGCCGTTGACCGCATCGCCTTTGGCCACCAGCTGCAGATGACCCAGCTTCTCGGCTCAGCAGCAATCCTGATTGCGGCCGCCGGCATGACATTCGGCTGGACATGGCGAAGCCGGATGCGGCATCATGCAGGCTGAGAGTTCACTCATGGGGGCCTGCATGATCACCTGCTATCTGCGCTACACGATCGATCCCTACAAGCTCGCCGAATTCGAAGACTATGCCAAACTCTGGATCCCCCTGGTCAAACGTCTCGGCGGCACCCATCACGGCTATTTCATGCCGCAGGAAGGGGCGAACAATATTGCGCTCGCCCTTTTCAGCTTCCCAAGCCTTGCGGCCTACGAAGACTATCGCGTGAAAATGGCTGAGGATGCCGAATGCCAGGCTGCTTACGCGCTTGCCGAAAGGACCCGCTGCATCGTCAGCCACGAGCGCAGCTTCATGCGGCCGATCTTTTAGATAAAGGCCTAGAACGTGATTTCGCCCGCGCGGCGAAGCTCGACCGCGTGCGCTCCGGCATGGAAGCCGCCAAGCATGTGGTTGTGGTGGGCGACGATCTGCGCAAAGGTCAGTTCGCCCATGTCGCCGGTCGTGTGGCCGTCGGATAGAAGCGTGACGTCGTAGCCCAGCGAAACCGCGCGGCGTACGGCCGTATCGACACAGAATTGCGTCTGACAGCCGCCGATGACGAGATGGGTGATCGCAAGTTTCGCAAGTACCTCGCCAAGGTTCGTCTGGAAAAAGCTGTCGCAGCTGGTCTTGTGAATGACCGCCTCGCCGAGGACAGGCGCGATCTCGTGGCGCAGGCCCCAGCCGTTGGAAGAGCGCGCCAGCGGATTGCCAGGCCCGCCGTCATGCTGCACCAGAATGACCGGAATATGCGCGGCGCGGGCACGGGCCTGGACCGATTGCAGACGGCCAATGGTTTCGGTGAAGGCGGCATCGATGGCCGGCTGGCGTTCCGGCGTGCCTTCGCCGTCGAGAACGGCGTTTTGAACGTCGATGATGAGAAGCGCTGTGGTCATGGCTATGCTCTGTTTTGGTGTCGAAAAAGGGATGTGGTCAGCGCCGGCTGTCCATCGCCATGCGGACCGCAAGCGCGCCGAGCACGCCGCCCATCAGCCAGCGTTGCACTGAAAGCCAGGCCGGACGGCTGGCAAGAAAGGCTGCGATCGAGCCTGCGGTCAGCACGAACAGGGCGTTGACGGTGACGCTGGTGACGATCTGGATCGTTCCGAAGACGATGGACTGAAAAAAGATGTGCCCGAGCGCCGGATCGATGAACTGCGGCAGCAGCGAAAGATAGAGAACGGCGATCTTCGGATTGAGCAGACTTGTCGCAAAGCCCATGAGGAACAGGCGCTGCGGCGGGTCCTTTGCCAGGTTTCGCATCTCGAACGCCGACCGCCCGCCGGGACGCACCGCCTGCCAGGCGAGATAAAGCAGATAGAGCGCGCCACCGATGCGCAGTGCATCATAGGCATAAGGCACGGCCAGCAGCAGCGCGGTGATGCCGAAAGCCGCCGACAGCATATAGACGAGAAAGCCGAGCGCGACCCCGATGAGCGAGGTCAGCCCCGCCATCGGCCCCTGACAGAGCGAGCGCGAAATCAGGTAGATCATGTTCGGGCCTGGCGTCAGCACCATGCCGAGCGCAACAAGGGCGAAGGCTGCAAGGCTGGCTGCTGCGGGCATGAAGGACGTCTCCCCTGAAACGCTGGCGGGCGGAAATCCCGGTCCGTGACGAGATGTTGAATTAGCGGGAACTGTCACCTGGATCAATGCCGTACGAATTGCCCGCCTGGACAAAAACGGTTAGATATTGCGCTTGCCTATCAACGGAGCCGAAATGAGCCTCGCCACGCTTTTTGCCTATTGTACCGCGCTGTTCATTGCTGCCGCGATCCCCGGGCCCGGCATGACCGCGATCGTCGCGCGGGCTTTGGGCTCCGGCTTCCGCGAGACCTTCTTCATGGGGCTTGGCCTCGTGCTTGGCGATATCGTCTATCTGACTGCGGTGATCCTCGGGCTGGCGCTGGTTGCGCAGACCTTCACCACCACCTTCATGATCATCAAGATCCTTGGCGCGCTCTATCTGGTTTATATTGCCTACAAGCTCTGGACCGCCGGGCTTTTGCCGCAGGATATCCAGGCCAAGAAAAGCACCAGCATGGGCATGTCCTTCCTGTCCGGCCTTTTGGTGACGTTTGGCAATCCGAAGACCATGCTGTTCTATGTGGCGCTGGTGCCGACCTTGATTGACGTTCACCAGATCGGCCTCAACGACTATGCCGTTCTTTTGATGGCAACCTTTACCGTGCTGATGGCGGTGCTCATCCCCTATATCCTGCTCGCGTCGCGGGCACGGCTGCTTCTCAAGCAGCCACGGGCATTGAAGTCGTTGAACAGGATTGCCGCCGGGATCATCGGAACGACGGCCGCCTACATCGCCACCCGTGCCGCCTGAAAAAATCGTTCCGTAACTGCCGGTTCCGAGATCGTTTTTTCCAACAGGAACAAGGTGCTGGCGAATGACACTCTGGCAAGCCAGCGGCTTTGCCCCTATTCTCCCCGCAACTGATGAGAAAAGGGAGAGCACCATGTCAGAACAGCGCAAGCCCGGCCGCGGCCGCGTCTATGCTTCGATCACCGAGACGATTGGCGATACGCCGATCGTGCGGCTCGACAAGCTGGCCAAGGAAAACGGCGTCAAGGCCAACCTTCTGGCCAAGCTCGAATTCTTCAATCCGATTGCTTCCGTCAAGGACCGTATCGGCGTGGCGATGATCGAAGCGCTGGAAGCCCAGGGCAAGATCACCCCCGGCAAGACGACGCTGATCGAGCCGACCTCGGGCAATACCGGCATCGCACTCGCCTTTGCCGCCGCCGCCAAGGGGTACAAGCTCATCCTCACCATGCCGGAGACCATGTCGATCGAGCGCCGCAAGATGCTGGCGCTGCTCGGCGCCGAACTGGTGCTGACCGAAGGCCCCAAGGGCATGAAGGGCGCCATCGCCAAGGCCGAAGAGCTGGCCGCATCGCTGCCGGACGCCATCATTCCGCAGCAATTCGAAAATCCGGCCAATCCGGAAATCCATCGCAAGACGACGGCCGAGGAAATCTGGAACGACACCGACGGCAGCGTCGATATCCTCGTTTCCGGCATCGGCACCGGCGGCACGATCACTGGCGCCGGCCAGGTGCTGAAAGGCAAGAAACCGTCGATCAAGGTGATCGCCGTCGAGCCGGCCGAATCGCCTGTGCTCTCTGGCGGCGCCCCCGGCCCGCACAAGATCCAGGGCATTGGCGCCGGCTTTGCGCCCGCCATTCTCGATACGAAAATTTATGACGAGATCATCACCGTTTCGAGCCCTGAGGCGATCGAGACCGCCCGCCACGTTGCGCGCCTGGAAGGTGTCCCCGTCGGGATTTCGTCCGGTGCCGCTCTGAAAGCTGCGATCACGATCGGCCAGCGCCCGGAAAACGAAGGCAAGACCATCGTCGTGATCATTCCGTCCTTTGCCGAACGCTATCTGTCGACAGCGCTGTTCGAAGGTCTTGGCGGTTAAGAAGCCCTTAAGAGGATGGCGCCGCAATCTGGTGGCGCCATCCTCACTCCCGCACCCTCGTTGCCATTTCCGTGGGGTGCTCGGGGAAAGACAACCCGCTGCCACCAGCGCAGAAGGGAATCTGCCAAACGGGCGATCAAACCGCTCAGCTATCGATATTCTTTTTTCAAAGAACCGGCAGCACCTTCATTGAGGTGCTTGCCCTAACTAACGGCGTGCACGGTGTCGCCGGGACAATCTCATGCCGCTGCCGTCAGCCGCTCGCCAGCGATCCGGTAGGAGATCGCTTCGGCCAGATGAATGCGCCCGACCGTGATCTTTTCATCGAGATCGGCCAGCGTGCGGGCGACCTTCAGCACCCGGTGATGGCCGCGCGCAGAAAACTTCATTTTTTCAGCGGCATCCCGCAGCAATTGCAGCCCGCCGGCATCGGGCTCGGCCATTGTTTCAATCATCGATGTGGAACAGCGGGCATTGGAGAGAATGTGCGGCATGCCGAAGGTGATGAACCGGTCCATCTGGATTTCGCGGGCGCGCGCCACCCGCCTTGCAACGACGCTGGAGGGCTCGGCAGGGGCTGGGCGGATGAGATCGGCGGCGGTGACGGAGGGCACGTCGATGCGGATATCGATCCGGTCCATCAGCGGCCCGGAAATGCGGCCCTGATAATCGGACAGGCAGCGCGGACCCCGGGCACAGCTATGGCCGGGCTCGCCGGCCATGCCGCAGCGGCAGGGGTTCATCGCAGCAACCAGCTGGATCGCGGCGGGATAGGTAACGCGGTGATTGGCACGCGCGATGATGCACTCGGCTGTCTCCAGCGGCTGGCGCAACGCATCGAGCACCTGCGGCGTGAATTCGGGAAATTCGTCCAAAAACAGCACGCCATGATGCGCGAGCGACGCCTCGCCGGGCTTGGCCCGCAGGCCGCCGCCGACCATCGCAGCCATGGTGGCGGAGTGATGCGGCGTGCGGAACGGCCGCCGGTCCGACAGCTTGCCGCCTGCCAACTGTCCGGCGATCGAGTGGATCATCGAGACCTCAAGCAGCTCGGGCGGCGACAGGGGCGGCAGGATCGAGGGCAGGCGGGCCGCCAGCATCGACTTGCCGGAGCCGGGCGGGCCGACCATCAACAGGTTGTGGTTTCCCGCTGCCGCCACTTCCAGAGCCCGCTTGGCGCTTTCCTGGCCCTTGATATCGGCGAGATCGGGCATATTGGCAGCACTGGCGCGCACCGCCGGTTCGGGACGCGACAGAACCTGCGTGCCGCGAAAATGATTGGCAAGTGCGATCAGGCTGCGCGGCGCCAGGATATCGATCTCTGATCCCGCCCAGGCCGCTTCCGCGCCGCTCTCTGAAGGGCAGATCAGGCCCTTGCCGACGGCATTGGCGCCCATGGCGGCGGGGAGAGCCCCGGCAACGGCTGCAATCGTGCCGTCGAGATTGAGTTCGCCGATCACCACATAGCCATCCAGCGCATCGCCGGGAATAGCGCCGAGCGCCGCCATCAGGCCGAGCGCAATCGGCAGGTCGAAATGCGAACCCTCCTTGGGCAGATCGGCCGGGGCAAGATTGATGGTCACCTTCTTGGCGGGAAGCGACAGGCCGGAGGCATGCAGCGCAGCCTGAACCCGCTCGCGGCTCTCAGCGACAGCCTTGTCGGGAAGGCCAACGATCTGCATGCCGATCTTTCCCGGTGCGACCATCACCTGAACATCGACGGGTACGCCTTCTATGCCCTGAAATGCAACCGTACTGACACGTGCGACCATGATTGTCCCTCTTGCCGCGCGGCAGGCCGACAACCCGCCAATGCAACCTCAACCGGTTGTGGCTTCAAAACTTACACGGAAAAAGGAATAAAACAAGAACAATTATCGAACAGATTCACTCTTCACAAACGGAAGAGTTGTGGTAGGTTGTAAAAATGGAACGAAGGAGAACAACCGTGAACGGATGGAGGTAAATTCAGGTTGTGCCAGCCTGCCGGGATGGCTGGCCGCCCCGGCGTGCGGAAAGCTTTGCTCGGGCTGTCATCAACTGCGCTTGCGCTCGATCGCTTCCCATAACAGGGCTGCGATATCGGCGCCGCCGAATTTCTTGACTTCGCGGATGCCGGTGGGGGAGGTGACGTTGATTTCGGTCATCACGTCGCCGATCACATCGATACCGACGAGCAGGAAGCCGCGCTCGCGCAAGGCCGGTCCGATGCGGGCGCAGATTTCCTTTTCGCGCGCCGTCAAATCCGTCGGCATCGGCGTGCCGCCGGCATGCATGTTGGAGCGGGCGTCGTGTTCGGCCGGCACCCGGTTGATCGCGCCGACAGGCTCGCCATCGACAAGGATGATGCGCTTGTCGCCCTTGCGGACGGCGGGCAGATATTCCTGGGCGATGAAGGGTTCGCGGAACATCTGGCCGAACATTTCGAGCAGCGACGACATGTTGCGGTCGTCGCGAGTCGAATGGAAGACGCCGGCGCCGCCATTGCCATAGAGCGGCTTTAGGATGATATCGCCCATTTCGGCGCGGAAGCTGGCAATTTCGGCGGGATCGCGGGTGATCAGCGTCTTCGGCATCAGGTCGGGAAATTCGGTGACGAAGATCTTTTCCGGCGAATTGCGCACCCAGGCGGGATCGTTGACCACCAACGTTTTCGGGTGGATGCGCTCCAGCAGATGCGTCGAGGTGATATAGGCCATGTCGAAGGGCGGATCCTGGCGCAAAAGCACTACGTCCATGCTCGACAGGTCGATGCGCTCGGCCTCTCCCAGCGTGTAGTGGTCGCCCTTGACGTCGCGCAGCGTCAGCGGCTCGACGGTGGCGATCACCTTGCCGTCGCGCAAAGACAGCTGGTTTGGCGTGTAATGGAAGAGCTTATAGCCGCGCGCCTGCGCCTCGAGGCTCATCGCGAACGTGCTGTCGCCAGCAATATTGATGCCTGAAACATGATCCATCTGGATCGCGACATTTACGATTTTCGCCATAAGACATTCCCTGTTGATCGTGGGCATCGTTGAGGTTTCTGTCTATAGCAAATGGCATAAGGGACGCCATACAGATTTCTGCTGCGGTTTCGATCAGGCGCGCCTTCGCGTTCACGCGGCGCGGTTATCGCCCGTGGTTTGTCTCATCTGCAATGTCTGCCGCTTTTTGGCGCGGCAGGGTCGGCCGGGGCACATCGGGTGCCTCAGGTAGTTAAGTGTAGGTGACACGCGATGTGCCCCGTTTCGGTGTCTTTTGCCGCGCTTCTCAGGTTCTTCTGCGCCACTCTTTTTCAAGGAGAGGCCTCCAATGCCCCAGCCCGGCCGCTTATCCGCCAGGCTTTTCACTAAGGCGGGGTTTCGCCCTGGGCCGTCATAAGACGGCGTGACGAACCCGGCACGCCCGGTTCATTGGCGAACCGGAGGAGAACCACCTTTCACGCAGTCCCGGGGATTTTGCGCGCGTTCCGCAAAACCGTCCGGGCACCGGCCCCACCTCGCCGGCAACGCAAACCGGTGTATCCGTGATGGGACGGGAGTGAGTATGGCACGGGTTTTGGGGGCGGGGATTTTGGGGGATGAAATTTTTTTTTGGGAGAGTGCCAGGGGAGGCCGTGCTGCGGGAGCAAACTTGGCCGTCACGCGCTAACCTCGTCCTATCGTGGTTTTTCGTGGTAGCCATGCATCATGCAGTTACCTGACCTCGCTCCAGATATTCGATTTCCTTTGCTTGGCCCGGACGAGTGCGAATTCTCGTTTCAGGTAAAAACACAGGCGATGGGTCCGCACATCAAACACCATTGGGGCTGGGACGAGGAATTCCAGCGCGGCATTCACAGCAAAAACATGCTGGAGAAACCATTCTCGAAAATCGAGTTTCAGGAAAAACCGATCGGCACAATCTCTCTGCAACGGTGCTCTGCCCATTTTCAATTCGGTGAATTTTATCTCGCAAATGAATTCCGTGGCCGGGGAATTGGCACCGCAATCCTGCGCCATTGCCTCATCCTAGCCGACGGGTTGCGTCTGCCCGTACGGCTGGAATATCTTCTCTGGAATCCGGTCGGCACGCTTTACCGGAGGCATGGTTTTCTGGAAACGGCCGCCACATCAACACATTATTTGATGGAGCGGCCCGTGCTGGCGTCGAAGCTGTGATCGTTGGGTTGGTTTCTTTGGACCGCATGTCCCGTTTGGCCGGATCGCGCCAAGAGCGGCGTCAGCCGAAACCCTGAATAGGTTGCCATTCACATTATTCATGAAACTATTTTGGATGGGCGATGGATTCCCGTTCTGGTGGAAACTAGCATTGGCGCTGGCTTTACACTGAACGGTATTTTTGATGCCTCTTCTCGACGAAAACGCAATGCACCCCATCACCCTGCCGGAAGGTACGCTGTACCGCGATACCGTCTACCTGAAGAATGTGATCAGCCATCCGCGTATGGAAATCGGCGAATACAGCTATTTCACGCACTCCGGAAAGCCGGAAGACACCGCCGGGATACTCGCACCCTATCTGGGCCATAACGTCCGCGAGCGGTTGGTCATCGGCAAATTTGTCCAGATCGCCCGGGGAAGCTATTTTATCACAAGTTCAGCCAATCATCCGATGACGGGCTTTACAACCTATCCCTTCCGGATCTTCAAACCAGAGACCTTCGGCTACAAAGACCTGCCGGCGAAAGATACCGTGGTCGGGCACGATGTATGGATTGGCCATGGCGCAGCGATCATGCCCGGTGTGCAGATCGGTGCAGGCGCGATCGTGGCTGCTGCGTCGGTGGTCGCTCGAAACGTTACACCTTACGCAGTTGTCGCAGGAAACCCAGCCACGGTCATCCGGATGCGCTATCCCGCCGAGATCGTCAGCCAGCTTCTCGAGATAGCTTGGTGGAATTGGCCCATTGAAAAAATCGAAGCGAATTTGGCGGCCCTGGAATGCGGTGACCTTGTGGCGCTAAACATGGTTTGAGAGCCAACAAATTCACAACAAGAGCGCATCATGTGACTGCCTCATAGGGTGACGATCCCACACGTCACAACCAGCGGCCAAACGCGAACTTCGAAATCAACCTTGCCGCTGTTTCCGGAACATAAGCGACAACGCTAATCCTCAACTTTGAGATCGCCCGGAAATCCGGGCGCACTTTGATATCATCTCAGCTTTTCATACGGCAATCTGTCTCTCGTCCCAGCAACGTCACGCCGCCGCATACACCACCGTCACGCCACGCTGGCGAAAATAAGCCTGCAGCAGTTTTCGGCCAGAACGGTTGTTCTGCACCAGCCTGGCCGGGTCGAGGATGGCTTCTTTCAAGCCCTCCCGCGTCAATGCTGCCTTGAGATTGGCGATGTGCATATCGATGTCGGCATTGTCCGCCTGGAGCGATTCATAAATGCGGTTTGTGGCCTCGGCTACGGTCTGTTCGCTCACTGTTACGCTCCTGTTGTTGCTTGGCTGGCGCTGTGGCGCCTGTCTTGGCCTGACCCTATCGCGGTGAACAATGGCGGTGTCAACGGGGGGCGGTGGATTGACCGTCTGAGCTTTCGCGCCGCACTGCCTTAACGGGCGGTGCCGGAAAGGTCTGGCGCCGGTTCGCAATATTCGATCAGCAATTCGATGAGGACGCGGATCTTGCGGGCGGGGTGCTGGCCCGGCGGGCGGATGACATAGGCGCCGGCCGGCGGCGGCGGATGACGGGTCATGACCGGCACAAGCGCGCCGGAGGCTATGTGGTCATGGGTGAGGCAATCGGGCAGGTAAGCGATGCCGAGCCCTGCCGTGGCGGCGGCCACGAGGGCAACGCCGTTATCCGCCTTGAAGCGTCCCTGCGGGCGCACCGTGATGATTTCGCCGCCATCCGTGAGTTGCCAGCTTTCGGTGCCCTGCATGAGGGCCTCGTGCGCCAGCAGTTCCTCCGGCGTCTCGGGCGATCCATGCTGCCTGATATAATCCGGGCTCGCGACCAGCTTGCCGAAGATGGGGCCGACGCGTCTGGCGATAAGATTAGAGTCCTGAAGGTAGCCGACCCGTATCGCGCAATCATATCCTTCGGTGATCAGATCGACGAAGCGATCACTGTAGCATGTGTGGATTTGCAGCTGCGGGTGGCGGCGCGCCATTTCGGCAAGGATGGGCGCAAAGTGCGCCTGGCCGAAAGACAGCGGCACGGCCACGCGCAGGCGCCCGCGAAGCGCGCCGGCAGGCAGGATCGTTTCCCTGGCGACATCGATCTCGGCGCAGACCCTTGCGGCATAATCGCGGAACGTCTCGCCGGCCTCCGTCAGAGCGGCGCCCCGGGTGGTGCGCGCCAGAAGCTGGACGCCAAGTTCCGCCTCCAGCCGGAAGAGCCGCCGGCTGACGATGGACTTGGAGACGCCGAGCCGGCGCGCTGCAGGCGATACGCCACCCGCATCGGCCACTTCCACAAACGTCCGCAGCTCCTCGATATCCATTGAGCGTTCCCCATTCCGCGACGCAGCTGGCCGCCAACTGGTACTACCGCATCTCAGGTAGGAACGGCAATACTGGTGTGAGGCAACGGCGCCTTCGCGCCTGTCTCCCGGAAAACCAGTGCCGCTCAAACGGCAGCAAAGGATTTAGCAATGACCTTTCGTAACGGCCTCTCTTCGCTTCTTCGTCCCGAAGACTCGGTCCTCGTCCTGATCGACCACCAGCCCTACCAGCTGGCCAATCTCAACAGCCACGACCCGCATGCGGTGGTCAACAATTCGACGGCGCTGGCCAAGGCCGCCAAGGCTTTTGGTGTCCCGACCATCCTGACGAGCGTGATCGCCGAACGCGGCGGCCTCATCTTTTCGCAGATCACCGACGTGTTTTCCGGCCAGGATGTCATTGACCGGACGTTCATCAACACTTGGGAAGACAGCAAGGTCGTGGACGCGGTCAAGGCGACCGGCCGCAAGCAGCTGATCATCGCCGGCCTTTGGACCGAGGTCTGCGTCGCGATGCCGGTCATCCAGGCGCTGGGGGAAGGCTGGGATGTTACCGTGATCACCGACGCCTCCGGCGGCACTTCGGTCGAGGCGCATGCGGTCGCCATCCAGCGCATGATTGCGGCCGGCGCCAACATGATGACCTGGCTGGCGCTCGCAGCGGAATGGCAGCGCGACTGGGCGCGCACCGAGCACGCCGCCGAACTGACGGAGGTGCTCAAACAGCACGCCGCCGGCAGCGGCGTCGCGTATATGTGGGAACAGCAGCTGCTGAACACGCCGGTGCCCGCCAACGCAGGCTGATTTGAGCGGGGATGACGGACGTTGAACGCGTGATGCAAAAAAGTGATCGCCTGTCCGGGTTCGTTATCCCCATTCTTTGGAATGCGATAATGTGTATCGGAGGACCGGCTTTTAGAGACCGCCGCCCCCCGAATATTATCTGATGGAACGGCCCCGTCCCGGCTTGGAAAGTATGACTGACACGGTTCTGCCTTCGGAGCGCCAGCCGGTTCAGGATCATGCTATTTGCAGACCTCGAAACTCGCGATAGTGTTGAGCAATGGCAAGCGGGATCGATGATGAAAGAACGGAAGCGAACCGCAGGGCTTGGAATGCTCAGCGATTTGATGCCTGGCGAGCAGCGTTTGGCAGCCCAGAGGCAGAGGCACGAAAGATAGTCGCTGAGCCGGAGCATGTTCTTCGTCGGCTTCTTCCCCATCTCGGAAGTGTTGCGGGGAAGCGAATTTGCAATGTGCAGGGTTCCCATGGCCGTATCGCAGTCGCGCTCGCGCGTCTGGAAGCCGATGTGCTTGTGATCGATTTTGCAGAGGAAAACAGGCGCTTTGCGCTTGAGCTTGCTGCGAGCGCGGGCGTGGAGATCGAATATGCGGTGTGCGATATCCTCAAGGCGGATGAACTCGGCCTCGGTCACCAATTCGACATTCTGGTGCTTGAGCTTGGCATTCTCCACTACCACCAGGACTTGGACCGTTTTTTCGCGGTGATGCGGGAACTCATCGCAGACGGTGGCACGCTCCTTTTGAATGAATTTCATCCGTTGCAACGTAAACTGTTTTGGCCCGAAGGCCCGCATGATTACTTTCAAACGGATTTGGTTGAAGCGGATGTGCCGAACCCGGCTGACGGCGGAGCCAGTCTTGGAACATGCACCTATCGCTTTTGGACCATGGGCGAGATCTTGACGGCCGTGGTCAAGGCGGGGTTCAAGCTCACAAAGCTTGAGGAGCATCCTGACTGGGTAGACCCGACAATCCCCGGCTCGTTTACGCTGCTGGCCCAGGCGTAAGGCCATGTCCGAAAATATCGTCATTCCGCAGCAGTTTCATATTGGCGAGGCTCCCGGCTGGTCCGTGAACCACCGGATCAATTCGGCTCTCCCTGGCTATCTGATGATCAGTTCGACGACGGCCACGAATGACCTTAGTGATCTGTCCACCGAAGCTTTACGTTCAATTGGGACAGTATTTGCCAGCGTGCAACATGCATTGAAATCGGTCTTGCGCGCGAAACGGATCTATATCAGCCGTTTTGGGCATGCGCCGGGTTATGCCATCCATTTTCACGTCATTCCGATATACGATTGGGTTGAGGAGCTTTTCTGGCAAGACGACCGCTACCGGGTGCTCGAAACATTGGCGGAAGGGCCAGGCGAAACACCGACCGATGGGGCGGAGTTGACGCTTTTTGTCTGGCGCGAATTCTGTGAAAGATCCGAGCCTCCACCGATCAAAGGTCCGTCGGTGGCCGAGACTATCGCGATGTTGCGCGAGGCCATCGCATTTCCTTAAGGCCAAAGGCCCGCCATCACCGCCCACCGCTCACGCGTCCGCGATCTCCAGTCTTTCCGCGCGCTTGCTCCCGGATGCTGCGAAGGGTTGCGCCAGGCGTTTGCCCGTTGTGGCGTCGAAGAAGTGCAGGCGGTCGGGGGCGATGGTGAGGGACAGGCTTTCGCCGATCCCGATCTCGGGCGATAGCGATGCCGTCAGCTTCTTGCCGTCGATCGTGCCGTGGACGAGGCGTTGGGCGCCGAGTTCTTCGATATAATCGACCTTCAGCGTTAGGGCCTGTTCACTTGCTGTGGCAATCCGCAGGTCTTCGGCGCGGATGCCGGCGGTGACCTGGCCGGGGAAGGCTGCCGCGCGGCCGAGGTCGAGGATCTGGCTGCCGAAATGCAGGAGGGTGCCTTCGCGGGTGCCGCGCAGGAGGTTCATGGCGGGGGAGCCGATGAAGCTCGCGACGAAGGTAGAGGCGGGGGTGTGGTAAACATCGAGCGGCCGGCCGATCTGCTCGATCTCGCCGCCGTTGAGGACGACGAGGCGGTCGGCGAGCGTCATGGCTTCCAGCTGGTCATGGGTGACGTAGAGCGAGGTCGTGCCGAGGCGCTTTTGCAGCTGCTTGATCTCGCCGCGCATGGAGACGCGCAGTTTGGCGTCGAGGTTCGACAGCGGTTCATCGAACAGGAAGGCCGCGGGTTTGCGCACGATGGCGCGGCCCATGGCGACGCGCTGGCGCTGGCCGCCGGACAGCGCACGTGGTTTGCGGGTGAGGTATTGCTCGATCTCCAGCATGCGGGCGGCTTCGGCCACGCGCGCATCGATCTCGGCCTTTGGCGTGCCGCGGTTTTTCAGGCCATAGGCGAGGTTGTTGTAGACGGTCATGTGCGGATAGAGCGCATAGTTCTGGAAGACCATGGCGATATCGCGCTCGGCCGGTTCGACATCGTTGATGACGCGGTCGCCGATCTCGACGGTGCCCTTCGATATGGCCTCGAGCCCTGCCACCATGCGCAACAGCGTGGACTTGCCACAGCCGGACGGGCCGACCAGCACGATGAATTCGCCGTCGGCAATGTCGATGGAAACGGATTTCACCGCCTCGACGCCGCCGGCATAGATCTTTGAAACATTGGTGATGTTGATCGCTGCCATAGCGGCGTCTCCCTTACTTGTCGCTTTCGGTGAGGCCTTTGATGAACCAGCGCTGGAAGATCATGACGATCATCACAGGCGGCACCATGGCGAGGATCGCCAGGGCAAAGGCCTCGTTGTAATCGGGAATGTTGGAGCCGACCCAGACAAGCAGGATCTGCTTGATGCCGCGCACCAGCGTGAAGAAGCTCTCGTCGGTGGTCATCAGGGTTGGCCAGAGATACTGGTTCCAGCCATAGACGAACATGATGATGAAGATCGCCGCGATCATGGTTTTCGAGAGTGGCACGATCACGTCGATGAAGAACTTGAAGGGTCCGGCGCCATCGATGCGGGCGGCTTCCAGAAGTTCATCGGGGATCGATTTGAAGAACTGGCGGAAATAGAACGTGCCGGTGGCGGACGCCAGGAGCGGCACGATCAGGCCGGTATAGGTGTTGGTGAGTTTCAGCGTGTTCATCACCTCGTAGGACGGCAGGATGCGCACTTCGAGCGGCAGGAGCAGCGTCGTGAAGATCATCCAGAAGGTGATGGTGGCAAAGCGGAAGCGGAAATAGACCAGCGCATAGGCCGCCAGCATCGACAGGATGATCTTGCCTGCGGCAAAGCCGATGCCGAGGATCAGCGAGTTCATCATCATCCGCAGACCGGTAATCTTGCCGGTAAAGCCGCCCTGCTTGGTGAGCACGGTGGTGTAGGTATCGATGAAATGGCCGCCGGGCAGGATCTGCAAGCCGTTGCGGTGGATATCGGCGGCCTCGTGGCTGGAGGTCATCAGCGCCACCAGCAAAGGGCCGACCATGAAGAAGACGCCCATCATCAGGATGACATGGTCGAAAAGTTTCGTGCGATGCATTGTCTCGCCCCCGCTCAATTATAGTGGACGCGCCGCTCGATGAAGCGGAACTGGAAGATGGTGAGCACGAAGACGATGATCATCAGGATGACCGACTGGGCCGAGGAACCGCCAAGGTCGTTGCCGCGAAAGCCGTCCATATAGACTTTGTAGACCAGCGTGATCGGGTTGTTGGCAGCCTTGTCCTTCACCATCACGTCGATGACGCCGAACGTGTCGAACAGGGCATAGGTCGTGTTGATGATCAGGAGGAAGAAGGCGGTGGGCGCCAAGAGCGGCAGGATGACCGTCCAGAAGCGGCGAAAACCCGAGCGGCAATCCATCAGCGCCGCCTCGCGCACCGAAACCGGAATGCCCTGCAGGCCGGAGAGAAAGAAGATGAAGTTGTAGGGGATCTGCTTCCAGACCGAGACAACGATCATCGCAAAGGCGGTGTCGTTGTAGTTGAGCCCGACTTTCAAATCCCAGCCGAAGAAGGCGGCGAATTTTACCAGCGGGCCGATATGCTGATCGAACATCATCATGCCCATCAGGCCGGCAACCGGCGGGGCAATGGCATAGACCCAGATCAGCAGCGTCTTGTAGGTGGCATTGCCGCGAATGACGCCGTCGGCCTTGACGGCGAGGAGCAGGCCGATCGACAGCGAAAAGAAGGTTACGAGGACGGTGAAGACGGCGGTGAAGCGGGCAATGCCCAGATATTCGCCGGATTTCAGCACGTCGGTATAGTTGGCAAGGCCAACGAAAGTGGAGCCGAAGCCGAACGGGTCCTCCAGGTAGAAGGACGACTGGATCGCCTGCACCGAGGGCCAATAGAAGAACACGAAGATGATCGCCATCTGCGGCGCAAGAAAGAGATATGGCAGGAGCCGCGAATTGAACTGCACGCGCTTGGCACCGGTCTCTTCCGGCGGCTTGGCGGCGGATTTGTTCAGGCCGAAAATGCGCCAAAACCCGCCGGGCGCGGGGGCAGTTGATTGAGGCGACAAGGATGATGAGTGCGTCATTTCCGGATCTCAAATGCGTTTGGTGGATGGGCTATGATGGCTCTGCGTGTGCCGCGTCACCCCCCTCTGTCACTTCGTGACATCTCCCCCTCAAGGGGGGAGATTATTCTTTCCGCTCGTAACGCTGTTGCTGCTAGCGAGGGAGTGCCGGCTGCCGATCTCCCCCCTTGAGGGGGAGATGCCCGGCAGGGCAGAGGGGGGTGGGCGGCATACTCTGAATGTCAGGCCCCCTCATCTGGCCTTTGGCCATCTTCTCCCCGAGGGGAGAAGAGGACCGGAGATCAACCAGCCGTCTTTGCGAAGCGGGCGAGAAGTGCGTTGCCTTCCTTCTCGATCGTGTCGAAGGCGTCCTTGACGGAGACTTCGCCGGCGAAGATGCGGCCGTATTCGCGTTCCATGATTTCGCGGATCTGCGGGTAGAAGCCGAGGCGGTAGCCCTTCGACCATTCACCGGCCGGCAGCATCAGCTGCTGGATGCCGACTTCCGCAGCAGGCTTTTCCTTGTAATAGCCCTGGCTCTTGGCCAGCTCGTAGGCTGCCTTGGTGATTGCGACGTAACCCGTGGCTTCATGATAGAAGACCTGGATTTCCGGCGAGGTCAGGAACTGGAAGAAGTCGGCCACGCACTTGTTTTCCGCTTCCGGCTTTCCGGCCATGGCGAAGAGTGCTGCACCGCCAATGAAGGACGAGGTGCCCGCACCCTTGATCGAACCCCAATAGGGCAGGAAGGTTGCCGAGAACGGCATCTGTGCCGTCTTCTGCAGGCCGCCGAACGAACCCGACGAGCCGATCCAGAGCGCTGCCTTGTTTTCCTCGAACATCTTCTGGTTATCGTTCCAGCCGGCGCCGTAATAGGCGAAATAGCCTTCGTCGGCCCAGGCCTTCAGCTTGTCGAACATCATGACGAGGTTCGGGTCGGTAACCTTCAGCGTCGTGTCGGTGACGCTGTCATAGCCGTTATTGTTGGAAGCGAACTGGATGTTGTTGCGCGAGAAAAAGTTCTCGGTGAACTGCCAGGTTAGCTGCGACTGGACGAGCGGGATGAAACCGGCTTCCTTCAGCTTCGGAGCGGCCGCTTCGAATTCCTCCCAGGTCTTCGGGGCTTCGACACCGGCCTTCTTCAGGGCTTCGTCGTTGATATACATGATCGGCGCCGAGGAATTGAACGGCATGCCGACGAACTTGCCGTCGCTATCGGCGTAGAAATAACGGACGCCATCGATGAAGGCTTCGCGGTCGAATTTATAGCCGGCGTTGTTGATCAGGTCTTCAGCCGGGATGACGGCACCCTTGGCGTTGATGATGGTTGCCGCACCAGCGTCGAAAACCTGCAGGATGTTGGGCTGTTCGCCCGAACGGAAAGCGGCGATGCCGGACGCGAGCGCCTCCTCATAGGTGCCCTTGGAAACCGGGGTGAGCGCGCAAGCCGTCTGCGAGGCGTTGAACTTGGTGGCGATCTCGTTGATGACTTCGCCGTTGCGGCCGGCCATGCCGTGCCACCAGCTGATATTGGTCGCGGCAAAGGATGAGGTGGCGGAGAAGGCCAGCGCGAGGCCGGTCATCGTGAATTTCCTGATCATGGCAGTTCCTTTCACCAGGGTTAAGGTGAGGAACCGGCTAAAGCTCTTTCATGACATCAGGATAACGCTTTTGTGTCGGGACGATTACAACTGTGCACAGCTGTTCAAAAGGCATCGGGAAGATGGATCGGCCAGCGCCGGGGTATCACGGCGATGATGTCGTAGCGGATTGAAAGTGCCGCGCAATCCCGTTGTTTTCCGAGCCAGAGGTCGCTTGCAGCGCGAATGCGGCGTTGTGCAAAATCGGAAACGGCAAAGACGGAATCCTCCAGCGAGCTGCGGGCTTTGACCTCGACGCAGGCGACCAGATTGCCCTTGCGTGCAATAATGTCGATCTCACCCAGCTTCGTGCGGTAGCGGAATGCGACGATACGGTAGCCCTTGAGAAGAAGGCAAAGCGCGGCGCGATATTCCGCCAGCGCGCCGCGCCGGAGCGCTTTTCGTCTTTTCTGGCTTTCCGGCTCAGGTCTCATTCCGGTCTTTGAGCTCCAGCAGGCGGTCGTAGAGGTCCTTGCGGTTGAGGCCGGTCTGTTTTGCGGCCTCGGTCGCTGCCTTGCCGGTCGGCATATCCTTGACGAGCTTCAACAGGATGGCATCGACATCATCGGCCTCCGGCGCTGCCGGCGCATCCGGCGGGCCGATGACCAGCACGATCTCGCCCTTGACGGTGGCGCCCTCGTCATAAAAGGCCTTGAGTTCGGCCAGCGTGCCGCGCCGGAATTCCTCAAACGTCTTGGTCAGCTCACGGCAGACCGCTGCCCGCCTCTCTCCGCCCAAAACATCATGGGCGGCAACGATGGCGGCCGCGATCCGGTGCGGGGATTCAAAGAACATCAAGGTGGCTGGAACATGGGCGAGTTCGGCAAAGCGGTCGCGCCGCGCCTTGTCCTTGGAGGGCAGGAAACCGGCAAACAGGAAAGCATCGTTCGGCAGGCCCGAACCGACCAGCGCTGCGAGCGGCGCTGAAGCGCCGGGAATGGGCACAACCCGGTGCCCGGCCTCGATGGCGATCTGGCCGAGCCGGTAGCCGGGATCGGACACCAGCGGCGTGCCGGCGTCGGACACAAGCGCAACGGACTTGCCGTCGTCGAGCGCTGCCAGAAGCTTGGGGCCAACCTCGTTGGCATTATATTCGTGATAGGCATAGGGACGGTTGACGATGCCGTAGCGATCGAGCAGCACGCGGGTGACGCGCGTGTCCTCGCAGGCCAGCACATCGGCGCCAGCCAATGTTTCCAGCGCGCGAAGCGTAATGTCGGAGAGATTGCCGATCGGGGTTGCGACCAGATAAAGCGCCGGTTCCAGCGGCCGGGCGGGCACGGAGATATTGTGCAGCCGGTAGCTTTTCTGCCGCTCGTTCGTCTGCGTTTCGCCCGATGCCTGCTTTTCCAAAACGGTATGCCCTTCAGCCTTTGCCCGCCGTTCAGCCGGCGCCCGGTCTTTATGGGTGAGCGGCAGCGCTTCGGCAAGAGAGCCGATTTGCGGCAATGCAAACATTACTGGGGCGCAACCTGCGTTACCCCTTGCTTTTCACGGCTTGTTTCTGCCATTTTGCCCGTCCACATCTTGCCCCTCCGAAAGGGGACACTTCAAAGTTCAAGCCGGGAGGCGCGGCCCGCCCGGCGATGGTTGAAAGCGGTAGCATCTCATGCGCATTACTCTCGAGCGGTCCAATCTCCTGAAGTCGCTGAACCACGTTCACCGCGTGGTCGAGCGTCGCAATACCATTCCGATCCTCTCGAACGTGCTTCTGCGCTCCGACGGCGCCAGCCTTGAGATGAAAGCAACCGACCTCGATCTCGAGATCACCGAGGCGACGCCGGCGCAGGTGGAAACGCCTGGTGCGACGACCGTGCCTGCGCATCTGCTCTACGACATCGTCCGCAAGCTGCCTGACGGTTCCGAGGTGGTGCTCGCCACCAATGCCGAGGGCACGGCCATGACCGTGCAGTCCGGCCGCTCGAAATTCTCGTTGCAATGCCTGCCGCAGTCCGACTTCCCGGATTTGACCGCCGGCGCCTTCACCCATACCTTCCGCATGAAGGCAACGGACCTGAAGATGCTGATCGACCGCACCCAGTTTGCGATCTCGACGGAAGAGACCCGCTATTACCTGAACGGCATCTATATCCACACGATCGAAAGCAAGGGTGCGCTGAAGCTGCGTGCCGTCGCCACCGACGGTCACCGTCTTGCCCGCGCAGACCTTGAAGCCCCGGCAGGCTCGGAAGGCATGCCCGGCATCATCATTCCGCGCAAGACGGTCAGCGAATTGCAGAAGCTGGTCGACAATCCGGATGTGGTCGTCACCGTCGAAGTGTCGGATGCCAAGATTCGCCTGACGATCGGCTCGATCATCATGACCTCGAAGCTCATTGACGGCACGTTCCCGGACTACCAGCGGGTCATTCCGGCCAATAACGACAAGGAACTGAAGATCGACTGCCAGTCCTTTGCACAGGCCGTTGACCGCGTTTCGACGATTTCGTCCGAGCGTGGCCGCGCCGTCAAGCTGGCGCTGTCGGACGGACAATTGACGCTCACCGTCAACAACCCGGATTCGGGCAGTGCCACGGAAGAGCTTGCGGTCGGCTATGACAACGAGCCTCTGGAAATCGGCTTCAATGCCAAATATCTGCTGGATATTACCGCCCAGCTTTCCGGCTCCGACGCCGTTTTCATGCTGGCCGATGCCGGCTCGCCGACGCTGGTGCGCGACATGGCGGGCGACGACGCTCTCTATGTTCTGATGCCGATGCGGGTTTAGGCTCGGTACTGCGTTTTGAGATGGAAAACGGCCGGACCTGATCCGGCCGTTTTCGTATGCGCTTGTCAGTTGGGGACTGGATTTACCCGGTTGTTGGCTACGTAATATAATGGCGCGAAATGACTTGTTTTTGTCGCACAGGGTACGACATAATCATGGCGCGGTTGGAGCCGCTAAGTTTGCGCCATTGGGTATGATGCCTGTTTGAGCGTGGGCGAGGGATTGCTGGAGATACGCATGAATTTTCGTCTGAAAGAGCGTTTTGGCAAGAAATTCGATGAGGAAATCCGTTTCTTCAAAGGGTGGCGAAGCAATATGAAGGCCGTCGGCTCGATCGTGCCGACATCCGGCATCACCGCCCGGCGCATGGCGAGCGTCGTCAATCCGCATTCAGGCCTTCCCGTTCTCGAGCTTGGCCCGGGCACCGGCGTCATCACCAAGGCGATCCTGCAGAAAGGCATTCTGCCGGAAAATCTTGTCTCCGTGGAATTTTCCACCGATTTCTATCAGCACCTCGTGAAAACCTTTCCCGATGTCGGTTTCATCAATGGCGATGCCTTCGATCTCGACAAGACGCTCGGCGCGCGGCGCGACCAGCAGTTCGACAGCGTCATTTCCGCCGTGCCGCTGTTGAACTTTCCGATGCATATGCGGGTCTCGCTGATCGACGATCTTCTGTCGCGCATTCCCGTCGGCCGTCCCGTGATCCAGATTTCCTACGGGCCGCTCTCGCCCGTCGTTGCCATGCCGGATCGCTATCAGATTTCCCATTATGATTTCGTCGTGCGCAATATCCCGCCGGCGCAATTATGGGTGTACCGCAAGACGCATTGAGGCCGGCGAATGTTCGGGGTCTACATCACGCATCCGCAAATCCGCATTGAGCCGGATGTGCCGGTGCCGCGCTGGGGACTGTCCGAGACCGGCATCGCGCGGGCGCAACAGGCGGCGCAGTGCGATTGGGTACGCCAGCTTTCCCGTATTCTCTCTAGCGACGAGACCAAGGCGCTGGAAACGGCGGCAATCATAGCCCATCCCGGCGGCATTGATGTCGAAATGCTGGCGCAGTCCGGTGAAAACGACCGCTCCGCCACCGGTTTTCTCGTGCCAGACGAATTCGAGAGGGCGGCGGACTGGTTCTTTGCCTATCCTGAACAGAGTTTTCAGGGCTGGGAGCGGGCCATCGATGCGCAGAAGCGGATCGTTGACGCAGTAACGACAGTGCTTGACCGGCACGATCCGGCAAGGCCGATTGCCTTTGTCGGGCATGGCGGCGTCGGCACGCTGCTGAAATGCCACCTTTCGGGCCTGCCGATTTCACGCGGCGGCGATCAGCCGGCAGGCGGCGGCTGCCTCTACGCATTTTCCCTTGCAGACCGTTCCCTTGCATGCGACTGGACCGCGATGGAGCTCTGGCAAGGATGGCAAAAATGACTGAGACCGCTCGCGACCGGCTGATTGTCGGGCTTGATATCGCAACCGTCGGCGAGGCCGAGGGCATCGTCAAGACGCTTGGCGACGACGTGCTGTTCTACAAGATCGGCTATCAACTGGCCTTTGCCGGTGGACTGGAATTTGCCCGCGATCTCACTGCTGACGGCAAGAAGATCTTCCTCGACATGAAGCTGCTCGATATCGACAACACCGTTGCCAAGGGCGTCGAGAACATCGCCAAGATGGGCATGTCGATGCTGACGCTGCATGCCTATCCGAAGGCGATGAAAGCGGCGGTCGAGGCGGCGCAGGGGTCCGGTCTCTGCCTGCTCGGGGTGACCGTGCTCACCTCCATGGACGAACAGGACGTCATCGACGCCGGCTATCAATATGATCCGCGCACGTTGGTGCTGCGGCGCGCCGCACAGGCCCGCGATGCAGGCATGGGCGGTATCGTCTGCTCGGCCGAGGAATCCACCGCCGTGCGCGATATCGTCGGTCCCGACATGGCCATCGTCACGCCCGGCATCCGCCCGGCCGGCAGCGAGGCCGGGGACCAGAAAAGAGTGATGACGCCCTACGATGCCCTGAAGGCCGGCTCCAGCCATCTCGTGGTCGCCCGCCCCATCGTGAAAGCCGCCGATCCGAAGGCCGCCGCACGCGCAATCCTAAACGAGATGCTGACGGCGTCCTGGCCTGCCAACCGGTAACGAGCCGTCCGGTCACTGCCCGCTATTGCCGGTTACGATATTGCTGGGGTCGGAATTCCAGATCAGCGACGGCGTTGCGCCGGTAAAGCGGTTGCCGGTCACGGTGTTGAACTGGGCGAAGTCCTGCGAACTGAGGCTGCTGCCGAACGGGTGCGCGGGGTCGCGGAAGCAATAGAGCCGCATGCCGTTGCGCGAGTTCATCCAGACCGCAGGCTTGACCAGGAATGTCCTGCGATATTCGAATATATTGCCGGAAATCGTATTGTGCTGCGGTTTCTGGTGGCGGATCGTTCCGCCTTCGCCGCAGTTGCGATAGAGAAAAATGCCGCCGCGCACCGGGTTGTCGAAGGTGTTGGCGCTGATCGTGTTCCTTGCTGACCCGTCGATGGCGATCTGCTCGCGAGCGCTGTCCACCGCGAACCGGTTTTCGGAAATGGTGTTCTCAGCCGATTCCGCATCGAGATAAAGGGCCGGGCCGTTGCTCCGTCCCGTAAACGTGGATTTTTCGACACGCACTTTGGTGACCCCAGGTCCGATATAAAGCGGCACTCTCTCGTCTGCGACGATGGTCAGAGCGGACAACAGGATGTTCGCCGGAGCCGATGCCTGGGCAAAGGCGGTGTGATCCTCCGTGAGCGACGACGCTTTGACGGCCTTTGCCTGGCCGTTGGTGCCCAGCCCCTGAAGGCGGACCGCGCCCTTGATGACGCAGTTGCGCACCGTGATATCCGAGGGCGCGCTCCAGGCGCCGTTTCCGGGCTTGGTAGAGCGGATGAGGATGGATGGCCGGCTGAAATTCACCGTACCGCGCGACCCGTCCAGCGTCGCCCCCTTGCAGTCCAGCACCGTTCCCGAAGCTGCAGCGCCGGATAGGATCAGGCGTTTGGTGATGATATCGCCGGGTGACAGGGTCAGATTGCAGCTGAGCTCGACGGTTGCATCCTGTTTCGTCGCGGGCGCCCTGACCCTTTCATAGACGCTGGCATCGCATTGCACGGGCTTGGCGGCCGACAATCCGGGGGAGAGGAACAGGGCAAACAATCCGGCTGAGAGGGCTGCAAATTTTGTGCCGGCAAACATGCGCAATCTTTCCAATTCCAGAGGTCTTTTTAAGCCGGTTGCACGGCTGTCGCACTTTCCTGAGAAGATTGTATATCTTGACCGGTCAGGTGATTTGGCTGACAAACCGGGACGATACGTCCAGCTTGCGACGAAATAAGGGAGATTGCCATGGCCAAGGGCTACTGGATTGCGCGGGTCGATGTCCGCGATGCCGAACGTTACAAGGATTATGTTGCTGCCGCCAAGCCGGCCTTTGAGAAATACGGTGCGAATTTTCTGGCCCGCGGCGGTGCTTTCCAGCGTCTGGAGGGCGATGTGCGTGCCCGCAACGTGGTGATCGAGTTCCCGTCGATGCAGGCGGCGATCGACTGCTACAATTCGCCGGAATACCAGATCGCCGCCGCGATCCGCCAGGAAGCCGCCAGCGCTGAAATGGTCGTCGTCGAGGGCGCCTGAGACAGCTGTGCACCTGCGGCGAAAAGCGGTGCGAAAGCCGTTGCGATAAGCCTTCCCGTGGCCCGCCGATTGGTCTATGTAGCTCTGAGACGCCATACTGCAGATCAGGAGTGCCTGTGCCATGACTTTGTCCAATCTTCCGCCGCTCGTCACCGTTTTCGGCGGTTCCGGATTTGTCGGCCGGCATGTGGTGCGGGCTCTGGCCAAGCGCGGGTTTCGCATTCGCGTCGCCGTGCGCCGCCCGGATCTGGCCGGTTTCCTGCAGCCTTTGGGCAATGTCGGGCAGATTTCTTTCGTCCAGGCCAACCTGCGCTACCGCAAATCGGTCGATGCGGCCGTCCATGGCTCCGATCACGTCGTCAATTGCGTCGGCATCCTGTTTGAGGCCGGGCGCAACACGTTCGACTCAGTCCAGGATTTCGGTGCCCGCGCCGTGGCCGAAGCCGTGCGCGCCACAGGCGCCACGTTGACGCATGTGTCGGCCATCGGGGCCGATACCAAGGCCGAATCGATTTATGCCCGCAGCAAGGGCCGCGCGGAAAAGGCGATCCTTGAGACAGTTCCGGAAGCGGTGATCCTGCGGCCGTCGATCGTCTTTGGGCCAGAGGATGGCTTCTTCAACAAGTTCGCGGAAATGTCGCGCTTCTCGCCGGTTCTGCCGCTGGTGGGCGGTGGCAATACGGCGTTCCAGCCGGTCTATGTCACCGACGTTGCCGAAGCGGTTGCCAAATCCGTCGAGGGCAAGGTGGCGCGCGGCCGTATCTACGAGATCGGCGGCCCGGATGTTCTCACCTTCAAGAACTGTCTTGAAATTCTCCTGAAAACCATCGATCGCAAGCGCACCCTGCTGCCGCTGCCCTTCGGTGTCGCCTCCCTGATCGGCTCTGTCGCCTCGCTGGTGCCGTTCGTGGCGCCGCCGCTCACGGCCGACCAGGTTACGCTGTTGAAGAGCGACAATGTCGTCTCCGCGACGGCTGAAGCGGAAGGCCGCACGCTGAAGGCGTTCGGCATCGAGCCGACATCCGTAGAGGCCGTGCTGCCGTCCTACGTGGTCCGTTACCGCCCGCAGGGCCAGTATACCCGCTCCGGCAGCGCCGCCTGATCCTCTGCATACACTGCTTGAAACGATCGTGTTCCATGAGCCGCCGGTGCCCACCGGCGGCTTCTTTTTGACTGTCGCAGAACAAACCGTTGCAGTTCTGCCTCACTAAAAAAAGCGATTGGTCTTTACCGTCGATTCAACATGTATCGATATTGATAAGAACAGTTCCAGCACATACACAGCAGCCGCACCGCATCGTTTACCCAAGGAACGGCCGGGGCAGTCACATCACCTTGAGAGGCACATTTTTTATGGGCAAGTCGATCGCGATTTTCTTTGCGTGCGCGGCACTTATTATCCTGGCTGGATCCTTCGCTGCGCCGAAGACGGTCGCCAGCAATCACAGCGGTTGCGCGCCGGCCTATGGCGTCGATCCCTGCACGACGGCGTCGATCGGCACGCTCGCTGCAGAATAAGAATTTCCGCCCGTAACACGGCGGCACGGACTATGGCGGGGGCCAGGGACCGCATGCATCCTCTTCAATGAGGTGCATGCGGTTTTTTATTGGCTTCAGCCGAACAGCCAGAGGCCGATAAGGCCGGCAGTGCCGACCAGGATGCGCCAGATGGCAAAGGGCGCAAAGCCGCGGTTCGAGACGAAATTCAACAGCGAGCGCACCACAATCAGCGCGGACACGAAGGCGGCGATGAAGCCGACCGCGATCACCGTGACGTCGTTGAAATCGAGTGCGGCGCGGTTCTTGTAGAGATCGAGCGTGAAGGCGCCGAGCATCGTCGGCATGGCGAGGAAGAACGAAAACTCGGCGGCGGAGCGCTTGTCGGTTCCCATCAGCAGCGCGCCTGCAATCGTCGCGCCGGAGCGCGAGGTGCCGGGGATCATCGCCAGGCACTGGAACAGGCCGATCTTGAAGGCGAGCGACGGCGGATAATCCATGACGTCGCGATAGACCGGCTTCAAGGGCATGCGGTCGATCGCATAGAGAATGACACCGCCGACGATCAGCACGACGCAGATCAGAGCTGGCGTTTCAAACAGAACCGTCTTGATGAAGTCATGCGCGATGGCGCCGATCACGGCAGCCGGCAGGAAGGCAACCAGAACCGACAGAACGAAGCGGCGTGCCTTTTCGCTGGAGGGCAGGGCAAGGGCGATGGACAGCAGGCGCTGGAAATAGACCAGCAGGATGGCGAGGATCGCGCCGAGCTGGATGAGAACCGCAAAGGTGTTTCCGGGAGACTTGAAACCCAGGAAATGCCCGGCGAGCAGGACATGGGCGGTGGACGATACCGGAATGAATTCGGTCAGGCCTTCGATAAGGCCAAGGATAAGCGCACTGATGATCGATTGATCGGCCATGAATTAAGCTTCCCTGAAGCATTGGAGGTTAGGCTCTGGGGCCAACGAGGGGCTTTGGCTGATTCGCTTGTGTTTGCGGCAGCAAGTTCCTATAGCTTTTTCTAACGCATCGTGGCCAGACGAAACCGCCACGCAACATCCGTTCCCTCCCAACGAACTGACGAAATCCGATCGCTGATGCCGACACTTTATCACCACCCGATGTCCACCTCCTCCCGGTTCGTCCGCCTGATCCTGTCGGAATACGGCTATCAGACGGAACTGGCGGAAGAGCAGCCCTGGGAAAGGCGGCGGGATTTCCTGACGCTCAACCCGGCCGGCACATTGCCGGTTTATGTCGATGACAGCATGCGGGCGCTCTGTGGCGCGATGGTCATTTCCGAATATGTCGATGAGACCCACGGTGTCTTGAAGCGCGACCGGCGGCTTCTGGCGGAAGACCCGTTCCAGCGGGCGGAAATCCGCCGGCTGGTCGAGTGGTTCCTGCAGAAGATGGAAGCCGACGTGACGCGGCCGCTGGTGCGCGAGCGTATCTTCAAGCTGCAGATGACGCCCGACCAGGGCGGTGGCGCGCCGGACTCCAAAATGCTGCGAACATCGCGGTCCAATATCCGCCAGCATCTGAAATATCTGGGCTGGCTTGCGGGCTCGCGCACCTATCTGGCCGGCGACCGGCTGTCCTATGCCGACCTCGCGGCGGCGGCTGCCATTTCGGTGCTGGACTATCTCGGCGAAATCGACTGGTCGGAGGCGCCGGCCGTCAAGGACTGGTACCAGCGCCTCAAGTCGCGCCCGTCGTTCCGGCCGTTGCTGGCCGAGCGCGTGCGCGGCGTCACGCCGGTGTCCCATTACGCCGATCTCGATTTTTAAGGAGCGGTCCAGTGCCCGGCAATGCGCTCCTTGAGGAGAAGCATGACAGGAGGCGCCGGACGCTCACCAGTTTCCTGAAGGATGAGGCCCGCGACAAGGGTTTCGACGTCTGCCGGGTGACGCTGCCCGATTCCATTCCCCAAGCACCTGAGCGGCTCGCCGATTTCCTCTCGCACGGCTATCACGGCACCATGGACTGGATGGCGGAGACGCAAGCGCGCCGCGCCGATCCCCGCGTGCTGTGGAGCGACGTGCGCTCCGTCGTGCTGTTCGGCATGAACTATGGGCCGGACGAAGACCCGCGCACCATTCTCGACAAGCGGGAGCTTGGTGCGATCTCGGTCTATGCGAGAAACCGCGACTATCACGATGTGATCAAGGGCAAGCTGAAAGAGGTGGCGACGCGCTTTGCCGCGAGGGCAGGCGAAGACGTCAAGGTTTTCGTCGATACGGCACCTGTGATGGAAAAGCCGCTGGCAGAACAGGCCGGCCTTGGCTGGCAGGGCAAGCATACCAATCTTGTCAGCCGCGAATTCGGCTCCTGGCTGTTTCTCGGCAGCCTGTTCACCACCGCCGATCTTGCGATCGACTTGCCCGAACGGGATCATTGCGGCTCGTGCCGCGCCTGTCTCGACGCCTGTCCGACCGATGCGTTTCCGGCACCCTACCGGATCGATGCGCGCCGTTGCATTTCCTATCTGACGATCGAACATAAGGGCCCGATCGATCCCGCCCTTCGCCCCCGGATCGGCAACCGCATCTATGGTTGCGACGACTGTCTGGCCGCCTGTCCCTGGAACAAGTTTGCAGCCGCAGCCTCCGAGATGAAGCTGAAGGCGCGCGAGGACCTGAAGGAGCCGCCGCTCTCGTTTCTGCTGCAGCTCGACGATTCCGCATTTCGCACCTTCTTTTCCGGATCGCCGGTGAAGCGTATCGGCCGCGACCGGTTTGTCCGCAACTGCCTGATCGCTGCCGGAAATTCCGGCGATAGCGGGCTGACCAGCCTCTGTCTCACCCTTTCGGCCGATCCATCGCCAGTGGTGCGGGGCATGGCGGTTTGGGCGCTGTCGCGGCTGATGACGGCGGGCGATTTCTCCGCTATTGCGGCAAGACGGCAGGACGAGACCGATCTCGAGGTCATCGCCGAATGGAAACTGGCAGGAGTTGTCTGATGCATGTTCTGGTTCTGGGCGCCGGGTTTTCCGGCTCGGCGATTGCCAAGGCTTTCCTGCCCGCCGCGCAATCGGTCACGGGAACCACCCGGTCTGAGGAAAAGGCGTCGGGCCTGCGCACGCTCGGGATCGATGCGCTGGTTTATGACGGCGCCGTGATCTCGTCAGAGCTTGCGGCCGTCATGAAGCGCACGACGCATCTCATCCAGTCGATTGCGCCCGGGCGCGACGGCGATCCGATGATGCGGGAGGACGCGCCGGCGCTTGCCGGTCTGATGCCGAACCTCAAATGGGCGGCCTATCTCTCGACAGTCGGCGTCTATGGCGACCATGGCGGCGCATGGGTGACGGAGGACGCGTCGCTGGAGCCGGTCTCAGCACGCTCCGTCGAGCGGGTCGCTGCCGAACAGGCATGGCTGGCTTTTGGCGAAGCGAGCAACATTCCTGTGGCGGTCTTGCGGCTGTCCGGCATCTATGGACCCGGCCGCAATGCGTTCTGCAATCTTGCCGCCGGCACCGCGCGCCGCCTGATCAAGCCCAACCAGGTTTTCAACCGCATCCGTGTCGAGGATATTGCCGGCGCTGCCCTGTTTTTGTCCGGACGGGCGACGGGTGGCATCTATAATGTCACTGATAACGAACCCGCACCGCCGCAGGATATCGTGGCCGAGGCCGCCCGCCTCATGGGTATCGCGCCACCGCCGGAAATCCCCTTCGAAACCGCCGAACTCTCGCCGATGGCAAGGTCTTTCTATGGCGAAAACAAGCGGGTTTCCAATAGACGCCTGCGCGACCTTGGCTTCGACTTCCGCTTTCCAGACTATCGGATTTCGCTAGCTGATTTATGGAGTAACGGCCACTGGCGTGGCTAATATTTCAAGTAAAAACAGCTGCGGATAGTCTATGTTCCGGTTCCGATAGATCGGGGCGAATTGTGGCGAAATATCGCCCCCGAGATGGCGGTTTGGTCTGCCCAAAAGGCAAGAATATCCCTTTAGTGCCGCCAAAATCATGCACCTATGGCGCGCATATCGGATTCTCTAGCTTCGAAACGGGATGGATTTAGCCAATTTCAAAAAATTGAATCCTTTTTCTTCGGCCGATAGATGATCGAACGGGTGCGTACGGCCTTCAGAAGGTTAAGCGCTGAATCCAAAGGGTTTAACTGGCTGAATCATAGAATTTCAAAATTTCGCAATTTTAAATTATCCCAGATTGTTAATAGAGCCTAATGCAACGTTAAAGGTTGAGGCACGTTTTCGCCATTTTTCCCCCCGAAAAACCAAGCCTTCGTTATTAAGACTTAACTAAATTTCAAGCGTAGGGGTCATCTGTTTGATCAAGATGAAGATAACGTCCGTTGCTCTGGCAACGGTGTTTGCCTTGGGGGCAACATTTACTGCGGTGACGCCGAGCCAGGCTGCACCTGGTCAGGGAAAGCCAAGCCAGGCACGGGCCGGTAATTGCGGCGGTGCATCCTGGTATGCCCTGTCATCGCGCACCGCCTCTGGCGAACGGATGAATGCCAGCTACCTCACAGCGGCTCATCGCAATCTGAAGTTCGGCACCAAGGTCGCCGTCACCAACAAGCGCAACGGCAAGACCGTCGTCGTTCGCATCAATGACCGTGGCCCCTTCATTCGCGGCCGTGTTCTCGATCTCTCCAAGGCCGCCGCGTCCCATATCGGCATGGTCAGCTCCGGCACTGCCAGCATCTGTTATCGCGTCGTCAGCTGACGCAAAACACCCCTGTCCGGGATTTGTTCCGGATAGATTGATAGGGGTTTCGCCGGGACGAGATGATCTTCCGGTCTGAAACCACAGCCTCCCATCTGGTCAGCATTCGTCATCGGCTTTCGCCTCCCGGCTTGCTCTTGACGGCCTTCACCGCTACCACGGCGGAAAATGGAGTTTGAAAGATGCGACTGGGTGGCAGGCTCGCCGGAGCCATTGAGGTTCTCGCCGATATCGAAACGCGCAAGCGTCCCGTTGCCGATGCCCTCAAGGATTGGGGGCTGGCACATCGTTTCGCCGGGTCCGGCGATCGTGCCGCGATCGGCAACATCGTCTATGACGCGCTGCGCATGAAACTCTCGCATGCCTATCTGATGGACAGCGACAGTGCGACAGCGCTCGGCCATGCCGTCATGTTCCGCCAATGGGGCGTTTCGCCAGAGCAGCTGGCGGCCGAGCTGGACGGCGACAAATTCGCGCCCGAGCCTTTGACGCAGGACATGTCCGCCGCCTTTGCCAGCCGCAAGCTCGAAGATGCGCCGCTGTATGTGCAGGGTGACATCCCGGAATGGGTCCAGCCTTCCTTTGAGGAAAATTTCGATGAAGACTGGCTTGCCGAAGCGCAGGCCCTTGCCGGCCGCCCGGCGCTGGACCTCAGGGTCAATACGTTGAAATCGACGCGCGACAAGGTTTTGAAGGCGCTCGATCGCAGCGCGGTCGAGCCGGCGGCGATTGCCCGCAACGGCATCCGCGTCAAGGCCGGCGAGGGCGCCTCCCGCCTTCCCAACGTAACCGCCGAAATCTCCTTCGAGAAGGGCTGGTTCGAGGTCCAGGACGAAGGCTCGCAGATCGTTGCCGATCTCGTCATGCCCAAGGAGGGCGACCAGATCCTCGATTATTGCGCCGGCGGCGGCGGCAAGACCCTGGCCATGGCGGCAGCCATGAACAACAAGGGCCAGATCCACGCCTATGACACCGACCGCAAGCGCCTGGCGCCGATCATCGAGCGCCTGAAGCGCGCCGGTACCCGCAATGTCCAGGTGCATGACCGGCTGGACGGCCTGATGCCGTTTACCGGCAAGTTCGACCGTGTCCTCGTCGATGCGCCCTGCACCGGCACCGGCACCTGGCGCCGCCGTCCGGACACCAAGTGGCGGCTGACGCAGAAGAACCTTGAGGAGCGGCTCGGCCAGCAGCAGGAAGCCCTTGCCGGCGCCGCATCTTTCGTGCGTCCCGGCGGTCACCTGATCTACGTCACCTGTTCGGTTCTGCCGGAGGAAAACGAGGCGCAGGTCTATGCGTTCTGCGAAGACAATCCGGAATTCGAAATCCTGTCGGCAGCCGATGCCTGGGCCGATCTGTTCGGCACCGACAAGAAGCAGCCCTGGTCGGCGGACATGAAGACCGTGACGCTGACCCCGGCCTCCACCGATACGGACGGCTTTTTCTTCTGCCTGATGGGCCGCAAGGTTTAAGTTTAGAAGGCGTTTTGACCAGACCTGGCGCAGCTGTTGCGGCGGGTCTGGTCAGCCCCATTCGAATTTGAAAACGTTCTAAACTATACACTTTGACACAAGTTTAGTTTTGGTTCATGAAAACGCGGCTGAACAGCCACGTCCATCCATCGGGCCGCGCGGCTTGCGCGACCGGGGGAGCCGGGCGGTGGGGAACGCCGAATTCATTCGGACAATACCAGGAGAGGTCATGACCAAATCATTCCTTCGCAGCGCGGCGCTCGCGCTTGCCACTGCCACCTCGATGCTTGCGCTGCAGCCGGCGCAGGCCGCGACCGATGCGGCCGCAGTCGTCAAGCATTATGCCGATGTGGCGCATGCCAAGTTTTCGGATGCGCTTTCGACCGCAGAAGCCCTCGACAAGGCCGTCGATGCGCTGATCGCCGCACCGAGCGACGCAACGCTGAAGGCAGCCCGCGAAGCCTGGCTTGCCGCGCGCAATCCCTATCAGGAAACCGAGGTCTACCGTTTCGGCAACCCGATCGTCGATGAATGGGAAGGCAAGGTCAACGCCTGGCCGCTGGATGAAGGCCTGATCGATTACGTCGATCCGAGCTACGGCGCGGAAAGCGACGAGAACGCGCTGTTCACCGCCAATGTCATTGCCAACAAGACGATCAAGATCGACGGCAAGGATGTGGACGCCAGCAAGATCACCCCGGAATTTCTCGCAGGAACCCTGCAGGAAGCCGGCGGCATCGAGGCGAACGTGGCGACAGGCTACCACGCCATCGAATTCCTGCTCTGGGGCCAGGACCTGAACGGCACCGGCCCGGGCGCCGGCAACCGCCCTTACACGGACTATGACACGACAGCCTGCACCAACGGCAATTGCGACCGCCGCGCCGCCTATCTGAAGGCTGCCAGCGACCTGCTGGTCTCCGATCTCAAGGACATGGTGGCCAACTGGACGCCGGACGGCGCTGCCACCAAGAATGTCGAAGCCGATCCGAAGGCTGGCCTTGGCGCCATCCTCACCGGCATGGGCTCGCTGTCCTACGGCGAACTGGCGGGCGAGCGCATGAAGCTTGGCCTTCTGCTGCACGATCCGGAAGAAGAACATGATTGCTTCTCCGACAACACCTACAACTCGCATCTGCATGATGCGATCGGCATCCAGTCAGCCTATACCGGCGAATATACCAGGGTCGATGGCACCAAGGTGACCGGCCCGTCGCTCTCCGAACTCGTTGCCGCCAAGGATCCGGCGCTCGACAAGGAAATGAAGGAAAAGCTGGCGACTACGATCGCCGCAATGCAGGCCATGGCCAAGCGCGGCGAAACGGTTGAAAAATACGACCAGATGATCGGCGAAGGCAATAAGGAAGGCAATGCCGTGGTGCAGGCTGCCATCGATGGCCTTGTTGCGCAGGCAAAGACGGTCGAGCGCGTCATTGCGTCGCTGGAACTTGGTACGATCGAGCTTGAAGGTTCCGACAGCCTGGATAATCCTAACGCTGTCTTCCAATGAGAAAGCAAAGGCGGGCCGCCGCTTGTGGTGAGCGGCCCGGTTTTTTCTGAATGTGTGCTTGGCTTGTCCGACGCCTGATCCTGCCGTCTGCCG
This sequence comes from Pararhizobium qamdonense, assembly GCF_029277445.1. Lineage (NCBI taxonomy): Bacteria > Pseudomonadati > Pseudomonadota > Alphaproteobacteria > Hyphomicrobiales > Rhizobiaceae > Pararhizobium > Pararhizobium qamdonense. The sequence goes on along the minus strand of NZ_CP119566.1, from coordinate 4,294,380 downwards.
TTCTGTTCCTGACAGCGGCGGGCGGCTTTTCCGTTTCTGGCGGGGGCATCTTGGCGGGGGAGGCATACCCCCCTCTGCCACTGCGTAACATTTCCTCTTCAAGGGGGGAGAGTGGTTCCGAGCTAGACCAACTTTCAGAGGCCTTGCCGGTAAAGACTGAAAAATTCGAGAGGGTGCGCGAGATCGCCACATCGATCTCCCCGCTTGAGGGGGAGATGCCCGGCAGGGCAAAGGGGGATAAACCGCCGGCAAAAACGGAAGGACGCGCGGAAACGCTTCCTCAATCCGCCACCCGCGATGACCTGACCGAGGCCGACCGCGCCCGTGTCGAAGCCGTGACCCGCCCCGCGACCATTTTTTCCAAGGCGGAAAAGTTCGAAGCCATGTCCGGCGGTGCCGGCACGTCGATCGCCTCCGTCAACCAGGACAGCCTTTCGCAGTTTTCCGCCAATATCAGTTTTGCCGAGGAAGAGAGCTTCAAGCTTGGCAACGCTCTGTTTCGCAAGCTCTGGGTCTCGTCGCCCTCCTCGACGCAGGCATCGGATGGTCTGGGACCGCTCTACAACGCCCGTGCCTGCCAGACCTGTCATCTGAAGGACGGCCGCGGTCACCCGCCGGAAGGCTCTAGCGACGCCACGTCGATGTTCCTGCGGCTGGCGCGCGCCCCTCGAACCGACGCCGAGCGCGCGGCGATCGCCGCACATGAGATGCTGAACTTCCCCGACCAGGTCTATGGTCAGCAATTGCAGGACAGTGCTGTCCCCGGTCTTCCCGCCGAGGGGCATATGCGCATCCGCTACAGCGAGATGCCGGTCAAGCTGGCGGGTGGAGAGACCGTGTCCCTGCGCAAGCCAGAATATGCGATCGACACGCTGGGTTACGGCCCGCTCGATCCGGCGACAACGCTGTCGCCGCGTGTGACGCAGGTGATGTCAGGGCTCGCTCTGATCGAAGCCATTCATCCCGCCGACATCATCGCCAATGCCGATCCCGATGACACGGATGGCGATGGCATCAGCGGCAAGGTGCCTGTCGTGCGCGATCCGCAATCGGGAAAGCTGGCGCTCGGTCGGTTCGGCTGGAAAGCCCAAAGTGCCACGGTGCGCCAGCAGGCGGCCGAGGCGCTGGCCAACGATATCGGCATCTCCTCGCCCGATGCCCGGCGCAGCCATGGCGATTGCACGGCCGCGCAGACGGCGTGCCTCTCGATGGCCGATGGCGTGCAGGCGCGTCTCGGCGATACGGAAGCGCCCGACCCGGTGCTCGGTCTCATTACCTTCTATTCCGAAAACCTGGCCGTTCCGGCCCGCCGCAAGGCAAGCTTTGCCGAAACGCTTGGCGGCAAGAAGGTGTTTTACGAGGCGGGTTGCGTCTCCTGCCACGTGCCGAAATTCGTCACCCGCCGCGATGCCGCCAACCCCGCACATGCGTTCCAGCTGATCTGGCCCTATTCCGATTTTTTGCTGCATGACATGGGCGATGGGCTTGCCGATGGGCAGCCGGTGGGTGTCGCGTCCGGCAGCGAATGGCGCACGCCCCCGCTCTGGGGGATCGGATTGACGAAGACGGTCAGCGGCCACACGTTCTTCTTGCACGATGGGCGCGCGCGGAACCTGACGGAAGCCATTCTGTGGCATGGCGGCGAGGCCACAAAAGCCCGCGACCGGTTTGCCGCGCTGGAAAAAGCCGATAGACAAGCCCTGATCACATTTCTGGAGTCCCTCTGATGCGCCACCGGCATATCCTGCTTCTCGGTTTGAGCCTTTCCTTCCTGCCGCTGCCCGCCATGGCAGACGATGAAGAGACGGTGGCGCCGCGCGCCGGGCTGAAACAGGAGGCGGTGGCTGAAGTCATGCGAAAGGCTGTCGATGATTTCATCCGGCCCGGCTACCGCGATCTGCTGGAGGGAACCGAAACCCTGGCGGAGGCGGCGCATATGCTGTGCGAAAAGCCATCCGATGAGACGCTCGGCGATGTACAGATGAGCTTCGACGAGGTCATCCAGCAATGGTCGACCATCGAGATCGTCCGGGTGGGGCCGGTGATCGAAGGCAATCGCTTCGAGCGCTTCCTGTTTTTCCCCGATCGCAAGAGCACCGGCCTGAAACAGGTCCAGCGCATTCTGGCGACCAATGACGAAACGGCAACGTCGGCGGACAGCCTGAAAGGCAAGAGCGTGGCGGCACAGGGGCTCGGCGCGCTCGAATATGTGCTCTACGGCGCGGGAGCCGACGTCCTGACGGCGGAAAAGAACGGCTTTCGCTGCCGCTATGGCGCAGCCATTGCCGACAACCTGAAAGCGGTGGCCGGCGAGCTGCATGCCGAATGGGAAAAGCCGGATGGCATCCAGTCCGCCTGGAAGAACCCGGGGCCGGACAATCCGGTCTACCGCGACGGCAAGGAAGCGGCAACCGAACTGCTCGGTATCCTCGTCCACGGTGTCGAGGCGATCCGGGACCAGCGGTTGCGGCCGTTCTATGCCGGGATCATCAAGGGAGAGCCCGACAAGGGGCATCCGAAAATGGCGATCTACTGGCGCTCCGGCAACACCATGCCGGCGCTCTCGGCGAATTTCGCCGCGCTGCAGACCCTGTTCGACACGGCCGGCATGAAGGCGCTGCTGCCGGATGGCAATGCCGATGTGGTCACCGCCGTAAACTACCTGCTGCAGGCGATCGTCGATGATCTCGACGAGATCGATCTGCCGGTCGAAGAGGCGATTGCCAATGATGAGCAGCGCGGCCGGCTGAACCGTATTTTGCAGAATACCAACGACGTCCTGCAGCGGCTGAACCTCGATTTCGGCGCCGCGATCGGGCTGAGCTCGGGCTTCTCTTTTGCCGATGGCGACTGAGCGAAAAAGACTGCATTCCGGCATCCGGCAAGCGGTTGACAACAAACGTACATTGGCGCAATGGATCGGCCGTGTTCACCTGTGGGCACTGCCAAACAAGGATCAACGGATCATGAACCCCGACAGTCGAAGTAGAGCTTCGATTTTTTCGACCGTCAGGCCCTGATCACACGGGGTTTCCGCTGGCGGTCGATGACTTGCCAGATTGGAAACCGACATGCTGCGCATCTATTCCTGCCAGAACAATCACCTTGCCGTTATCGACGCCATCCCGGAACTGAGCGATATCACGCCGGTCGTGTGGTTCGACCTGTTCAATCCCGCTCAGGATGAAACCCGCATCGTCGAGCAGCAGCTCGGCATCGAAATTCCCACGCGTGACGAAATGCAGGAGATCGAGCTCTCCGACCGCCTCTATCAGGAGGACGGCGCCGAATTCATGACGATGACGGCGGCGACCGAGCTCGATGGCGACAACCCGATCAAGGTGCCCGTGACCTTCATCCTGAAGGGCGCCACGCTTGTCACCGTGCGCCATGCCGATCCCAAGCCGTTTCATCTCTATGCCGCGCGCATGCAGCGGCTGAACGGCGTGTCCTGCGAAAGCGGCGAGCTGGTGATGCTTGGCCTTTTGGAAGCGATGATCGACCGCACCGCCGATGCCCTCGAGCGGATCGGCAACGAGATCGACGGTATCTCGCGCGAAGTGTTCCGCAAGAACCATTCGAGCGTTACCAAGAAGACCCGCGACCTGCAGTCGCTGATCGAGCAGATCGGCCAGAAGGGCGATTTCTTGAGCGTCATCCGCGAAAGCCTCGTCAGCGTCGGCCGGCTCGTCGCCTATCATACGGCGCTGGATGGGATCGGCACGCGCAAGGCGATTAAGGAAAGCCGGCAGCGGATCAAGCTGATCCAGCGCGATGCCGCCTCGCTGGGCGATCACGCGCTGTTTTTGTCGAACAAGATCAATTTCCTGCTCGATGCGACGCTCGGCCTGATCAATCTGGAGCAGAACCAGATCATCAAGATCTTCTCGGTCGCCTCCGTCGTCTTCCTGCCGCCAACCCTGGTCGCCTCGATCTACGGCATGAACTTCGATGCCATGCCGGAACTGAAATTCGACTTCGGCTATCCGCTGGCCCTGTTCATGATGGTGCTGTCGGCTCTGTTGCCGTTCCTCTATTTCAAGCGGCGCGGCTGGCTTTGACCGGCATTTTCGCCCCGGTGTCTCTGGCGATTTTCCAGATTCTCCGTCATCCTCCCCCTTGCGGCGGGGATACAGTTGCGGCGCGGACGCGCCGCAAGAGGCTCTAGAAAGCGCCACCGGCCAATTTGGATCTGTTTACATGGCCTATCGACACATCTCCGGTCAAAATCTCACCGATCGCCGCACCTTCCTGACGATGGCGGGTGCTGCCTGGGCGGCCACCCTTGCCCCGAAAGCCGCCTTCGCACTGTCGCGCACCGATGCGATCTATGCGTCCGCCTTCATGGCGCCCGACGGCTCCTATGGCGTGGCGACGCTGACCGAGGCCGGAGAGATTATCGAGCGGGTGCCGCTGCCCGCCCGCGCGCATGGCATGACCTGGTCGCCGGTGACCAACCGTGCTGTTGCCTTTGCGCGCCGCCCCGGCACCTATGCGATGATCTTTGCGCCGGATGACAGCATCGAGCCGATCGTCATCACGTCGGTCGAGGGACGGCACTTCTACGGCCATGGCTGCTTCTCGTCAGACGGGCGGCTGCTCTATGCCACGGAGAATGATTTTGCCGGCAATCGCGGCATGATCGGCGTCTATGACGGCACGGACGGCTTTGCCCGCATCGGCGAATTCCCCTCCTATGGCATCGGACCGCACGACATGACCCTGTCGGCCGGCGGCCATATGCTCGTCGTCGCCAATGGCGGCATCGAGACCCATCCGGATTTCGGCCGCACCAAGCTCAATCTCGACCATATGGAACCGTCGCTGGCGCTGATCGACACGGCCACAGGCGCTCTGATCGAACGCCATGCGATGCCCGATACCCTGCGGCAGCTTTCCACCCGCCATGTCGATATCGATGCCACAGGAAAGATCTGGTTTGCCTGCCAGTACGAGGGCGCCCGCAACGACCTGCCGCCGCTCGCCGGTTCATTTGCGCGCGGCGAAGACATCCGCTTTCTGGACCTGCCTGAAGAGGTGACGCTGGCGCTCGCCAACTATGTCGGCGCCATCGCCGTCAACCGGCGCGACGGGCTGGTCGGGCTGACATCGCCAAAAGGCGGAACCGCCGTGACGGTCGATGCCAGGACCGGGCTTGTGGTGCGTCAGGAACAATTGGCCGATGCGGCAGGCATTGCCCCCGCAGCGGACGGTTTCGTCGCCTCGTCCTATTCAGGCACGTTCGGGAAGACCCGCAGCCGGGTCGCCTGGGACCAGCATATCGTGCGGGTGGGCAAGCTCTGATCGCGCGCCGTTAGCGGTTCAACAGCGTGGTGATGTCGTCCCAGAGATAGGCAACCTGATCGTAATGCCTGTTGTCGAGCCAGATGCTGGAGGTTTCCACCGCCTTGGCACCCAGCCGCTCGTAAAATTTCCGGCTGGGATTGCCCGACAGGACCCAGGCAAACAATGATTTCGCCCCTTGCTGCGCGCAGTGCCCTGCCGCCGTCGAGACCAGCGCGGTGCCGATGCCCACACCCTGATATTCGGCCCGGACATAGAGCGCATAAATCTCATTTAGATCGGCCGGCACCGTGCCGCGTCCCGGACCGAAATTGGCAAAGCCGACGATTCCGCCTTCCGAAGGCTCCACCGCAACGAGATAGTTGACACCGGGAGCGCCCATGCGCCGGGCGTGGCGGACGGCCTGATCCTCGCGCGACATGCCGTCGAGAAAATCGCCCGCCAGCAGGCCGCGAAAGGCCGATCGCCAGGTATCGACCAGGACGCCGGCGATCTCGAACAGATCGTCGCCCGTGCCCGGCCTGATCTCAAAAGGATTGTCGTCGCTCATGACGATGATAGTGGGATTGCCGGCGGAAAATTAAAAGCCCGGTCCATCTGGCGCTTCGCATCTCATCGCCCTATTTCGCCCGCATGAACCGTATCCTGATCCATATTCTCTTCATTATCACCGTTCTCGGCTGCGGCCTTTTGATCGGCATCAACAATATTCCCGGCGAATGGTATCAGTCGCTGGAGAAACCCTCCTTCAATCCGCCCAACTGGATTTTCGCGCCGGTCTGGTCGGCGCTGTACATCGTCATCGGCTTTGTCGGCGCCCGCACCTTCCTCAACCACCGCGCCTCGGCGGCGATGCGGTTCTGGGTGGCGCAGATGGTCTTCAATTTCGGCTGGTCGCCATTATTCTTCGGATTTCAGGAAATCGCGCTGGCGCTGATCGTCATCATCGCGCTCCTGATCTCGATCCTCGGTTTCATGGCCATGAGCCGCAGACAGGATTATCTCTCGGCACTGCTGTTTGTGCCCTATCTCGCCTGGGGTGCCTTTGCCACTTTGCTCAACACATCGATTTTCCTCATGAATTGAGGCTTGTCCTTGTTTTTGCGCCATGCGACTGTCTGCGCAACGGCGACCGGCAGACAATAGAGAGCACACGGTGGAATTTCGCGAGCGCATCCGCAACAGCTTCGGCCGGCAGGCCGCCATGGCCACGATCGGCGCAGAATTGACGCGGGTGGAGCAGGGCTCGGTGGAGATCGAGCTGCCGTTCGATGAGAAGCTGACGCAGCAGCACGGATTTCTGCATGCGGGGATCATTTCGGCGGCGCTCGATGCCGCCGGCACCTACGCTGCCTATTCGGTGATCGATCCCGATGCGTCCATCCTCACCATCGAATTCAAGGTCAACCTGATGTCACCAGGCCGGGGCGAGCGTTTTCTGTTTCGCGGCGAAGTCACCAAGCCCGGCACGACGATCATCGTCTCGGATGGCCGCGGCTACGCGATTTCGCCGGACGGACCGGCCAAGCTGATCGCCTCGATGACCGCAACGATGATGGTGATCCGCGGGCGCGAGGGGATCGAAGGATGACATATGAACTGAAGACGATCGCGGGCCGGACGATCCTCTACGTCATGGCCGTCGATGCCGAATATGGCGTGCATCTGCGCGAGCGCATTTCGCCGCTGATGACCGGCGTCGGCCCGGTCGAAGCGGCGGTGACCTTGACCCGCACGCTTGCTGAGCTCGGCGGCCGTGGCAGCCCGCCCGGCCTTGTCGTCTCGCTCGGCTCTGCGGGCTCCGCCCGGCTGGAACAGGCCGAGGTCTATCAGGCCACATCGGTTGCCTATCGCGACATGGATGCCTCGCCGCTCGGCTTTGAAAAGGGCGCGACGCCGTTTCTCGACCTGCCCGTCACTGTCGATCTGCCCTTGCGCATTCCCGGCGTGAAGACCGCAAGCCTTTCGACCGGCGCCAATATCGTTTCGGGCGCCGCCTATGACGGCATCGCCGCCGACATGGTGGAAATGGAAACCTTCGCCGTCCTTCGCGCCTGCCAGTCCTTCCGCATTCCGCTGATCGGCCTGCGCGGCATTTCCGATGGCAAGGCCGAGCTCAAGCATATCGGCGACTGGACAGAATATCTGCACGTGATCGACGAGAAGCTGGCAAGCGCCGTCGATGCCCTGGAAACAGCCGTCAAAACCGGCGAAATCACGGTTTGAGGCCGCAAAATTGTCCGGGTGCAATGTAATCATTGCGCTTGGAGCCACCTTTAATTAAAGGCTCGGCCTTAGTTCCCCATCACATAAGCCAAGCCACGGAAGCGCGTTATGACAGCGACAGTCCATCCCGATACCGTTCTCATCATCGATTTCGGCAGCCAGGTCACCCAGCTGATCGCACGGCGCGTGCGCGAGACCGGCGTCTATTGCGAGATCGTGCCCTTCCAATCGGCGGAAGAGGGCTTCAAGCGCCTCAATCCGAAGGCGATCATCCTGTCCGGCAGCCCGGCCTCGACGCTCGACATCGGCTCGCCGAGGGCGCCACAGGTCGTGTTCGACAGCGGCCTGCCGGTGCTCGGCATCTGCTACGGCCAGCAGACCATGTGCGAACAGTTGGGCGGCAAGGTTGAAGCCGGCCATCACCGCGAATTCGGCCGCGCCTTCATCGAGATCGACAAGGACTGCGCGATTTTCGACGGCATCTGGACCGTCGGCTCCCGCCACCAGGTCTGGATGAGCCATGGCGACCGCGTCACCGCGATCCCGGATGGCTTCGAAGTCGTCGCCACATCGCCGAACGCGCCGTTCGCCTTCATCGCCAATGAAGCCAAGAAATTCTATGCCGTGCAGTTCCATCCGGAAGTCGTACACACCCCTGATGGCGCCAAGCTGCTTGCCAATTTCGTCCACAAGATCGCCGGTCTGAAGGGCGACTGGTCGATGGCCGCCTATCGCGACAAGGCCGTTGCCAATATCCGCGAACAGGTCGGCGACAAGCGCGTCATCTGCGGCCTCTCCGGTGGCGTCGACAGTTCCGTTGCCGCACTTTTGATCCACGAGGCGGTCGGCGACCAGCTGACCTGCATCCTTGTCGATCACGGCCTGATGCGCAAGAACGAGGCGGCCGATGTGGTCGCCATGTTCAAGGAGCACTACAACCTGCATCTTGTTCATGTCGATGCGTCCGACATGTTCATCAATGCGCTGGAAGGCGAGAGCGATCCGGAAACCAAGCGCAAGACCATCGGCCGCCTGTTCATCGACGTCTTCGAAGCCGAAGCCAAGAAGCTCGGCGGCGCCGATTTCCTCGCCCAGGGCACGCTCTATCCGGATGTGATCGAAAGCGTGTCCTTCACCGGCGGCCCGTCTGTCACCATCAAGTCGCACCACAATGTCGGTGGACTTCCGGCCCGCATGAACATGCAGCTGGTCGAGCCCTTGCGCGAACTGTTCAAGGACGAAGTGCGCATCCTCGGCAAGGAACTGGGTCTTCCCGACAGCTTCATCGGCCGCCACCCGTTCCCGGGTCCGGGCCTTGCCATCCGCTGCCCGGGCGGCATCACCCGCGAAAAGCTGGAGATCCTGCGCGAAGCCGATGCCGTCTATCTCGACGAAATCCGTAAAGCGGGCCTCTACGATGCCATCTGGCAGGCGTTTGCCGTGCTTTTGCCGGTGCAGACCGTCGGCGTGATGGGCGATGGCCGCACCTACGAATTCGTCTGCGCCCTGCGCGCCGTCACCTCCGTCGATGGCATGACGGCGGATTTCTACCACTACGACATGGACTTCCTCGGCCGCGCCGCCACCCGTATCATCAACGAAGTCCGCGGCATCAACCGCGTCGTCTACGACGTGACGTCAAAGCCGCCGGGAACCATCGAGTGGGAATGAGGCAATAGCGGAAATCTGGCCGCGCATGTCGCGGCCAGCGTTATGTTCCCGATCCAGTTGGTTTCAAGCGGGCTGCTGCTGCGTCGTGCAGTGAATTCCACCGCCACCGGCGGCGATGCCGTCAATGTTCAACTGGATGATGTCACGCCCTGGAAACAGATCCCGTAAGGCGTCGCGGGCATTGTTATCGGCTTTCCGGTCGCCGAACTCCGGGGCGATGACGGCGCCGTTGCAAACATAAAAATTGATATAGCCGGCTGCGAAATCCGCATTCTCATAGGCCTTGCGTATGGTTGACGGCCCCGGCATGACCACCACATCCAGCTTATGTCCTTTGACGTCGGTGGATTGCCGCAGGATGTCGAGGTGGCGCTGGGTGACGGCGTGGTCATAGGATTGCGGGTCCAGATCCAGTCCGGCAACGACCACGCCGGGGGTCGCAAACCGCGCATAGAAATCGGTGTGACCATCGGTGATGTCCATACCGGCAATGCCCGGCAGCCAGATGACTTTTCGCACCCCCAGCAGGCGCGAGAGTTCCTGTTCGCATTGCGCCTTGCTGACGCCCGGATTGCGATTGGCGTTGAGCACGCAGCTTTCGGTGATGATGGCGGTTCCTTCACCATCCACCTCGATACCGCCGCCTTCCAGCACCAGATTGGTCTCGATAAACTCCGAGTTAACCGTTTGGGAGATGAAGCCTGCAACTTCGGCATCATCAGCGTGCGCCTGCTTTCCGCCCCAGCCATTGAAATTAAAGCTGACCGCGCCGGACTGCGCGGCCTGATTTTTCACGAAGACCGGCCCTGTATCGCGCATCCACAGATCGTCGATGGGCTGTACCACGAGCGTCACCGAGGAGCCGCACAGGCGCGCCGCGATATCGTATTCCTCCGCGCGCACCAGCATCTTCACCGGTTCGTGCGCTGCAATCGCCTTGGCGATGCTGGCCAGGTTTTCTCTGGCAACGGGAAGCAGCTTTCGGCCCCAGATATCCACGCCCGGACCGAAGGCCATCCACGTTGCCGCATGCGCTGCTCCTTCATCCGGCATCAGCCATGTGCCGTCAGGCGCGGCGGCGGCCGTGTTGACATCATGCGCCAATGCGCCGGTTGCCAGAGCGCCGCCCAGCAGTCCCCGCGTCAACAATTTTCGCCGCGTCATCATCAAGGGCTCCATTTCTGACTGGGTCACTGCGATGTATCACCGGTGAGCGGACCGGGCACGGAATTTCAAACGCGTCAAGCAATGGCAAAAGCGGCTGCGTGCACACCGGCTGCGAAACGGCTGTTCAGGTGTCAAAGCCGTTTGTTCACAAGAGCAGCGACTGCTGCGCCGGTTCCGGTGTGCCGACATGTACGCCTTCCAGTTCTAGCATATGAACCTTGGCAGTCGCGCCACCGGGGGCGGAAAAGCCGCCGACCTTGCCGCCGGCGGCCAGCACGCGGTGGCAGGGAATGATCAGCGGCACCGGGTTCTTCGCCATGGCCTGGCCGACATCGCGGGCGGCCTGCGGTCCGGCGCCGAGCGCCTTGGCCAGCGTGCCATAGGTCGTCGTACGGCCCCAGCCGATGGCGCGCAGCGCCTGGTAGATCTGCCGGAAAAAGTCGTCCTGGTCGTCAAGGTCGAGGGCAACGCTGGAGAAATCGATAATCTCGCCGTCAAAATAGCGTTGCACCGCAGCGATGACCTCGCGGATCGCCGGGGTGGGGTCCCCGCGTTCAGCGTCCGGCACGCGGCGCAGAATGTTGCGTTCCGTGGCCTCGGCGCTGCGTGCCGGCAGCTGGAACCGGGTGATGCCGATCGCGTTCCAGGCAATGCCGCAATAGCCGCCGGCAGTCTCAAAAACATGATAGGTCTGTGCTTTCTCAGCCATCGGTCCGTTCCTTGTCCAACTCCCGCGCCAATGCGTGGGGTCAAAATACGCCTCTGTTTGTCACGCTGCCACGCTCATGCGCTTGCGTTCCAGTGCCAGCAGATATCGCTTGGCCTCCAGCCCGCCGGCAAAACCGTGCAACTGCCCGTCCGATCCGATCGCGCGGTGGCAGGGGACGATGATCGATACCGGGTTTCTGCCGTTTGCCGCCCCCATCGCGCGATAGGCTTTGGGGTGCCCGATCTGCCGGGCAATGGCGGCATAGGTCCGGGTTTCGCCAAACGGGATCGTCAACAGCGCCTGCCAGACCGCCTTCTGGAATGCGGTACCGGTGAGATCCAGCCGGATGCTGAATTCCGTGCGCTCGCCCGCAAAATATTCCGCCAGCTGCCGTTCGGTTTCGAGCAGGATCGGATGGTTGGCGCTTTCCACGCGTTCGCCAAGCCTGACGCGGTTGGGCGCGTCGTTCTCCCACAAAATGGCAGCCAGCCCGTCGCCGCGGGTAACCAGCTCCAGTGCCCCGACCGGCGAGGCGATGATTTTGGAAACAGTGATCATGGTTCGAGTTTCGCTCAGTTTTACCGATCCCGCCACCCGATTCTTGCGTCGGAAGGGGTGGATCGAACGCCGTATCCGCTTGGCTGGGGCAGGCTCGATTTGACGCAACGTCCAACCCATCCATTTCACGATCGTGGGAATAAATTCACAATGTTCATGTTTTGTTCTTGATCAAATATCCGACTCGAATATACTGGTGGCATCCAGAAAGAGATGAGGTCTGCCATGCTTGGAAAAGCCGAGGTTTTGCGCATTGAACAGCAGTCATTTTTACGCGGTCGGGCGGGCAGCACGGTGCCGGTCCAGCCCCAGCAGAAATATGCTGATGATCATGGAAAGAGCAATCTGTTCCTGGCCCTCGTGCCGGAGCGGGAGGTGGCTTTGCAAGCTGTCGAGACCGGCAGGGAGATTGCGCGGCGCTACGGCCTGTCGAAAAGTCCACGCCCGTATGAGCGCATGCATGTCTCGCTGAATGCCATCGGCACATATCCGGATTTCCCCGATGATATCGTCTTCGCCGTCTCCGCAGCCATGGCCACCGTCAAGGCAGCCCCTTTCGAGGTCAATTTCGATCGCGCCATGTCCGTCACCAATGCCAGGGCTGTCATCCTTGCCAATGCGATCCGCAGCGAAGAGATGATGGATCTGCATGTGCAGCTTGCCAAGGAAATGTGGGGTGTCGGCCTGAATTTCACCTACAATCCGCGTTTCATGCCGCACATGACGGTTCTCTATGACGACGTGCCGGTGCCCGAGCACTTGCTTGCAGAACCCGTCCGCTGGATTGCGCGGGAATTCGTGCTGATCCGCAGCGTCATCGGCAATAGCGAATATGAATATCTCGATCGCTGGCCATTGCTGGATTGACGGGATCGGGCCCGGAGCAACCGGCGTGCGGACACCGCGCGCCGGTTGCGTCTGTTTCTGTGTGCCGGGGCCGATCCACAGCACAAAGCAAGCCGCAAATTTTGGCATCTTGCGCCCGCCTGCAGCAAGCCGCATAAGCCCTTGAAACGATAAAAGGGAGGATGGTCATGGATATTTCTGAAATCGTCATCAAGGGCGATACGCCGGGTGTCGAATGGCGGCTGCCGGTCATCCGGTTCAAGGGCAGCGACGCCAAGGCGCCGAAAATCTATATCCAGGCAGCGTTGCATGCCAATGAGCTTCCGGGCACGGCTCTCCTGCATTTTCTATGCGAAAAGCTGCGGCAGGCCGATGCCGATGGGAAAATTTTCAGCGATATCACCATCGTTCCGCAGGCCAATCCGATCGGCACGGCGCAATCGCATTTCGGCGAATTGCAGGGCCGGTTCGATCTGGGCTCGCGCACCAATTTCAACCGCGAATTTCCGCTGATCGGGCTGTCCGAGCGCGAAACGCTGATCGACGATCTCGAGCGTTATCCGGTGGTGGAACAGCTGAAGCGGCAGTTGCTGCATATGGCGCTCAGTGCCGATCTGATGCTCGACCTGCATTGCGATGATGAATCCGTGCAATATACCTATGTCGATGAGGCCTTCTGGCCGGAAGCCGCCGATCTGGCATCGGCGCTCGACATGGAAGCCGTGTTTCTCGCCGATGGCGAAAGCAGCGCGTTTGAGGAATCGGTCGGCTATGCCTGGAAGCATGAAACGGCCGAAAAGGCCAAGCGGCTGCCGGGCCGGCTGGCCGTCACCGTCGAGCTTCGTGGCACGCGCGATGTCTATCCGGACATGGCCCGCAAGGATGCCGAAGGGCTCTGGCGCTTTCTGGTGGTGCGCGGCGCGGTGGGCGGCGCGGCCGCAACGATCGAGCCCTATCGCGGCAAGGTAACGCCGCTCGACAATATCGAGATGATCCGCGCGCCGCAGGCCGGCGCCGTGCTGTTTCATCGCGACATCGGCGATACCGTCGCTGCCGGTGATCTGCTGGCGACGATCATCACCGCACCGGGCATGGAGGGTGGCGCGATCGATATCCATGCGCCGCAGGCAGGGCTGGTCGCCACGCGCACCTCGCAACGCTTTGCCCGCCGCCGCGACAACCTGATGAAGATCGCCTGCGACGAGCCCACCAAGGCGGTGCGCAAGCCCGGCGCGCTCGAAGCCTGAGCGGCGGTCTTCTGGCGGCGCTGTGCCTCCCGGTGTGACGTGCCCGGCCTGAGATGAATAACGTGGACAATCGCCGCCTTGCTGGCGGTTGTCATAATCCCTTTATGGAATTGCGTTCTTTAGCCGCGAGCCAACCCGGACCTGGTCCACTGTGGCACGCAGGAGAGCGCGCATGCCCATCTATGATCTCGCCATTGCCGGTGCCGGTATCGTCGGCCTGGCGCACGCGCATGCGGCGGCCAAGCGCGGCAAGCGCGTCGTTGTCATCGACCGCGATGCGCAGGCCAATGGCGCTTCGGTGCGCAATTTCGGTTTCGTCACCGTCACGGGCCAGGAGGCCGGCGATTGCTGGACCATGGCGCGGCAGTCGCAGGATATCTGGGCAGAGGTGGCGGAAAAAGCCGGCATCGCCATCGTTCAGCGCGGCATGGTGCTCGCCTCCCGGTTCGACGAATCCGAAGCGGTGATCGATGCTTTCCTGCGCACCGAGATGGCCGATGGCTGCGAAAGGCTGACGGCGCGCCAGGCGCAGGCGCATGTCGCCTGCCTGCGCACCGACGCCGCCCGCGTCTCGCTCTACAGCCCGCACGAAATCCGCGTCGAATCCCGCACGGCGATCCCGCTGCTCGCCCGGTTTCTGGAAGAGCAGCTCGGCGTTACCTTTCTGCGCAACACCACCGTCACTGCAGTCGAACCGCCGCGCGTGGAAACGGCGGATGGTGTCATCGAGGCCGAAACCGCGATCGTTTGCCCGGGCGACGATTTCACCGGGCTTTTTGCCGAGCGCATCGCGGCCTACAATGTCACCCGCTGCAAGCTGCAGATGCTGAGGCTGCGGCCGCAACAGCCGGTCCGGTTCAACACGGCCGTCATGTCCGATCTCGGGCTTGGCCGCTATCTCGGCTATGCCGGCTTGCCCGAGGCCGCGCCGCTGAAACAGCGCCTGGATGCCGATTTGCAGGCGGAACGCGGCAATGGCATTCATCTGATCGTCACCCAGTCGGCCGATGGCTCGCTGGTGGTCGGCGATAGCCATCACTATGCCAAAACCCCTGATCCGTTTGCCTCGGATGCGGTCGATGATCTCATCCTTGGCGAATTCGACCGGGTGCTTGATCTGCCGGGACGGGTGATTGCCGAGCGCTGGCTGGGCACCTATGCCTCGGCGCCGGATCGCTGGCGTTTTACCGACAGGCCGTCCGACAATGTGCGCATTGTCGTCGTTACCGCCGGATGCGGCGCCTCGACGGCGTTCGGGATCGGCGAGGAAACCATCAACGAACTCTATGGGAGTGCCGCATGAGCAAGTTCAAGGCCGTGATTTTCGATTGGGCCGGCACCGTCATCGACTTCGGGTCCTTCGCCCCGATGGGCGCCTTTGTGGAAACCTTTGGCAAATTCGGCGTGCATGTGACCATCGAAGACGCGCGCAAGCCGATGGGGCTGCCCAAGCGCGCGCATATCAGCGCCATGCTGGCCGAGCCGCATATTTCGGCGCGCTGGGCATCCGCGCAAGGGGCAGCACCCGATGAAGGCGCCATCGACAAGGTCTATGACCTCTTCGTGCCGCTCAACGAAGAGGTGGTCAGCGACTATTGCACGCTGGTGCCCGGCACGCTCGAAACGGTCGCCTATCTGCGCGCCAAGGGCATGCGGATCGGCTCGACGACCGGCTATACGCGTTCGATCATGGAGCGGGTGCTGCCGCTGGCGGCCGAGCAGGGCTTTGCGCCGGAAAACCTGATTTGTGCCGATGATCTGCCGCTCGGGCGCCCGACGCCGATCGGCATGTACAAGTGCTTCCTCGACCTGATGGTCTATCCGGCCGGCGCCGTGATCAAGGTCGATGACACCGAGCCGGGCATTGCCGAGGGCGTGGCCGCCGGCTGCATCACGGTGGGGCTGACGCTCTCGGGCAACGAGGCAGGCCTGACCGTGGCGGAGCTTGACGCGCTGTCGCCCAATGAACGTTCGGCCCTGCATGAAAAGGTCGGCGCCAAGCTCAAGGCCGCCGGTGCCGATCACGTCATCGAAACCGTGGCCGGACTGCCGCAACTGATCGACATGCTGGAGCGCTGATCTTCCGGCATTCTCAGCAAGATATCTTCATGCTATCCCGCATACCGGCAAAAGGGATTGAGCATGAGCGTGACCATCTACGGCATCAAGAATTGCGACACGATGAAGAAGGCGCGGACCTGGCTGGAAGGCCAGGGGATCGCCTATGATTTCCATGACTACAAAGCATCCGGCATTGCCCGCCATACGCTGCAGCGCTGGACGGCAGCGCTCGGCTGGGAGACGGTTCTGAACCGCTCCGGCACGACATTCCGCGCGCTTGGTGATGCTGAGAAACAGGATCTCAACGAAGACAAGGCCATCGCCCTGATGCTCGCCCAGACCTCGATGATCAAACGGCCGATATTGGATCATGACGGGAAACTGACGGCTGGCTTCAAGCCGGAGATTTATACGGCGTTGTTTTGAAAGCAGATTTCGATTCGAATTCTGATGGCGGAGTTTTGAGATGAGCACATTAACGATAAGGCTGCCGAATGATCAGCATGAGCGTTTGAAGGCTCTGGCGTCTGCGCGCGGCACGAGTCTTAACAAGCTCTTCGAAGAGTTTTCCACCAAGGCGATAGCCGAATTCGATTCTGAGACGCGATTCCGGTTGAGGGCAGAGCGTGGGAACAGGGAGCGAGGCCTGGAACTCCTGGATCGGCTTGATCGCGACCACCAACGCTGACATTCTCCTTGTTGTAACCGGCGGAAAACCATGTCGAAGAGCACCCGTGCAACGCTTGCGCTGACAAAAGCTGCGGCCGCCTTTACCGTTCATACCTATGATTACGATCCCTCTGCCGACCGGATCGGCATGGCGGCGGCCGAGGCGCCGGGGAGGAGCCGCGCCGTGTGTTGAAGACGCTGATGGCGGAGGTCGATGGCAGGCCGGTCTGCGTGGTGGTTCCGTCCGACCGCAAAGTGAGCATGAAGAAGCTGGCGGCGGCGTTTCAGGGAAAATCGGCCCAGATGATGAAACCGGCCGAGGCCGAGCGGCTGACCGGCTATCATGTCGGCGGTATCAGCCCGTTCGGGCAGAGGAAACAGGTGCCGACGGCGATCGAGGAACAGGCATTTGCCGAGCCGCTGGTCTATATCAATGGCGGCCAGCGCGGCCTGCAAGTGCGATTGGCCCCCGACGATGCCCGCAAGGCGCTGAATTCCGTTGCCGCGTCCTTGATTGCCTGAGAGATCCATGATGTCCGAGATGACCGCGACGCTTTCGATCCTTGAACCCTATCCCGGCATCTTCGCCTATTATGACGGGCGCGTGAGAGGCAAGCGGCTGCATGCCGAAGGGCCGAACTGGCTGGACGACGGCGCCTACTCGCTGGGTGTGGCCTCCTATGCCATCGTCGATGGCGCTGAAGCTGTGGTTTACGATACCCATATCTCGCTGGAACACGCGCGCGCGATCCGCGCACATCTCGAAAGCCTCGGCGTCCGCACAATCCGCGTCGTGCTCAGCCACTGGCACAAGGACCATATTGCCGGGAATGCCGTCTTTGCCGACTGCGAGATTATCGCCCTTGCTTTGACGGCGCAGAAGCTGGAGGAGAACCGCAGCAGGATTGAAGCGGCCAACCCGCCGATTGCGCCGCTGGTCATGCCGACGCGGCTGTTTGAGGAAACACTGGAACTCTTTGTCGGCCGCCGCCGCATCGAACTGCATCATTTCGCGGTTCACAGCTCGGACGGCAACGTCATCTGGTTACCCGACGAAAAAGTGCTGCTCGCCGGGGACACGCTGGAAGATACCGTCACTTACATTGCCGAGCCCGGCCAGATCAGCACGCATATCGCCGAGCTGCGGCGCATGCGGGAATGGCCGATCAAAAAAATCCTTCCGAGCCACGGTGACAAGGCCCGGATTGCCGAAGGTGGATATGCGCCGGCGCTGATCGACGCGAACCGGAATTATCTGGAGCGCCTGTCCGCCGCAATTGCGCAGGGCGAAACCGTGATCCCGCCCCTGACGGATTTCGCCGCCGCCGATATCGCGTCGGGCGCTCTCGTCTATTTCGAGCCCTATGAAACGGTTCATCACAGCAATATCGCGGCCGTGACGGCCGCCATGCGATGAGACCTGCCAGCGCAAATGCACCTTCAAATTCGCCGCAAAGCGCTCTAAGTCTAACCCTGATGTAAATTCAGCAGACAGGCACTCCCATGACCTCTTCCACGCACCAAGCCGTCGATCCCGTCAAACTGGACAAGCTCGCCGAAGTCGCCATCAAGGTGGGTTTGCGGCTCGAGCGCGGCCAGGATCTCCTGATCACGGCGCCGATCGCCGCCCTGCCGCTGGTGCGGCTGATCACCAAACACGCCTATATTGCCGGGGCCGGTCTGGTGACGACGTTCTATTCCGATGAGGAAACGACGCTCGCCCGCTACGCCCACGCCCCCGACGAGAGCTTCGACAAGGCCAGCGGCTGGCTTTACGACGGCATGGCCAAGGCCTTTGCCGGCAATACCGCCCGCCTTGCCATATCCGGCGACAACCCGATGATGCTGGCAGCGCAGGACCCGGCCAAGGTGGCCCGCGCCAACAAGGCGATGTCGATGGCCTACAAGCCGGCGCTGGAGAAGATCTCCAATTTCGACATCAACTGGAACATCATTTCCTATCCGAACGCCGCCTGGGCGCGGCAGATGTTTCCGGATGATGCCGAGCAGGTTGCCGTCGAAAAGCTGGCCAATGCCATCTTTGCCGCCTCCCGCGTCGATGTCGCCGACCCCATTGCCGCCTGGGCCGAGCATAATGCCAATCTTGCCAAGCGTTCCGCATGGCTGAACGGCGAACGCTTCTCGGCGCTGCATTTCACAGGACCGGGCACGGACCTGACCGTCGGGCTGGCCGATGGCCATGAATGGCACGGCGGTGCATCGACCGCAAAGAACGGCATCACCTGCAATCCCAACATTCCGACCGAGGAGGTCTTCACCACGCCGCATGCGCTGCGCGTCGAAGGCCATGTGTCGAGCACCAAGCCGCTGTCGCATCAGGGCACGCTGATCGACAATATCCAGGTTCGTTTCGAGGCCGGCCGTATCGTCGAGGCCAAGGCCTCGAAGGGTGAGGAAGTGCTGAACAAGGTGCTGGATACGGACGAGGGCGCACGGCGTCTCGGCGAAGTGGCGCTGGTGCCGCATTCCTCGCCGATCTCGGCCAGCGGCGTCCTGTTTTACAACACGCTGTTTGACGAGAATGCCTCCTGCCATATCGCGCTTGGGCAATGCTATTCGAAATGCTTCCTCGACGGCGCCTCGCTGACGCAGGAGCAGATCACGGCGCAGGGCGGCAATTCCAGCCTGATCCATATCGACTGGATGATCGGTTCCGGCGAGGTCGATATCGATGGTGTGCGTCCCGATGGCGCCAAGGTTCCCGTCATGCGCAAGGGCGAGTGGGCTTGACCACGCTCGGCGTCATCGGCGGCACAGGCTGGCTAGGCGGCGCTCTGCTTCGCCCGGCCCTTGCCAGGGGCTTCATCGCCCCCACAGATCTCATCCTGTCGTCGCGCAGCGGCAGGACGGCAGGGTTCGAGGCCTGGCCGCATATCCGGTTCACCACCGACAACCGTTCGCTGGCGGCGCAGTCGGATATCGTCATTCTGTCGGTGCGGCCGGAGGATATTGATGCGCTGGAACTCGATCTTTCCGGCAAGCTGGTGATGTCCGTCATGGCCCGGCTGCCTGCGGCGGCGCTTCGAAAGCGCTTCAAAAGCGGCCGCATCATCCGCGCCATGCCGAATGCCTGTGCTGAGCAGGGGCTGTCCTTCACCCCCTGGCATGCAACGGACGAAACAACGGCCGCAGACGCGGATTTTGCGGACGGCTTCTTTGCCTGCTCCGGAAAGACGGCGAAGCTTTCGACGGAAAGCGAGCTTGATTATTTCACGGCCCTGACCGGCTCCGGCCCGGCTTTCATCGCCGCCTTTGCCGATGTCATGGTCCGTGACGCCATCGCCCATGGCGTTGCGCCCGATAATGCCGACATCGCCGTTCGCCAGCTCTTTCTGGGCGCCGGAGCGTGGATGGCCGATGCGCCGGAGACACCGGCGGATACGGTGCGGATCTTCACCGATTATGGCGGAACCACCGCCGCCGGCCTGACGGCGATGCTCTCGGCCGATATTGCCGGGCCGATCTGCAAGGGGCTAGCGGCTGCGGCGGAGAAGGCCGCTAAAGGCTAACGGTTTTCGCCGGGACCGTTGCTGCGGCGCGCGGTGCCATCTGCGCCCGCTGGCCGAGCCACACGCTCGTGAGCACTGCGGCCATGCCGGCGATCTGCAGCGGCGTCAGGTTCTGGTTCAACACGCCCCAGCCGAGCAGGGTTGCCACCAGCGGGCTGAGAAAGCCGAGCGAGGCGACGGCTGCAGGGTCAAGTCTGGACAGGCCGCGAAACCACAAAAGATAGGTGAAGGCGGCGCCGATCAGGCCGAGCCAGGCCATGCCCAGCACATTGGCCATGGTCGGCACCGGCAGAGCTGGCTCAAACAAAAGCGCCACCGGCAACAGCAACAGGCCGCCGGCGGTCAGCTGCCAGGCGGTGAAGGTGAGGCTCGAGACGGGCGGTGCCCAGCGGCGCGTCAGCACCGTGCCGAACGCCATGGAGACTGCACCTGCGAGCCCTGCGGCAATGCCGATCGGATCGAGTGCCGCTCCGGGCGTCAGCACCAGCAGGCCGACACCGGCCATGCCGACAATACCGGCGGCGATTGCCTGCGCCCTCACCGGCGAGCCGATCAACAGGCGGGCCAGCATGACGACGATCAACGGCTGGATCGCGCCGACAGTTGCCGCGACCCCGCCCGGCAGGCGATAGGCCGAAATGAACAGCATCGCCCAGAAGAACGAGAAATTGAGCGCGCCCAGAATGAAGCTGCGCGCCCACCAGATGCCCTGTGGCAACTGCCGGACGATCAGAAGCAGGATAAGGCCGGCAGGTAAGGCGCGCAGCATGGCGACGGTGAGGGGATAACCGTGCGGCAGGAATTCGGTCGTGACCACATAGGTGCTGCCCCAGATGGCGGGCGCTATCGCGGTCAGGCCGATATCCGCGAGGGAACTGGATTTTATCTTCATTTAAAGTATCTCTATTTCAAGATAAATCAATGTAGCATCGATTATCTTGACGTCAAGATGAATGCTGCGTACCAAACAGGTATGGCAGAAGATCACGTCGATAGAATTTTGGCACAATGGACCCGGGAGCGTCCGGACCTGGATATTGGCCCCATGGGCCTGCTGGGCAGGCTGGCGCGGCTCTCGACCTATCTCGGCCGCGAGGTGGAGAAGACGTTTTCGCAGTTCGGATTATCGTCGGCGAGCTTCGACGTGCTGGCGGCGCTGCGCCGTTCCGGTCCGCCTTACCGGCTCTCGCCGGGCGACCTCCTGGCAACCACGATGATTACGTCGGGAACGATGACCAACCGCATCGATCAGCTGGAAAAGGCCGGTCTCGTCGAGCGGCTGACCCATCCGGAGGATCGCCGCAGCGTGCTGATCGCGCTGAAGCCGGAAGGGCTTGCGCTGGTGGAGCGCACAGTCACCGCCCATGTCGCCAACCAGCACCGGCTGACGGCGCTGTTGGAGCCGGATGAACGGGCGGCGCTGGATCGGATCATCAGGAAATATCTGGCTGCGTTCGAGTAAAATTTAGCAGGCGAGGTCGGCCACCACCGCATCGAGGATCAGCATGCCGGCCGGGGTGCAGCGCAGGCGCGAATTGCCCAGGCGCTCGATGAAACCATGTTCGATCAGGAACTGTTCACGGTCCGGATCCGGTTCGCGGCCGGACAGGTCCTGCCAGCGCACGAGATCGATGCCTTCCTTGAGCCGCAGGCCCATCAGCAAAAGCTCGTCGGCCTGTTCGCCGTAGCCCAGCACTTCCTGATCCACCATGCCATGGCCATGATCCTCAACCAGCTGCAGCCAGTCTTCCGGCTTGCGCTCGGTTGCCGTGGCAATCTTGTTGCGGCCGCGCGTCAACCGGCCATGCGCACCCGGGCCGATGCCGGCATAGTCGCCATAGCGCCAGTAGGTGAGGTTATGGCGGCTTTCGGCGCCCGGTGCGGCGTGGTTGGACACCTCATAGGCAGGCATGCCGAACCCCTCAGTGATCTGCTGCGTCGCCTCATAGAGCACGGCGGAATGTTCGCCATCCGGAACGATCAGCTTGCCCGCCTTGTGCAGGCCGTAGAAGGGCGTGCCTTCCTCGATCGTCAGCTGGTAGAGCGACAGGTGATCGACGGCATAGGAGACGGCCTGTTTCAGCTCCTGCTCCCAGGCTTCGACGGTCTGGTTGGGGCGGGCGTAGATCAGGTCAAACGACATGCGCGGAAAGATATCGCGCGCCAGGCCGATGGCCTTCAGGGCGTCCTCGACATTGTGCAGCCGGCCGAGAAACTTCAGGTCGCGGTCGTTCAGCGCCTGGACGCCGAGCGAGACCCGGTTGACGCCGGCGGCGCGATAGCCGCGAAACCGCGTCGCCTCGACGCTGGACGGATTGGCCTCCATGGTGATTTCGATGCCGTCGGGCATATGCCAGAGATTGGCAATGCCGTCGAGAATGGCCTCAACCGTCGAAGGGTTCATCAGCGACGGCGTGCCGCCGCCCATGAAGATGCTGGTGACGGTGCGCGGGCCCGACATATGCCGCATCGCCGCCATTTCGGTGAGAAAGGCCGTGACGAAACGCGGCTGATCGACCGGCTGATGCCGCACATGGCTGTTGAAATCGCAATAGGGACATTTGGCAGCACAGAATGGCCAATGCACATAGACCCCGAAACCGGGCTCCTTGCTGTCGCCGATGGAAGAAAAAGTAGCCATTCTGTTTCAGGTCTTTCAGGCGCTTTGGCGCGGAGTTAAGGTCGTGTTGTCTGCATGTCTAGAGGCCGGAGACGCTGAGCGTCTCTCCCGTCCCTTATATGATTTGCTTCATCTTCTCTATGTCCGAAATCGGAGAGCTGCGTCACCCCCTCTGTCGGCGACGCCGGCATCTCCCCCGCAAGGGGGGAGATGAGCCGCAGGCTTTCGGGCAGCTAGGAAAAAGAATGATCTCCCCCCTTGCGGGGGGAGATGTCATGAAATGACAGAGGGGGTTAATTCACCTCGCATTCGGAACTATCCCCCTGTTCCCTTCAAGCACTCAAGCATGTCTCGGCAAAAAGCTTGAACGCGCGCGCCCGGTGCGACAGCGCCTCGGCATCGCCCGGCTTCCAGCCATGCTTTTCCTCGGCACTCATTTCGCCGAATGTGGTGTCGTAGCCGAGCGGTTGGAAGACCGGGTCGTAACCAAATCCCTGGCTGCCACGCGGCGGCCAGACGATATGGCCTTCCACCTCGCCCCGGAACAGCTCGACATGGCCATCCGGCCAGGCCAGGCAGAGCACCGAGACGAAGCGGCCGGTGCGCCGGTCAAAGGCAGTGGCGCCGGCGTCCTGGATGGCGGTCTCGACCTTTTCCATCGCCATGGCAAAATCCCGCGTGCCATCGGCGGTCTCGGCCCAGTTGGCGGTGTAGACGCCGGGATCGCCGTTCAGCGCATCGACGACAAGGCCGGAATCGTCCGAAAGGGCAGGCAGGCCGGAGGCTTTCGCCGAGGCCAGCGCCTTGATCGTGGCGTTTTCCTCGAAGGTGGTGCCGGTCTCGTCCGGCTCGACGAAGTTGAGATCGGCCGCCGACTTGGCTTCAAAGCCCATCGGGCCGATCAGATCGCGGATTTCGCGGATCTTGCCGGCATTGTGGCTGGCAACGATCAGGGTCTTGTCTTCAAGCTTGCGCATCTGCGTCTTTCTCAATCCGGCGGGCTTTTGCCCATTCGTGTCAGTCGATATTCCAAAGGCTGGCCTCGGCGCATTCCAGACTGTTTCCGGCGGGGTCGCGGAAATAGAAGGACCGCGCGCCCGATGGCCAGAGCACTTCGGTTTCGATCGCGATATCAGCGGTCTTCAGTTTGTCTTCCCAGGCCTGAAGCTTGCCCTTCTGCACCCGCAGGCACATATGGCCGTTGCCTCGCGTTCCATGCGGCGGAACCTGCAGTCCCTCTGCCGGCGGCGGCTTGACCGTCTCTGCCGGGTTGAAGATCAAAAGGACGCCGGGTCCGCAGCGGAAGAAGATATGCCGGTTGCCGGCGCGGCTGATTTTTTCAAGGCCGAGAACGGAGCCGTAAAACGCCTCCGCCGCATCGAGATCATCCACATAAAGTGCTGTTTCCAGAATGCCTTCAAACGTCAGCTTATCCATGCGAATTGCCCCTCACCCTAGCCCTTTCCGCGCTTGCGGGGAGAGGGGACGCCAGAGATTGCCGTCCGGTCCTTCTCCCCGTTAGGACAGGGAGAACGTGCCCGATAGGGCGGATGAGGGGCATTGTCCGCATGAACGCCTCAGCCCCCGATGGCCTGCTTCTGCATGGTGACCAGTTCTGAAATGCCGTTCTTGGCAAGGCCGAGCAGCGTGCCGAATTCTTCCTCCGAGAACGGCTTGCCTTCGGCCGTGCCCTGGATCTCCACGATGCCGCCCGAGCCGGTCATGACGAAATTGGCGTCGGTTTCCGCTGCCGAGTCCTCCAGATAATCGAGGTCGATCACGGGCTGGTTGGCAAAGATGCCGCAGGAGATCGCGGCGATATGGTCCTTCAGGACTTTCTCGACCTTGATCATGTTGCGGGCTTCCATCCAGGCGAGGCAATCGCGCAGCGCAATCCACGCGCCGGTGATGGAAGCGGTCCGGGTGCCGCCATCCGCCTGGATGACGTCGCAGTCGATCGAAATCTGGCGTTCGCCGAGTTCCTTCAGATCGACGACGGCGCGCAGCGAACGGCCGATCAGGCGCTGGATTTCCTGGGTGCGGCCGCTCTGCTTGCCGGATGCCGCCTCGCGCTTCATGCGCTCGCCGGTAGCGCGCGGCAGCATGCCGTATTCGGCGGTGACCCAACCCTTGCCGCTGTTGCGCAGCCATGGCGGCGTCTTTTCCTCCAGGCTCGCCGTGACCAGCACATGCGTGTCGCCGAACTTCACCAGGCACGATCCTTCTGCATGTTTGGAAACATTGCGCTCGAAGGAAACCTTGCGCATCTGGTCGGTTTTTCTGCCGGAAGGCCGCATCATGAACTCCTGTGATGTTTGTCAGCCTTCTAACCTATGTTGCGATGAAGGGAAATCATTTGCGCCAAAAGAGTGGCGGAGAGCCAAAAGCCGCTGTACGGCGGGCATTCCAGCCAATTTCTCTTTTGCTATCCGGGCTGGGATCACTATATTTCAATTGTCTTCAACAACATGGGTTCCCGCGTTCGAATGGTCCTGGATAAATCTGCAATGCGGGAAAGGCTTTCGGCGCTCGACGAGCGGTCGGGCGAAATTTTCCGTCGCATCGTGGAAAGCTATCTGGAAAGCGGTGAGCCGCTGGGGTCGCGCAGCCTGTCGCGCATCCTGCCAATGTCGCTGTCGCCGGCCTCCGTCCGCAACGTCATGAGCGACCTCGAAGAGCTCGGCCTCATCTATTCGCCGCATATCAGCGCCGGCCGCCTGCCGACGCAGAACGGTCTGCGCTTTTTCGTCGATGCCTTCATGCAGGTCGGCGATCTCTCCGCCGAGGATCGCGCCTCGATCGACCGGCATGTGCGCCGCGCCGATCGCGACCAGCCGGTCGAGACCTTGCTGAACGATGCCAGCCAGATGCTGTCGGGCATGTCGCGCGGGGCAGGGCTGGTGATCACCGCCAAGAATGATCCGGTGCTGCGGCATGTCGAGTTCGTGCGGCTGGCGCCCACCAAGGCGCTGGCGGTGCTTGTCGGCGAGCATGACCAGGTCGAAAACCGCATCATCGAGCTTCCGGCCGGCGTCACCAGCTCGCAGCTGACCGAAGCCGCCAATTTTCTGAACGCCCATCTCGCCGGGCAGACCCTGCCCGAGGTGCGCGGCCAGCTGGAAAAAGTCAAGGAAACCGTCCGGCGCGAACTCGATACGCTGAGCCAGGATCTGGTCGAGCGCGGGCTTGCCATCTGGTCGGGCAGCGAGGCGGATGACAAGCCGACGCAGCTGATCGTGCGCGGCCGCGCCAATCTTCTCGAAGGGCTGGCGGGTGCCGAGGATGTCGACCGGTTGCGCATGCTGTTTGATGATCTGGAAAAGAAGGACAGCCTGATCGAAATCCTCAATCTGGCCGAGAGCGGGCCGGGGGTGCGGATCTTTATCGGGTCGGAAAACAAGCTGTTTTCGCTGTCGGGCTCGTCGCTGATCGTCGCGCCCTACAGGGACGGCGACGACAAGATCGTCGGCGCCGTCGGGGTCATCGGCCCGACGCGGCTGAATTATTCGCGCATTGTGCCGATGGTGGACTATACTGCGCAATTGATGTCGCGTTTGTCGCGCTAACCGGCGCTGGATCGGCCGGTTTTTCCGGCAGCTTTCGATTGTACCCTTGATTTTTCGGCTTCAAAGCTCGATATCGAGACCAAATCCTAGACATGTTGACAGTGCGGAGACCGTCATGACCGACGATATGAACAAACACGGTGCGGAAGCGAACGCGGACGAAGCAGCTGCCGCCTATGCGGAAGCTGCCGATGAGCAGGTCGATGCTGCCGTTTCCGAGCCGGATCCTTTGGAGCTTGCCAAGGCTGAAGCGGCCGATATGCGCGACCGCTACCTGCGCCTGGCTGCGGAAATGGACAATCTGCGCCGCCGCACCGCCCGCGACGTCAAGGATGCCAAGTCCTATTCCGTCGCCGGCTTTGCCCGCGATATGCTTGCCGTTTCCGACAACCTGCGCCGCGCGCTCGATGCCATTCCGACGGAAGCCCGCGAATCCGGCGATGCCGGCTTCAACGCGCTGATCGAAGGCGTGGAGATGACCGAACGGGCCATGCTGTCGGCGCTGGAGCGCCACGGCGTCCAGAAGCTGGAGCCCGTCGGCCAGAAGTTCGACCCGAACTTCCACCAGGCGATGTTCGAAGTCCCGAACACGGAAGTGCCCAACAACACCGTCGTCCAGGTCGTTCAGGCCGGCTACACCATCGGCGAACGCGTCCTGCGCCCCGCCATGGTCGGCGTCGCCAAGGGCGGCCCGAAGATCGTTGCGGCGGAAGAAACACCGGCGGTTTGATCTTTACCCTCCCCTTGAGGGGGAGGGTCGGCACGTGAGTGCCGGGGTGGGGTGACGCTTCACGCGTCCCTGACGGTCACCCCCACCCGCCGCTTCGCGGCGACCTCCCCCCTCAAGGGGGAGGTGGGTTACCCAAACAACTGCTTCAGATGATCGTTCAGGAACCGCCCTTCCGGATCGAGCCTGTTGCGCAGCGCCTTGAAATCCCCGGCGCGCGGATAGAGCGCGTCCACGTCCCCGTTGCCTAGGAAATGCAGCTTGCCCCAATGCGGGCGGGAGCCGAATTGGCGCAGGATATCATCGACATCCTTCAGGTAGTTCCAATAGTCGGTGCCCGGCTGGCCGGAGACCGAGAGCGTGATCGAATCCTGCTCGAAGAACGGGCTGATCCAGCCGCCGTCGCCGGCGGTGAAGCGGTATTCGATGGGATAGATGCAGGTCGGGTGTTTCTCCAGCATCAGCTTGCGCACTTCGGTGCAGGCCTGCTTGCCGTATTGAACCGGCACGGCATATTCCAGCTCGTGGAAATTCGGCACATATTCGATCGGGTAGATTTCCGAGGAATAGGCGATCTTCTCGAACGCGCTTTCCATCGGCGGCGCATCGGTGATGTCGATCGTCTTCATTTCGCAGACATCGGACAGGCTCGCCGTGGTCGAGACGGAGGATGTATCCGGCAGGCAGTAGCAATGGCGGCTTTCCGGCACCGGGCACCAGAAGAAGCCAAAATGCCGGTGGTTGGCAGCCAGTTCGTCGTGTTGCTCCATGCATTCGTCGAAGGTGCAGCGCCACAGTTTTTCATGCAGATTATAGCTGTCCATCACCTGCAGGGTGATTTCGGAGATGACACCGAGCATGCCGATGGAAACGCGGGCGGCGTTCAGCATGTCCGGTTCGCTGTCGTCGATGGCGAGAATGCTGCCATCCGGCTGCACCAGCCGCATCCCGACGATCTGCGAGGCCATGTTGCCAAGCGTAAGCCCGGTGCCGTGCGTTCCGGTGGTGAGTGCGCCCGCCAGCGCCTGGCTGTCGATATCGCCCTGGTTGATCATCGACAGACCGCTGCGCTTCAAGGCCTTGCCGAGCGTGTTGATCGTCGTGCCGGCATGGACGGAGACGCGCTTGCGAGCCGTGTCGATATGGCTGATGCCCTGCAGGCCAGACAGCGTCAGATGCAGCCCGCTGGTCAGCGCCACCGGAGTGAACGAATGCCCGGAGCCGGCGCAGCGTACGTTCAGCCCGTTCGACGTTGCCTCGCGCACCATCTGAGCCAGCGCCGCCTCGCTATCGGGCGCGCCCCGGTGCCGGACGATGCACGATTGATTTCCCACCCAGTTGCGCCAGTGGCCGCCTGATTCCATCATGGTCCCGTTCTCCCCTTTGGTCTTCACATCGCGGTGAAGCAATTGTCGACGAACAGATGCGTGCCGTTGACGAAGCTGGATTCGTCGCTCGCCAGGAAAAGGGCCGCCTGCGCCACCTCCATCGGGTCGCACAGGCGGCCCTGCTGCGCGGCTATGGCCGCATCGGAAACATCGACGCCATATTTGGCCAGGCCAACCAGTTCGCGCTTGCCGTGGTCGGTGGCGATAAAGCCGGGGCAAACGGCATTGGAGCGGATGCCGCGGTCGCGGAACTCGACCGCAATGGCGCGCGCAAACATATGGCAGGCGCCCTTGGTCGTATCGTAGAGCACCTCCATCGGCGTCGCTGCCACGGCGGAGATCGAGGAGGTCGAGACAATGCTGCCGCCTCCGGCGGCCAGCATGCCCGGCAGCACGGCCTTGGTCATCAGAAACATCGAGCGCACATTGACGGCCATCAGCCGGTCCCACTCGTCCTCCCCGGTTTCCAGAAATGGCCCGACAGCCAGAATGCCGGCATGGTTGAAGAGCACCGTGATTGCGCCAAACGTGTCTTCGACCGCCTTGACCGCCGCCTTGACCTCTGAGGACACCGAGACATCAGCCGGTGCGAAGAAGGCCTCTCCACCCTCGGCGCGGATCTGGGCGGCAACCTCCTCCCCCTTGCTGCGCGGCAGATCGACAATGCCGACGCGGGCACCTTCACGGGCAAAAAGCTCAGAGGCGGCAAGGCCGCATCCGCCCGCACCGCCGCTGATCAACGCGGTCTTTCCTGCCAAACGTCCTGCCATGCCCGTCCTCCTCCATGTTGATTGAACGGGAGTATTGTCGAGCCATGAAGCCGTGTCGATATCTCTTCGAGCCCAGTCGGGTAATTTGTGGATGCCGGCCTGATCGCGTGATGAAAACGCAAAAAAACGCGACCCTGCGGCCGCGTTTCACGAAATCATTCCGGTTGTATCGGTCAGGCGGCGTTGGAGGCCTGGTCGTCACTGAGGAAGGCGTAGATGGCAGAGGCGGAATCCGTTGCGCGCAGGCGGGCGACCATTTCCGGATCGCGCAGCACGCGGGCAATCCGCGACAGGGCCTTCAGGTGATCGGCGCCCGCACCTTCCGGGGCAAGCAGCAGAAACACCAGATCGACCGGCTGGTCATCCAGCGCTTCGAAATCGACGGGCGATTCCAGCCGGGCAAAAATCCCGACGATCGACGAAAGATGGGCGAGCTTGCCATGCGGGATGGCAATGCCGTTGCCGACACCGGTCGAGCCCAGTCGTTCGCGCTGAAGAATGACGTCGAATATTTCCCGTTCGGGTAGATCAGTGATCTTGGATGCTTTTGCCGCCAATTCCTGAAGCAACTGCTTCTTGGAATTGGCCTTCATGGCCGGAAGTATCGCATTCTGCTGCAGCAAGCCTGCCAATGCCATTCTTTTGTCCTCGTTCGCAGGTAGAAACCGCATCGCCCGGCAAAATGCCGGACGGCGGCTCCATCCATCTTTCTCTCGGCGCTTTACCGGCGGACCGTCAACGGTCTTCCCTATGTAAACCACCAGAAAAAAGCAGACTGCCCCGAGCCGGCGAACCGGCCCGGGACGTCATCCACTTAGCTCTTTATATTGGCTGCGTCGATCCAGCCAATGTTTCCATCATTGCGTCGATAGACGATATTCAACTGTTCATTGCCAGGACTACGGAACATCAGAACGGGATCGTCAGTCATGTCGAGCGCCATAACGGCATTTGCAACAGACATCGTCTTCAGTTGTTTTGAACTCTCCGCCACGATCGTCGGTGCATAATTATCCGGAAGCTCGTCGTCTTCATCGGGCACTGAATCCATAACGGTGTAGGCTACTTCAGCAAATCCAGCATGGCCATTGCCATTGTGGTGGTCCTTGAGCTTCCGCTTGTAACGGCGGATGCGCTTGGCAATCCGCTCAGACGCTGCGTCAAACGCAGCTTGCGGGTCGTTCGCTTCGCCGCTCGCCTGCAAGGCAGCACCAGAATCGAGGTGAATCTTGCAATCGGCGCTGAAGCGGGATCCAGACTTTTCCACAGTGACTTGGCTTGAATATCCTCCGTCAAAATATTTGGTTACGGCTTGTTCTATCTGATCTTCGATCCGCAGACGAAACGTTTCGCCGATTTCCATATGTTTACCGGATACACGCACACTCATGGAGTTTCCTCTCTTTTCGTGATTTGCGTAGCCAGTCTATTCCAACCGCATCCGTCATCCAAGCACTTCACGCACGCAAAACAATTTTGCGCCAGAAAGCCCAGAATTTAAAGGGATATGCGTGAGCAGGCTCTATGTCCCATGCCCATTGCGGCCGCCTCATACTACCGGTTGTTGCTGGAGTCAATAAAACAGTTAAGAAAACAAGAATCCGGGGCCGAAAGCCTGCGGATTGCCGGGATATCGGGGATAATTATGGGCATCTGGCGTGGTTTCGGTCAAGCACTCCAAAGGATCAGGCAGACACCTTGGCGATCGCCTTTTTCTCTCTGCGGCGCTGAACGGAGGAGGCGATGTTCATCGCTTCGCGGTATTTCGCCACAGTCCTGCGGGCGATATCGACGCCGCCCTTCTTCAAGAGATCGACGATATCGTCATCCGAAAGAACGGCGTCCGGGCTTTCGAGCACGATCATGTTGCGGATGCGGTGACGCACGGATTCGGCCGAGTGGCTGTCGCCGCCCTCTGCCGATCCGATCGAGACGGTGAAGAAATATTTCAGCTCGAACAGTCCACGCGGCGTCAGCATGTATTTGTTGGAGGTGACGCGGCTGACGGTCGATTCATGCATCTTGATGGCATCGGCCACGGTTTTCAGGTTGAGCGGCCGCAGATGATCGACGCCGTTGATCAGAAAAGCGTCCTGCTGGCGCACGATCTCCGTCGCAACCTTCATGATCGTCTTGGCGCGCTGGTCAAGGCTGCGGGTCAGCCAGTTGGCGGTCTGCAGGCATTCGGTCAGGAAGGCTTGGTCGGCGCTGTTCTTCGGGGCATGCCGCGAGACCGTCGCGTAATAGGTCTGGTTGACGAGAACGCGCGGCAGCGTATCGGGATTGAGCTCCACGGCCCAACTGCCGTCCTGCGCCGGGCGAACGACGATATCTGGCATGATCGCTTCCGAAGGGCTTGCCTCGAAGCCGGTACCGGGCTTGGGGTCGAGCTTGCGGATTTCGGCGAGCATGTCGAGCAGGTCTTCCTCGTCCACGCCGCAGATCCGCTTCAGGCTGGTGAAGTCGCGCCGCGCCAGCAGTTCGAGATTGTCGAGCAGGGCGGCCATGGCGGGATCCAGCCGGTTGCGCGCCTTGAGCTGGATCGCCAGGCATTCGCTGAGCGTGCGGGCAAAAACGCCCGGCGGATCGAACTGCTGCAGGCTGTCGAGAACCCGCGCCACCTCCACCGTCGCGCATCCCAGACGTTCCGCCATCTCCGCGATGTCGGCATGCAGGTAGCCGGCTTCGTCGAGCTGGTCGATCAGGTGCTGGGCGATCAGAAGGTCGGCGGCGCCGTGGACGCTGAAGGGAACCTGCTCGTTGAGAAAATCGCGCAGCGTCACGCGGTTGGCGACGAAATCGTCGAGGTCATACCCCTCGCTGCTCTCGCCTTCGCCGCCGCCGGGCATGGACTTCCACTGGCTGAGCAATTCCGGCGCGTCGGCGCGCTGCGGCGCGGTGTCGTCTGGAAAGACATTCTCGAAATTGGCATCGAGCTGTTCGCTCATCCGTTCGCCGGTCGCAGAGGTCGCGCTGTCATAGACGTCGCCCAGCGGATCGAATGTTGCGCCGTCGGCATTGTCCCGATCGCTGCGATCATCCTGGGTGATATGCAGATCGTCCTTGCCATGCCGGTCGATTCCCGCCGGCGCATCGTCATTGGCGGCGAATTCAAGCAGGGGGTTCTTCTCGACTTCCAGCTCGATGAACTGGTTCAATTCAAAATGCGTCATCTGCAGCAGCTGGATCGACTGCATCAGTTGCGGCGTCATGGCCAGAGTCTGGCTTTGACGCAGGAAGAGGCTGGCTGAAAGTGCCATTCTGACGCAAAACTCCCCTTGATGATCGGAGCTGGCTCACATGTTTCGAGGGGGTGAAAATGCCAGTTCGTCAACTGGCCCAAAAATTGCGTATTAATGGGGTTTGGTCAAGCGGCAACCGGAAATAAGGTGAAGAAGGCCCGTGCCGCGCATTTTATGTGCAATCATCGTCTAATATGAGCGAATTGCACACATCCCGCCCGGATCGACGGCTCTCGATCGCGGACTGTCGACGGTCGTTTTTCGGCCTCAAAAACAATACCGCATTGCAGCATTTCCGGGCAGGCAAAATTTGCGCAATTCCGGGTGGTGGTCAAGAGAAACCTGTTCCAGAAGCGGCAGATTCTTACCTGCTGCCGCCGGTTTCATTCATCATGTGGCCGGATCGCGGCTTTAGAGGCTGAAATTGTCGCCGAGATAAAGACGGCGGACGTCCGGGTTGGTGACGATATCGTTGGCCCGCCCATGCGTCAGCACTTCGCCGGCATGGATAATATAGGCGCGGTCGATCAGACCCAGCGTTTCGCGCACATTATGGTCGGTGATCAGGACGCCGATCCCGCGTGAGGTCAGATGCCTCACCAGCGCCTGGATATCGGCAACCGAGATCGGATCGACACCGGCAAAAGGCTCGTCCAGCAGCATGAACGTCGGGTCGGTTGCCAGTGCACGGGCGATTTCGAGGCGCCGCCGTTCACCGCCGGACAGCGCAACGGCCGGCGATTTGCGCAAATGGGAAATGTTGAATTCGCCGAGCAATTCGTTAAGCTTGCTCTCGCGCCGCTCGCTGTTCTTGTCGTGAACCTCAAGCACGGCGCGAATGTTTTCTTCCACCGTCAGGCCGCGAAAGATCGAGGCTTCCTGTGGCAGGTAGCCGACCCCAAGGCGGGCGCGGCGGTACATCGGCATCGAGGTGACATCGTTGCCGTTGATCTCGATCGTGCCTTCATCGACCGGCACAAGCCCGGTGATCATGTAAAAACAGGTGGTCTTGCCGGCACCATTGGGCCCGAGCAGGCCGACGGCCTCGCCGCGGCGCACCACGAGCGACACGCCGTCTACCACGCGGCGTCCGCGATAGGCCTTCGTCAAGCCGCGCGCGATCAGCGTGCCCTCATAGCGCGCCTTGTCGACTGCGCGGGCAGGCGCGGCGGCTTCAGGCTTGACGCCCCGTTTGCGTTTTTGAAGAAAGGGAATGTTCACTTCGGCGTCTGCATCAATTCGTTTTCTGGGACTTCGGGTCGAGCTGAATCTGGACGCGGCCGCCACAGGCCTCCAGCTGTGCCTCGCCGGTATCCATCTGAACGTTCAGCTGGCAGCCGCTGAAGACGTTCTTGCCTTCCGACAGGACAACCTGCTTGCCCTTCAGCACCAGCGTCTGAGCCGTCATGTTGAACTCGCCGGTATCGGCTGTCGCCTGCTGGGTTCCCGATTGCAGGAAGACCTTCTGATCGACCTCGATGCGATCGATCTCGGCATTGCCGCCGGAAATCGAACCGCCACCTTTCTTGTAGAAAACCACCATCTTGCCGGCCTGCAGCGTCGTCGTTCCCTGAACGACCTTCACATTGCCGGTAAACATGGCCTTGCTTTCGGCGTCCTTGATTTCCAGCTTGTCGCTTTCGATCTGGATCGGTTCGTCGTTGGAAAGCTGCATGCCTTTCATCTTGCTGGTCGTCGCCTGGGCGGCGGCCGGAGACAGGGAGGCGCTGGCAAAAAGGCTTACAAGAATGACTGTTCCGGCAAGCCGAAAGGAAAAGGCTGAAATGGCCGACATATGTGCCCCGGTTTTCTAGTTTGCGGTTTTACGGATGGTTGCGGGATCGGCGACGACCTTCACCATGCCTTCAAATGTTACAATGCGTCCCTTATCCGTCATTCTCAGCGTCTGTGCAACAATGGAACCGCCCTTCATGCTGATTGCAATAGGCTTCTTCGTTTCCATCTCGCCGGCATTGATATCGAGATAGGCCGCCTCGAAATCGGCGACGAGCCCATTGTTCATGGTAATGCTGAAGGGAGCGTTCATATCCAGCGTATTGTGGCCGCGATCGTAGATGCCGCTGTTTGCCTCGACGGTGGCGATCAGCGTGTCATTGACGGGCATTTCCGCATGGATCGTTTCAAGGGTGATGATGTCGGGATTGGCAATATCCTGCAGCGCCCGCTTGGCTTTCATCGAATAGCTGATGTCCTGCTTGTTGCGCCCGGAAATCGCCGGGTTCTGCATGACGATCTTGCCGTTTTCGATCGTGGCATTCTCGATCTGCAGGCTTTCCGGCAAAAAGGCCCTGACCACGGAAACAGCGACGAAAATGGCGCCGATCAGCACCGCGATCAGCGGCAGCATGATCTTCAGCCGCCTGACACGCCGCGAATGGCGTGAAGCAACCGTGTAAGCGTCGGTCAGAACCGGCCCTGAATGCGGCAAGGCGCCAGAAAATTGCACGTCATTCAGCATGAAATAAAACCCGTTATTCAAATGCATCGCGGCGCAATGGCGCGCAGGCCCCGTCTGTCGAGCGATGTGAGTGAGCCTGAATATGGAGATTTTTTTGTTCCACCACAATGTAAGGCGCGAATTTTGTTCTGGCCGGGTTACAACGGGCGTGCGCTGCGGTTATTGAACTGTGCGTTTGCGTAGGCCGCGACACCACTTTTGCAGCCGGGGCGATGTGCCCTGGCGCGCGTCAACAGGAGAAAAGATCATGGATCAGCTTGCCATCGCCGACCGGCGCCAGCTGCGGCGGAAGCTCGGTTTCTGGCGGCTTGTGTCCATCGCCCTCGTGCTTTGCGCAGGCATTGCCGCTTATTTTTATTCCGGAGCGGGCGGGAAGGGTGGCCTCAGCCAGCCGCATATTGCCCGCGTCGATATTTCCGGCATCATCCAGGATGATCGCGAACTGCTGGACCGGCTGAACACCATCGCCGAAACCGATGCGGTCAAGGCGCTGGTCGTTACCATCTCCTCGCCGGGTGGCACCACATATGGCGGCGAAGTGCTGTTCAAGGCCATCCGCAAGGTCGCGGCAAAGAAGCCGGTCGTCTCCGATGTTCGCACATTAGCGGCCTCCGCCGGCTATATGATTGCCCTTGCCGGCGACCGCATCGTGGCGGGCGACAGCTCGATCACCGGCTCCATCGGGGTGATCTTCCAATATCCGCAGTTCAAGAACCTGATGGACAAGATCGGCGTCTCGCTGGAGGAAATCAAATCCGCGCCGCTGAAGGCCGAGCCGTCGCCGTTCCATCCGCCCAGCGACGATGCCAAGGCCGTGATCCAGGCCATGATCGACGACAGCTTCAACTGGTTCGTCGATCTCGTCGCCGATCGCCGCCAGATGCCGCGTGAAGAGGCACTCAAGCTTGCCGATGGGCGCATCTTTACCGGCCGCCAGGCGCTGAAACTCAAGCTGATTGACGAACTCGGCGGCGATGACGAGATCCGCGCCTTCCTCGACAGCCGCAAGGTTGGCAAGGAACTCGACGTCATCAACTGGAAAGCCCCCAGTTCGTCCCTGCCGTTCGGGCTCGGATCGGCGGCCGCCGCCGTGGCCAAATCATTGGGATATGACGCTTTTCCGTCTTTCGGCGCGCTCGAAAAATTGGGTCGCGAGAAGTTGTTTCTTGACGGTCTTGTTTCCGTTTGGCAGGTTGGCGGCGACTGAAAAGACGCGATGGCCTTTTGTATGCCGTTTTTGGAGGATTGAAAACGGCATGCACCTTTGCACAAGAGGTGGACAAGGCCGTCTTATGGGCTTAACGCTTTAAGATCACATGCAAATTCACAACAGGGGGCGACAGTGATCAAGTCAGAACTGGTGCAGATTGTTGCGGCACGCAACCCGCATCTCTATCACCGTGACGTCGAAAATATCGTCAATGCGGTTCTCGATGAGATCACAGATGCGCTGGCGGGAGGAAATCGGGTCGAATTGCGCGGTTTCGGCGCGTTTTCGGTGAAAAACCGGCCGTCGCGGTCCGGCCGCAACCCGCGCACCGGCGACAGCGTGTTCGTCGAGGAAAAATGGGTCCCTTTCTTCAAAACCGGCAAGGAATTGCGCGAGCGCCTTAATCCTGGCGCCGACGACGAAGATGATGAGTGAGACGTCCGCCCGGTGAAAACGCCGGGCAGACTGCTTGACGGAGACAGGCAATGATGATGAAGAAGCTGTTGAATATCGTGGTGCTGGTTCCGGTCGCCATCATTCTGATCGTGCTGTCGGTCGCCAACCGGCAGACGGTGACGCTGGCGCTCAATCCGTTCAACCCCACCGACAGCGTGCTGTCAGCCTCCGCTCCCTTCTTCGTCTTCCTGTTTCTCGCCGTCATCTTCGGCATGATCGTCGGTTCGCTGACCACATGGTTCACGCAGGGGAAATATCGCAAGCGGGCGCGCAACGAGGCGCATGAAGCCGTCAAATGGCATGCGGAGGCCGAAAAGCACCGCACCCGCGCCGAAACCATCGCCTCGCAGACGCTGCTTCCGGCCTCGTCCAAGTAAGTCCAACAGGGCAAGTAAGGTTTGAGCGGGATTGCCGGTCAGGCGTCCCGCATCGCCTTGGCGCGCGCCGCATCGCCAAAATCCGCAAAGAACTTTGCCGCATGCTTGCTGGCGCTCGAGCCGACAAGGCGCGATCCGAGTTTTGCGAGCTTGCCGCCGATTTCCGCACTGGCCTCGTAGGCAAGGATTGTGTCTTCGCCGTCGGGCGTAAGCGTCACATCCGCGCGGCCTTTCGCCAGCCCGGCAATGCCGCCGGTACTTTCCCCACTCAGGGTGTAGCTATGCGGCGCATCCACATTCGAGAGCGTCATAGAACCGGAAAAGGTCATCGGGATCGGCCCGATCCGCACCTTGAGCGTGGCCGTGAAATCCGTTGCCGAGTGGCGTTCGATGGCCGTGCAGCCGGGGATGCATCCTTTGAGCACGTCGGGATCGTTGAGCGCTGCCCAGACGAGGTCGCGGGGTGCGGCGATGCGTTCTTCCCCCTTCATTTCCATTGGCATTGTCTCCCTGCGGCCGTGTCACGATTGTATCTCAGATAGGAAACAGCTTTGCCAACAGAAAGAGCGGTGCTATTTGCAGCCTTTGAACCATGACAGCTGACGGACGAAACGGCGTGAAAGATAAAGATAGACGGCCAAAAGGCAAAGCCGCACCGGCAACGTCGTCGCGCGGCGTGCAGGGCCGCGCCGTGCAGGCGCCGGTGAGCCGGACGCAGCAACCGAAATATCAGCAGACACCAAGGCCCGCTGATGCCCGCCCGGCGTCCAAGGCTGCGCCGGAAAAGGTGCCGTCAAAGCCGGCGGTATCCGAGCCCGCGCCCCGAGCCGAGGTGAGGGTCCGCACCGGCGCCAAGCCGGACGAGCGCATTCCGATCATCCTGGAAACCAAGGGCGCGCGCGATTATCACCTGATTGATAGCGGCGACGGCCTGAAGCTGGAGCAATATGGGCCTTACCGGATCGTGCGCCCCGAAGCGCAGGCGCTCTGGCCAAGGACGCTGCCCGCGCATGTCTGGGACAATGCCGATTCGATCTTTACCGGCGATACCGATGAGGACGGCATGGGGCGCTGGCGCTTTCCGCGCCAGGCGCTTGGCGAGACATGGCCGATGCAGATCCTCGATGCCGAATTCTACGGCCGCTTCACCGCCTTTCGCCATGTCGGCGTCTTCCCCGAACAGCTGGCGCACTGGAGCTGGATGAAGGAGCAGACCGAGAAAGCGGGCCGTCCGCTGAAGGTGCTGAACCTGTTCGGCTATACCGGTGTCGCCTCGCTGATCGCTGCAAAGGCCGGTGCCGAAGTCACCCATGTCGATGCCTCCAAGAAGGCGATCGGCTGGGCGCGCGAAAACCAGGCGCTGGGCCGGGCCGACCATTTGCCAATCCGCTGGATCTGCGAGGATGCGATGAAATTCATCCAGCGCGAGGAGCGCCGTGGCAGCCGCTACGACATCATCCTCACCGACCCGCCGAAATTTGGCCGCGGACCCAATGGCGAGGTTTGGCAGCTCTTCGATCACCTCGCGTTGATGCTGGACATTTGCCGCGAAATCCTGTCGCCGGATGCCAAGGGTCTGGTGCTGACGGCCTATTCGATCCGCGCCAGCTTCTATTCCATCCACGAGCTGATGCGTGAGACAATGCGCGGGCGTGGCGGTGCGGTGGAATCCGGCGAGCTGATCCTGCGCGAAGGCGGCCTTGACGGCAACGAGCCGGGCCGCGCGCTGTCCACCTCTCTCTTTAGCCGCTGGGTGCCGAAATGAACGACTATAATCAGGGACCCCGCCGCGTCGGCCAGGTGAAGGAAGTCACCAGCCTTGCCAATCCGATCATCAAGGATATCAAGGCGCTGGCCAACAAGAAGGAGCGCGATGAAACCCGCTCATTCATCGCCGAGGGCCTGAAACTGGTCATCGATGCGCTGGATCTCGGCTGGACCATCAAGACGCTGGTCTATGCAAAAGCGGCCAAGGGCAAGACGCAGGTCGAACAGGTGGCGCTGAAGACGGTCGCAACCGGCGGGCTCGTGCTTGAGGTCAGCGAGAAGGTGCTATCCGCGATCACCCGCCGCGACAATCCGCAGATGGTCGTCGGCGTCTTCGAGCAGCGTTACGCCAATCTGCGTGACGTCAAACCGATCCTCGGCGAAACCTATGTGGCGCTCGACCGTGTCCGCGATCCCGGCAATCTCGGAACCATCATCCGCACGGCCGATGCCGCAGGCGCGTCCGGCGTCATCCTTGTGGGCGAGACCACGGATCCGTTTTCGCTGGAAACCGTACGCGCCACCATGGGCTCGGTCTTCGCCATGCCGCTGATGCGCGCCACCGTCGCCGAATTCGTCAAATGGCAGAAGGCGGCAAACGTTCAGCTTGCCGCCACGCATCTGGCCGGTGCCGTCGATTACCGCACCATCGACTACCGCAAGAAGCCGGTCGTGCTTCTGATGGGCAATGAACAGGCCGGCCTGCCGGAAGAGCTTGCCCGCGAAGCCACGGCACTTGCCCGCATTCCACAGCAGGGCCGGGCCGATTCCCTCAACCTGGCGATCGCCACCGGCATCATGCTGTTTGAGGCACGCCGCCATCTGCTGACGCTGGACGATAGAACCTGATGCAAAAATCCGCTCTTTTCTCGCGCCCGGTTCCGGTCGCAATCCTGATCGTTGTCGCCGTCCTGCTTGATCAGGCGATCAAGGCGGCCGTCGAGCTCTGGTTGCCCTATGGCGAAAGCGTTCCGGTTCTGCCGTTCCTGGCGCTGCACCGTGTCTATAATTACGGCGTCGCGTTCTCGCTTTTTTCAGGCGTGGAACGATGGGCGATCATCGGCCTGCGCATCGTCGTCGTGGCTTTTGTCATCTGGCTGTGGCGCAAGACACCGGCGGATCGTTTCCTGACGCATCTCGGCTATGCGCTGATCATCGCCGGCGCCATCGGCAATGTGATCGACGGGCTGGTGTTTGGCTATGTCATCGACTACGTGCTGTTTCACCTGCCGACATGGTCCTTTGCCGTCTTCAATCTCGCCGACAGCTTCATCACGATCGGGGCCGGCGCGATCATTTTGGATGAAATCCTGCATATGAAAAAGCAGGATCGCTAAAATCTTAGAGACCGGCTGAAGCCTATCAAAACGCTTGTCATGCTAGGCCAAGCGTCATGAGCGACCTGCCAAACCTGAGAAAACGGATTGCCACCGAGTTCAGCGCGCCGAAGCGGACGCTGGCAAGCCGGCGTGCGTCCGAAATGCCCCTGGCCGATGATCCGCATTCGCTGGAGCCGGAAGAGGGGTTCAGCGCGCCAAAAGAGCGTCATGCGGCTTTGAAACCGGCTTTGGCCGGTGCCGGGCTTCTGGGGTCCGCCGCCATTCTGGGCACCGGCATCGATGCCGGGTTCTATCTGCTTTCGGCGGGGCTCGCCGTGGCCGGTGTCAGCGGTGCTGCCCTGCTTCTCAAGGACTGGTACCGGGCGAGCACGCTACCTGCGGCGAGGGGACGGCTGCGGGAAGAAAAGGCCAGCGATAGCCGCTGGGAGCGCAGCGAGACGTCGCAGCTTCTTTCCACCATTCATGACGCGCTGGGCGATATCGCCATCATCCGCGAGCCGGGCGGCAAGATCGTCCAGGCCAATTCGGTGTTTTGCCGGATGACCGGGTGGCTGAAGCCGGAGGGACGTACGTGCGAAGCGCTGGGGATCGAGTTCGAGCCGGCATCGGCCCCCCATCGCTACCGCGTCCGCATCGCGACCGATGCAGGAACGAAAATATTCGACTGGCATGACGTGATCGCCCGCGAGCCGGCAAGCGGTACCTTCATGCTGCACAGCATTGCCCGCGATGTCACCGAGGAAAGCCGGATTGCCCGCGAAAGCGAGGAAGCCCGCCGCCGCGCCGAACATGCCAGCCAGGCGAAATCGCGGCTGCTGGCCACCGTCAGCCACGAAATCCGCACGCCGCTCTCCGGCATTCTCGGCATGAGCCATCTGATCAGCCAGACGCGGCTGACGAGCGAGCAAAAGAACTATCTGGCCGGCATGCGCCAGTCGGGCCATGCGCTGGTGCAACTGGTCGATGACCTCCTGGATTTCTCCTCGATCGAGGCCGGCCGGTTCCAGCTGCGCCCGGCGCCGGAACCGTTGCGCGAAACCATCGAAAGCGTCGTCGAGATGCTGTCGCACCGGGCGCATGAAAAGGGCATCGAGATCGGCGCCACGATCGCTGCCGATGTGCCGGGCCTGATGGATTTTGACGCCGCCCGCCTGCGCCAGGTGCTGTTCAACGTCGTCGGCAACGCGGTCAAGTTCACCCATACCGGCGGCGTTCTCGTCGGCGCCGCGCGGGAGGGCGAGACGATCGTCATCAGCGTCGATGATAGCGGCCCCGGCATGAACGCGCGCGAGCAGGCGCGGGTGTTCGATGAATTCGAGCAAGCGGGCACCCATGCCCAGCGCGCCGGTGGCGCAGGCCTCGGCCTTGCCATTTCCAGGCGGATCATGGAGGAGCACGGCGGCTCCCTGACCCTGTCCAGCATTCCCGGCACCGGCAGTACGTTCCAGATCCGCTTTCCGGCCCTCGGTTGCGATCTGTCCACCGCTTCGCTGGCCAGAAAAGACGTTTTGGGCATGTCGCGCGTGCTGGTCATGGCACCGGCCGGTCCGGCGTCCGCTGCGCTGTCTGCGACGATCCGGACGCTCGGGGGCTCCTGCGAGCGCGCCGAGACATTGGAGGGCGCACAGGCGGCGGCCGTAAAGGCGCTGTCGATGGGCTTGCCGCTGACCGACATTATCGTCGATCACCGCCATGCCGCGCAGTTCCGCCGGCTGCTGGCGCATATTCCGAGCCTGGAGCAGCAACAGCTCCGCAAGACCTATCTGATCAATCCTGAAGCCCGAAACGGCCGGCAGATCAACCAGATGGACGGTTACGATGCCTGGCTGATCAGGCCGCTGCGGGAAAAGTCTTTGGTCGAGGTTCTGCGCGGCCGCATGAAAGGAATGGAAGTGCGAGACGCCTTCAACGACAACCGCCCGATGCTGCGCGAGGTTCCGGCGCTGCGCGACAGGCCGGCCGAAGGCGGTGTGCTTCTGGCTGAGGATGATCCGGTCAATGCCTTCATGGTGCGCTCGGTTCTGGAGCGGGCCGGCCACACTGTCCGGGTTGTCGATGATTTCGGCGCACTTGCCGTCACCTTGTTCGACGCGCCGGCTGGCGCCCGCATCACCCCAGAATTGATCATCAGCGATCTGAACATGCCGGGTGGCGACGGTCTGTCGATGCTGGAGCGCCTGCGCCAGCATGAGCGCCAGGAAGGCGTAAAGCCCGTTCCGGTGATCATTTTGACATCCGATACGCAGCCCGATATGCGCCGGAAACTCCTGAGTGCTGGAGCAAGCGCCGTCCTGTCCAAACCCGCCGATCCGAAGGCGCTGACCGCCGAGATTGACCGGCTGCTTTCCCCGTGATTTTGACGGTTTTCTTGGGTGCCCGATGTCACTATCCTGTCGCAGAAACATGGTTTAAGCCGGACAGGATCAAAGCGACTAGGATGACGTACGATGACAATCGAAACTCTGGATCTGGTTGTGGTGGCTGAGCAGCCGCAAACCCGTGTCCGGGGCGTCAATGCTCCGGCGCATGACATACTTGGCCGTATCGGCAACCTGGAGACACGGCTTGCCCGCAACGCATCCGAGATCGATGCCGCGCAGGCTGTTCGCTACCGGGTGTTTGTCGAGGAAATGAAGGCGCAGATTCCGCAAGAGGCCGACCGCCGCAAGCGCGATGCCGATGCCTGGGATCTGGTCTGCGATCACCTTCTCGTGCTCGACACCGCGATCGAGGGTGACCCGGAAGACCAGATTGTTGGAACCTACCGACTTCTGCGCCAGGATGTAGCGGCCCGCACCGGCGGCTTTTATTCGGCTTCGGAGTTTTCGGTCGGCGCGCTGTTGGAGCGTCATCCAGACAAGAAGTTTATGGAGCTTGGCCGTTCCTGCGTTCTGCCGGAATATCGCACCAAGCGCACCGTCGAGCTTCTATGGCAGGGAAACTGGGCCTATGCGTTGAAATATGGCGTCGATGCCATGTTCGGCTGCGGCTCGTTTCCGGGCGTCATTCCTGAAGAGCACGCATTGGCTTTGTCCTTCCTGCATCACAACATGGTCGTGCGCGGCGAGTGGGACGTGTCCGCCCGTCCGGAACTGTTCCGCACCATGGACCTGATGCCGGTCGAAGCGATCAACATGCGCAAGGCGCTGGCCGCCCTGCCGCCGCTGATCAAGGGCTATATGCGGCTCGGCGCCATGGTTGGAAACGGTGCCGTGGTCGATCACGCGTTCCGCACCACCGACGTGCTGATCGTTTTGCCGATCACCAATATTTCCGGCCGCTACCTGAATTATTACGGCGCCGATGCCGGCCGTTTCGCGAGCTGACGGCTCGGGATCCAAAGATTACAGTAAGTTAACTTGACATAATTTAGCAAATATTAATACACGTTGCAT
Source organism: Pararhizobium qamdonense (assembly GCF_029277445.1). NCBI lineage: Bacteria > Pseudomonadati > Pseudomonadota > Alphaproteobacteria > Hyphomicrobiales > Rhizobiaceae > Pararhizobium > Pararhizobium qamdonense. The sequence goes on along the minus strand of NZ_CP119566.1, from coordinate 4,251,055 downwards.
GTTGATGGTGGCTTGTTGATGCGGTGTCAAATGCAGCGTGCCGGGTATTGAACTTGGGTATTTTTCATCAAGTCTGATATTGCGAGAAAAAAAGAACCCGCCTTGGATTTTGTCCAGGCGGGTTCTTTCATGTCAGAGACTTGGCTTAGCTATTGGCGTTATGCGCAGCAAGGGCAGCCATGTTGACGATGTCGGAATCCTTGGCCGACATCGAGACGATCTGGACCGACTTGTCGAGGCCGACGAGCAACGGGCCGATCACGGTCGATCCACCCAGCTCCTGCAGCATCTTGGTCGAGATCGATGCCGAATGGAAAGCCGGCATGACCAGAACATTGGCCGGGCCCGACAGGCGGCAGAACGGATATTGCTCCATCACCTTGGCATTCAGCGCCACATCGGCTGCCATTTCACCGTCATATTCGAAATCGACCCGGCGCTTGTCGAGCAGCTTGACCGCTTCACGCACCCGCTCGGAGCGTTCGCCGGACGGGTGGCCGAAGGTCGAATAGGCGAGGAGCGCCACGCGCGGCACGTAGCCGAGACGTTGTGCAAGACCCGCAGCCTCCTCGGCAATATCGGCCAGTTCGTCCGCAGACGGCATATCATGAACGGCGGTATCGGCAACCAGCACCGTGCGGCCTCGGCAGAGCGCCAGCGATACGCCGATGACCCGGTGACCGGGCTTCGGATCGATACAGCGGCGCACGTCCTCAAGGGCCGTGGAATAGTTGCGGGTAATGCCCGTCACCATGCCATCGGCGTCACCCAGCGCCACCATGCAGGCGGCGAAATGGTTGCGGTCGTTGTTGATCAGGCGCTGGGCGTCGCGAAACAGGTAGCCCTGCCGCTGCAGCCGCGCGTAGAGATAGTCCGTGTAGGCGCCGGTACGCTTGGAAATGCGGGCATTGACGAGCTGGATGCCCGGCCGGTCGAGATCGATGCCTTCGCGCTCCGCCGTTTCGCGCATCCGGTCTTCGCGGCCAAGCAGCATAGCGGTGCCGAGTTCCTGGTTGGCATAGGCGAGAGCCGAGCGCATCATCTGCACCTCTTCGCCTTCGGCAAAGACGATTCGCTTGGGCTGGCGGCGAACGCGCTCGTATATCCGCTGCAGCGTCGAGGCGATCGGGTCACGGCGGGCAGACAGCTGCCGTCCATAGGCGGCAAGATCGGGGATCTGCTTGCGGGCAACGCCACTTTCCATCGCTGCCTTGGCAACCGCAACCGGAATGGCCGAGATCAGGCGCGGATCGAACGGCACCGGAATGATATATTGCGGCCCGAAGCGCGGCCGGTTTCCCTGGTAGGCGGCGGCGACGTCATCCGGCACGTCTTCCTTGGCAAGGCTTGCCAGCGCCTGCGCGGCGGCGATCTTCATCGCCTCGTTGATTGTCGAGGCATGCACGTCGAGCGCGCCACGGAAGATATAGGGGAAGCCGAGGACATTGTTGACCTGGTTGGGATAGTCAGAGCGTCCGGTCGCCATGATCGCATCGTCGCGGATGCGCGCGACCTCTTCAGGGGTGATTTCCGGATCCGGATTGGCCATCGCAAAGATGATCGGCCGGTCCGCCATCGAGCGGATCATTTCTTCCGACAATGCGCCCTTCTGCGAAAGACCGAACACCACATCGGCGCCGTCCATGGCTTCCGTCAGTGTGCGGCGGTCGGTTTTCACCGCATGCGCCGATTTCCACTGGTTCATGCCCTCGGTGCGGCCCTGGTAGATCACGCCCTTGGTGTCGCACAAAATGATGTTGGCGGGATTGAACCCCATCGACTTGATCAGCTCGATACAGGCAATCGCTGCCGCACCCGCGCCATTGCAGACAAGCTTGGTCGTCTTGAAGTCGCGGCCGGTCAGCGTCAGCGCGTTGATCAGGCCGGCAGCGGCGATGATCGCGGTACCATGCTGGTCGTCGTGAAAGACCGGGATATCCATCACTTCGCGCAGCTTCTGCTCGATGATGAAACATTCCGGCGCCTTGATGTCCTCCAGGTTGATGCCGCCGAAGGAGGGGCCGAGGAAGCGCACGCAATTGATGAACTCGTCGACATTTTCCGTATCGACTTCAAGGTCGATCGAATCGACATCGGCAAACCGCTTGAAGAGCACCGCCTTGCCCTCCATTACCGGCTTGGAGGCAAGCGCGCCGAGATTGCCAAGGCCGAGAATGGCCGTGCCGTTGGAAATGACGGCGACCATGTTGCCGCGGGTCGTATAGTCATAGGCCTTGGAGGGGTCGGCGGCGATGGCCTTGACCGGCACGGCCACGCCCGGCGAATAGGCAAGCGACAGGTCGCGCTGCGTCGCCATCGCCTTGGTCGGCGATATCTCCAGTTTTCCGGGCCGGCCCTGCGAGTGGAAATCGAGGGCTTCCTGGTCCGTTACGCTGGTTGCGCTGCGACTGCTCTTCTCATTTTCAGCCATGGGTTCTCCAACCTGTTGTGGGCGACGGCTCTCCACAGCCGCTTTGGTGTTGTCTTCTATAAACGCGCGTGGATAGTGTGGCACCACTTTTTTAGGACCACCATGACTTTTGTTCCCGAGCCGATCACCCGCAGTCCCGAGGTTCTCACCGCCGTTCAACTGGCGACGGAGGAGAGCCGCGCCACGGCCACTCCGATGATGGAACAGTTCATCGAGATCAAGGCGAACAACCCGGATTCGCTGCTGTTCTACCGCATGGGCGATTTCTACGAGCTGTTCTTCCAGGACGCGGTCGAAGCCTCGCGGGCGCTTGGCATCACGCTGACCCGGCGCGGCCAGCATCTCGGCCAGGACATCCCGATGTGCGGCGTGCCGGTTCATGCCGCCGATGATTATCTGCAAAAGCTGATCGGTCTCGGCTTCCGTGTCGCCGTCTGCGAACAGGTCGAGGATCCGGCGGAAGCCAAGAAGCGCGGCGGAAAATCGGTCGTCAAACGCGATGTCGTGCGCCTCGTCACCCCCGGCACGATCACCGAAGACAAGCTGCTGTCGCCATCGGAATCGAACTATCTGATGGCGCTTGCCCGCATTCGCGGCGGCAATGAACCGGCCATCGCGCTGGCCTGGATCGATATTTCCACCGGCGTCTTCCGGCTGGCCGAAACCACCGAGACGCGGCTTCTGGCCGATATCCTGCGCATCGAGCCGCGCGAGCTGATCCTAGCCGACACGGTCTTTCACGATCCGGAAATGCGCCCGGTCATCGATATTCTCGGCCGCGTCGCGGTTCCGCAGCCGGCCGTCCTGTTCGACAGCGCCACGGCGGAAAACCGCGTCACCCGCTATTACGGCGTGAAAACGCTCGATGGCTTCGGCAGCTTCTCGCGCGCCGAACTGGCCGCCGCATCGGCTGCGATCTCCTATGTCGAAAAGACCCAGTTTGCCGAACGGCCGCCGCTCGGTGCGCCGGAACGCGAGAGTGCTGCCTCCACCCTGTTCATCGACCCGGCCACGCGCACCAATCTCGAACTGGTCAAAACCCAGTCCGGCGACCGCAACGGAACGCTGCTGAAGGCGCTGGATCGCACCGTGACCGGCGGCGGCGCCCGGTTGCTCGCCGAGCGTCTGATGTCGCCGCTGACCGATCCCGAACGGATCAACGCCCGGCTCGATTCCATCTCGGCGCTTGCCGATCAGCCGTCCTTCTGCAGCGACCTGCGTGCCGCGTTGAAACACGTGCCGGACATGCCGCGCGCTCTGTCGCGCCTGTCGCTCGGCCGTGGCGGTCCGCGCGATCTCGGCAGCATTTTGGCCGGCTGCCAGTCTTCAGTCGAGGTTGCCGGCCTGCTGGGCCGTGGCGATCGGTCGGCGGAATTGGATGCCGCGTGTCAAGCGGTCAAGGCGCTGCCGCAGGATATGGTCGCAGAACTGGCGGCCATTCTCGGCGACGAACTGCCTTTGCTGAAGCGCGACGGCGGCTTCCTGCGCGATGGCGCGAGCCCCGAACTCGACGAGATGCGGGCGTTGCGCGACCAGTCCCGCCGGGTGATCGCTGGCCTGCAGCTCGATTATGCCGAGGAAACCGGCATCAAATCGCTGAAGATCAAATATAACAATGTGCTCGGTTATTTCATCGAGGTGACGCAGGGCAATGCCGGGCCGATGACCGACAGCCCGGAAGCCAAGGCCCGCTATATCCATCGCCAGACGATGGCGAATGCGATGCGCTTCACCACGACGGAACTCTCGGACCTCGAAACCAAGATTGCCAATGCGGCCGACCGGGCGCTGACCATCGAGCTAGAAGCCTTTGACAGGCTGTCGGCCATGGTGGTTGCGCAAGCGGAAGCGATCAAGGCGGCAGCGCTTGCGCTGGCGGTGGTGGATGTGTCCGCCGGGCTCGCGACGCTGGCCGAGGAGCAGGCCTATTGCCGCCCGCTGGTCGATACCTCGAAAATGTTTGCCATCGACGGCGGCCGTCATCCGGTCGTCGAGCAGGCGCTGCGCCGTCAGTCCGGCGCCGCCTTCGTTGCCAATGCCTGCGATCTGTCGCCGCATGACGGCGAGGGAGATGGGGCGATCTGGCTGCTCACGGGTCCCAATATGGGTGGTAAATCGACCTTCCTGCGCCAGAACGCGCTGATTGCCATCATGGCGCAGATGGGCGCCTTCGTGCCCGCGACATCGGCCCATATCGGTATTGTCGATCGGCTGTTTTCCCGCGTCGGCGCGTCCGACGATCTTGCCCGGGGCCGCTCCACCTTCATGGTCGAAATGGTCGAAACGGCAGCGATCCTCAACCAGGCGACGGATCGCTCGCTCGTCATCCTCGACGAAATCGGCCGCGGTACCGCGACGTTCGACGGCCTGTCGATCGCCTGGGCGTCCGTCGAGCATCTGCACGAGGGCAACCGCTGCCGGGGCCTGTTCGCCACGCATTTCCATGAACTGACGGTTCTGTCCGAAAAGCTCGAGCGCCTGTCGAATGCGACGATGCGCGTCAAGGAATGGGATGGCGACGTGATTTTCCTGCACGAGGTCGGTCCTGGCGCTGCCGACCGTTCCTATGGCATCCAGGTTGCCCGCCTTGCGGGGCTGCCGGCCTCCGTCGTTGCCCGCGCCAAGGACGTGCTGGCAAAGCTGGAGGACGCCGACCGCAAGAACCCGGCCAGCCAACTGATCGACGACCTGCCCCTGTTCCAGGTGGCCATCCGCCGCGAGGAGCGCGTCAAGGCAGGTCCATCCAAGGTCGAAGAAGCTTTGAAAAGCCTCAATCCCGATGATATGACCCCACGGGAAGCCATGGATGCGCTTTATGCGCTGAAGAAACAACTTGGCAATTCTTGAGCTCTAGTCTCTTGTCGGCTCTCTGACAAAAGGTCTATAGCGCATGCACAAGCAGCGGCTCGCAGAGCCCGCCGGACAGGAAGACGGTCGGCCTTTGATGACCAAGCACGAAACGTCATTTCCCGATATCCTGAATGTCCCGGCACTCAGGGCCAAGTGCAGTTTCATCGCTTCGGCGCATGCGGAACATCGCGACATGATGCGCCAGGCGCTTCTGGCGGCGTTCAAGCAGGCCAATCTGGCCGGTCGCGAAAAGGCGCGCGAACTGTTGCTGGAAGACGGCAGCGGCTTGAAATGCGCCGAGCGGATTTCCTGGCTGCAGGACCAGCTGATTACAGTCCTCCACGATTTTGTCCTGAACGAGGTGTTCGACGCCGCCCACGCACAGCCCTCCACCCGCATCGCCGTCACCGCCGTCGGCGGCTATGGCCGTGGCACGCTGGCGCCGGGCTCCGATATCGATCTTCTCTTCCTGCTGCCGGTGAAGAAAGCCGTCTGGGCCGAGCCCGCCATCGAGTTCATGCTCTATATCCTGTGGGATCTCGGCTTCAAGGTCGGCCATGCCACGCGTACCATCGAGGAGTGCATCCGGCTGTCGCGCAGCGACATGACCATCCGCACGGCGATCCTCGAAACCCGCTATATCTGCGGCTCGAAGGAACTGACCGAGGAGCTGGAAATCCGCTTCGACAGCGAAATCGTCAAGAATACCGGCCCCGACTTCATCGCCGCCAAGCTCGCCGAGCGCGACGAGCGGCACCGCAAGGCGGGCGACACCCGCTACCTGGTCGAGCCGAACGTCAAGGAAGGCAAGGGCGGCCTGCGCGACATCCACACGCTGTTCTGGATCGCCAAATATTTCTACCGGGTGAAGGATTCCGCCGATCTCATCAAGCTCGGCGTTCTCTCGCGCCAGGAATACCAGCTCTTCCAAAAAGCCGACGATTTTCTCTGGGCGGTGCGCTGCCACATGCATTTTCTAACGGGAAAGGCGGAAGAGCGGCTGTCCTTCGATATCCAGCGCGAGATTGCCGAAAGCCTCGGCTATCACGATCACCCCGGCATGACCGCCGTCGAACGCTTCATGAAGCACTATTTCCTGGTGGCGAAGAATGTCGGCGATCTCACCCGCATTTTCTGCGCAGCGCTGGAAGACCAGCAGGCCAAGCAGCTTCCCGGCTTCACCGCAGCGCTCAGCCGCTTCACCCACCGCGTGCGCAAGATCGCCGGCACGCTGGAATTCGTCGATGACGGCGGCCGTATCGCGCTGGCCAGCCCCGATATCTTCAAGCGCGACCCGGTCAACCTGATCCGCATCTTCCATGTCGCCGATATCAACGGGCTGGAGTTTCATCCGGCGGCCTTGAAACAGGTGACGCGTTCGCTCGCCCTGATCACGCCCGCCGTGCGCGACAATGAGGAGGCGAACCGCCTGTTCATGTCGATGCTGACGTCGAAGCGCAATCCGGAACTCATCCTGCGCCGGATGAACGAGGCCGGCGTGCTCGGCCGCTTCATTCCCGAATTCGGCAAGATCGTCTCGCTGATGCAGTTCAACATGTATCATCACTATACGGTGGACGAGCATCTGCTCCGCGCCGTCGATGTGCTGTCGCGTATCGATCAGGGCCGCGACGAGGAACTGCATCCGCTTGCCGTCAAGCTGATGCCGGGTGTCGAGGACCGCACCGCCCTGTTCGTCGCCGTTCTCCTGCACGACGTCGCCAAGGGCCGCCCGGAGGATCATTCGACCGCCGGTGCCAAGGTCGCCCGCAAGCTCTGCCCGCGCTTCGGCATGACGCCTAAGCAGACCGAAACGGTGGCGTGGCTGATCGAAGAGCATCTGACCATGTCGATGGTGGCGCAGACGCGCGACCTCAACGACCGCAAGACGATCATCGATTTCACCGAAAAGGTACAGTCGCTCGACCGCCTGAAAATGCTTCTGATCCTGACGATCGCCGATATCCGTGCCGTCGGACCCGGTGTGTGGAACGGCTGGAAGGGCCAGCTGCTGCGCACGCTTTATTATGAGACCGAATTGCTGCTGTCGGGCGGCTTTTCTGATCTGCCGCGCAAGGAACGTGCGGCGCATGCCGCCGACGTGCTGTTCGATGCGCTGTCCGACTGGAGCCAGAAGGACCGCAAGACCTATACCAAGCTGCACTACCAGCCGTATCTTCTTTCCGTGCCGCTCGAAGACCAGCTGCGCCACGCCCGCTTCATTCGCGAGGCCGACAAGGCCGGCCGGGCTCTGGCGACGATGGTGCGGACGCACCAGTTCCATGCCATCACCGAGATCACGATCCTGTCGCCGGACCATCCGCGGCTGCTGGCTGTCATCGCCGGCGCCTGTGCTGCGGCCGGTGCCAATATCGTCGACGCGCAGATTTTTACAACGTCCGACGGCCGGGCTCTGGATACGATCCTGATCACCCGCGAATTTCCGGTCGATGACGACGAGATGCGCCGGGCAGCGAGCATCGGCAAGATGATCGAGGACGTGCTGTCGGGCAAGAAGCGCCTGCCGGAAGTGATCGCCAGCCGCACGAAACACCGCAAGCGCAACAAGGCCTTCACCGTGCCGCCGGCCGTCACCATCAGCAACAGCCTGTCCAACAAGTTCACCGTCATCGAGGTGGAATGCCTCGACCGCACCGGCCTGCTTTCGGAAATCACCGCCGTGCTCTCCGACCTGTCGCTCGACATCGCCTCCGCGCATATCACCACATTCGGCGAAAAAGTCATCGATACGTTCTATGTCACCGACCTCGTGGGCCAGAAGATCACCAATGAAGGCCGCCAGAGCAATATCATAGCGCGGCTCAAAGCCGTGATGTCGGACGAGGCGGACGAGATGCGCGACCGCATGCCATCCGGCATGATCGCGCCGCAACATACCCGCTCCGTCACCGGTGCGAAAAAAGCCAAGGCGGAATCATGAGCCTCGTCAAGAAATTCATGACCGTCGGTGGCGCCACGCTCGGCAGCCGCATTTTCGGGTTTGCCCGCGAAATGCTGATGGCGGCCGCACTTGGAACCGGTCCGATGGCCGATGTGTTCTATGCGGCGTTCCGGTTTCCCAACCTGTTTCGCCGCCTGTTTGCCGAAGGCGCTTTCAACGCAGCCTTCGTGCCGCTTTTTTCCAAGGAGATCGAGGCCAACGGTACGGATGGCGCCAAGCGTTTCTCCGAAGAAGTGTTCGGCGTGCTGTTCACGGTGCTGCTGCTGATCACCATCGCGATGGAACTGTCGATGCCACTTCTGGTGCGCTTCGTGATCGCGCCCGGCTTTGCCGATGACGCTGAGAAATCAGCGCTCACCGTGCGCATGGCCATGGTGATGTTCCCCTACCTTATGTGCATGTCGCTGACGGCGATGATGAGCGGCATGCTCAATTCTCTGCATCACTTCTTCGCTGCCGCCGTCGCCCCGATTTTTCTCAACGTGGTGATGATCGGCGCGCTCGCCTACGCGCTCTATACCGGCGCCGATCCGTTGACCACCGCCTGGTATCTGTCCTGGGGCGTGCTGGTTGCCGGCATCCTGCAGCTTGGTGTCGTCTATCTCGGCGTGCGTCATGCAGGCATGAGCATCGGCCTCAAATTTCCGCGTTTAACCCCCAACGTCAAACGCCTGCTGATACTCGCAGTCCCCGCCGCGATTACCGGCGGCATCACCCAGATCAACCAGCTGATCGGCCAGGCGATCGCCTCGGCCCAGGATGGCGCGATTGCGGCCTTGCAATATGCCGACCGGATCTATCAGCTCCCGCTTGGGGTCGTCGGCGTCGCTGTCGGCGTCGTCCTGCTGCCGGAATTGTCGCGCGCGCTGAAGGGCGGCCATTTGCGCGAGGCGGGAAGCCTGCAGAACCGGTCGATCGAGTTCGTGCTGTTCCTGACCATTCCGGCGGCCTTTGCGCTCTGGATCCTCTCCGACGAGATCATCCGGGTTCTGTTCGAACGTGGCGCTTTCCATGCCGGCAATACCGCCGTCGTCGGCTCGATCCTTGCCATTTACGGCATCGGCCTGCCGGCTTTCGTTCTGATCAAGGCGCTGCAGCCCGGTTTCTACGCGCGCGAGGATACGAAGACGCCGATGCGGTTTTCCGCCATTTCGGTCGCTGCCAACTGCGCCCTCGCCATCACGCTGTTTCCGCGTCTCGGCGCGCCGGGCATTGCTGTTGCCGAGGCCACGGCCGGGTGGATCAGCACTGTCCTGCTCTTCGTCACGCTTCTGCGCCGCGGTCATCTTGTCTGGGAATGGGCTCTGGTGCGCCGGGCCGCATTGCTGGTCGTTGCCGCCTCGATCATGGGCGGCGTGCTCTATTATCTGCGCGGCGTCTTTGCCGCGTCGCTCGCCTCAGGATCGCCGTTCTGGACGAAGCTGGGCGCGCTTGGCATTCTCATCGGCGTCTCGATCGTCGTCTATTTCACGGTCGCCTTCCTGATCGGCGGGGCGGATCTGTCGATGATCCGGCGCAATATCAAGCGCAAGGGTGCCGCAAGCGTCCCGCCGCCAGAAGATATCTAGACGTCAGGCCCGTTTTCCCGAGCGGCGCTTGGCGCTGAGGAAATGTCCCTTCGATCTGCCGCAATGGGTCCAGTGGCGGCGCGCGCCGGTATCGACATGAACAATGCCGTTGCAATAGCGGCCGATACCGCCAATGCCCGGTGCGGTCTTTGCCGCAGCAAGGATCTTGCTTTCCGGAACGCCGGGCACGCGGATATCGGCGGCCTGGCAAAACCGGTGCATCGAACCGGAACGGTGCGCCTGAGGCCGGTGGCCCGAGGTTACCAGCGGCCGGGTCCCGGTTTTTGCGGCAATATGCGCCAAAATGCCCTCAAGGCGCGGTGAAAAGCAGCCGGTTCTAACCGATACGGTCTGCACGGCATAGGCTGTCGTTCTCTGGTGGACGGGAAGCTTCACTTTGCGCGGACGGTCGTCCTGGGCTTCGGCGATGGCAAAACTGGAGATGGCGAGCAGGCACGCAAGTGCGAGCGAGAATAGGTTACGCATGACAATCCCTTTGGCATGGCCCCGTTTGATGTCCTGAGTGGATCGGGGCGCATGCAAATGTCGGTTCGCCGCGCCATTGCTGCGCGCAGTCACAGCCGGGTGAACTCGGCTGGGAACCTTGTTGTGGTGACGGATTGGCAAATTCATCCGAAATGAAGCAATTTTATGAAATTTTCTTCTGATAGCTCCAAAGAGCTATGCCGTATTTCCGCCTTACCTATTAATTTTCAGGGAATATTAGAGTAAAAAATTCCAATTTGGATCTTTGGATTCAATGTCTTGGCGGTTGCTTGCCTTCCGATCGGCAAGTTTAGCCACCGGGCTGGGCCGCATGCCTCTTGATCGCCGCTGCGCCTATGTGCATAAGCCCGCCAACAGCAACAGAGGCCGGGCCCTCCACAAGCCCGAATGAGGACACGATGTCAGACTTCAAGCCGCTCGTTTTTTCCGGCGTCCAGCCGACAGGCAATCTCCATCTCGGCAATTATCTCGGCGCGATCCGCAAGTTCGTGGCGCTGCAGGAAAACAATGACTGCATCTATTGCGTCGTCGATCTGCATGCGATCACCGCGCAATTGGTGCATGAGGACATGCCCGGCCAGATCCGCTCGATCGCCGCCGCCTTCATCGCGTCGGGGATCGACCCAACGAAGCATATCGTCTTCAACCAGTCCGCCGTGCCGCAGCATGCCGAGCTGGCCTGGATCTTCAATTGCGTCGCCCGCATCGGCTGGATGGAACGCATGACCCAGTTCAAGGACAAGTCCGGCGGCAAGAATGCCGAGCAGATGTCGCTTGGGCTGCTTGCCTATCCGAGCCTGATGGCTGCCGATATCCTCGTCTACCGCGCCACCCATGTGCCCGTCGGCGACGACCAGAAGCAGCATCTGGAACTGGCCCGTGATATCGCCCAGAAATTCAATATCGACTTCGGCGATCATATCCGCCGGACGGATTACGGCATCGATATCAAGGTCGGCGAAGAGCCGGTACATGCCTATTTCCCGATGGTCGAGCCGCTGATCGGCGGCCCGGCGCCGCGCGTCATGTCGCTGCGCGATGGCACCAAGAAAATGTCGAAATCGGATGCCTCCGATCTCTCGCGCATCAACCTGATGGACGATGCCGAGACGATCTCCAAGAAGATCCGCAAGGCAAAGACCGATCCGGATGCGCTACCCAGCGAAGCCGATGGCCTGAAGGGCCGCCCCGAAGCCGACAATCTCGTCGGCATCTACGCTGCCCTGTCGGACAAGACCAAAGCCGAGGTTCTCGCAGAGTTCGGCGGCCAGCAGTTCTCGGTCTTCAAGCCGGCGCTTATCGATCTCGCGGTCACCGTTCTCGCTCCGATCTCGGGCGAAATGCGCCGCCTGATGGACGACACCACCCATATTGACGGCATCCTGCGCGATGGCGGCGAGCGGGCGCGGGCGCGCGCGGAAGTGACGATGAAACAGGTCCGGGAGATCGTCGGCTTTCTGCAATAATTCGCCGCAAAAGAAACCTTGCAGCCAAAAATATCGGGTGTAAGAGTCGCGGCATGGTTTCAACACGACTCTCAAGACTGGAAGGTCACCGCCGCAAATTCATGGCGGTGATCGACGATACCCCGGAATGCGGACGCGCTGTCCACTATGCCGGCATGCGCGCGAAAAACTCCAATGGCGGCCTCGTGCTGCTCTACGTCATCGCTGATGCCGATTTCCAGCAATGGCTGGGTGTCGAGGGCATCATGCGGGCGGAGGCCCGTGCCGAGGCCGAGGCGACGCTGGCCAAGATCGCCCAGACGGTGCGCGAAACGATCGGCATCGAGCCGGAAATGGTGATCCGCGAAGGTGGCGCGACCGATCAGATCTACGGCCTGATCGAGGAAGACCGCGACATCGCCATCCTGGTTCTGGCCGCAGGTTCGGCCAAGGACGGTCCGGGACCGCTGGTCTCTTCAATTGCCGGCAAGACCGCCGCATTTCCAATTCCTGTCACGGTCATTCCTGATCTTTTGACAGACGAGGAAATCGACGCACTGAGCTGAACCGTGCCATCGAGTGCAGGATCAATGGAATTGATCCTGGAGTGGCGCAAACGCTGGTCCATGCATCTTGATGCGGCCGGTCAAAACGCCTATATTCTTTTGAATAATTCTAAACAGGCTGGTTGAACACGATCCCGGCCGACGCGGAGCAAAGACATGTTCATCCAGACCGAAGCCACGCCGAACCCCGCCACGTTGAAATTCCTGCCGGGCAAGGTGGTGATGGAAAATGGCACGGCGGAATTCCGCGACGAGGAAGAGGCCGCAGCCGGATCGGCGCTCGCCGCACGCCTGTTCATGATCCCTGGCGTCACCGGCGTCTATTTCGGCTATGATTTCATCACGGTCACCAAGGAAGCGCAGGAATGGCAGCACCTGAAACCCGCTATCCTCGGCTCGATCATGGAGCATTTCATGTCCGGCCAGCCGGTCATGGCGGTTCATACCCGCGCTGAAGAAAGCGACCAGGACGGCGAGTTCTTCGAGGAAGGCGACGAGACGATCGTTGCGACCATCAAGGAATTGCTGGAAACCCGCGTTCGTCCGGCTGTGGCCCAGGATGGCGGCGATATCACCTTCAAGGGTTTCCGCGATGGCACGGTCTTCCTCAACATGAAGGGCGCCTGCGCCGGCTGCCCGTCCTCGACGGCGACGCTGAAGCATGGCGTGCAGAACCTGCTGCATCATTTCATCCCTGAAGTGCAGGCGGTCGAAGCTGTCTAAGCGAGCGTTTTCAGTGCCGCGACTGACCTTAAAAGTTGAACGATCATGATCGTCCTGGCCATTGATACGGCCGGGACGGGCTGTTTTGCTGCTGTCTATGACGATAGCACCGACACGGTTCTGGCTTCTGCCGGTGCCGATATAGGCCGTGGCCATGCCGAACTGCTGATGGGCTTCATCGATAAGGCGCTGGCGGAAAGCGGCAAGGTGCTGGCGGATATCGGCCGCATCGCCGTCACTGTTGGTCCGGGGTCCTTTACCGGCATCCGTGTCGGCGTCGCTGCAGCGCGCGGGTTTGCGCTGGCGCTTGGAGTACCCGCCGCGGGCGTCACGACGCTTTCAGCCATTGCCGAAGCGGCCCGCGCGGCAAATCCCGGACGCGCCATCTTGGCGACGATCGACGCCAAGCGCGAGGAACTCTATTGCCAGAGTTTTGAAGCGGATGGCACGGCGCGCAGCGAACCGCTGATGCTGGAAATTCCAGAAGCACAAAGGTTGTTTGCCGATTTCGATGGCGTCATCTTTGGCACCGCCGCCAAGCATCTGACGGACCAGCCGCCGGAAAATATCGCACAAACGGACCTCACCGATATCCGCCTCGTCGCGCGCCTCGGTGCTGCAGCCGATCCGTCGAAGGGCAAGCCCAGCCCGCTCTATCTGCGCGGCCCGGACGTCAAGTCGCAGGCGGGTTTTGCGGTGGCGCGAGCCTAAGATGCCGCTCACCGACTTTTTCGCCCGCAAGCCTGAATTCGAAATCTTCGCCCTGGAAACGGCGGATCTGCCACAGGCCGCCGCCATCCACAAATCGCGCTTCACCCATGCCTGGAGCGATGGCGAGCTTCATTCGCTGCTGATCCAGAACACTGTTTTCGGCTTCATCGCCCGCCAGAACAACGCCTATACGCGGCCGTTCATTACCCAGCCGCTTGTTGGTGGTTTCGTCCTGTCGCGGGTTGCCGCCGGTGAGGCGGAAATCCTGACGATCGGCGTCGATCCCCGGTTTTCGCGGCTCGGTCTCGGCTGGCGGCTGATGCGGGCGGCATTGCGCGAAGCGCGCGATCAGGCGGCCGAGGCGGTTTTCCTTGAGGTTGACGAGACCAATGCCGCAGCCGTCGCTCTTTACCGCAAACTCGGCTTTGCCAAAGTCGGTGAAAGACGTGCCTATTATCAGGGAGTGAACGGCGTCAAAACCGGCGCCCTTGTCATGCGCCTCGATCTTGGTTAGAGCCGCTAGAACCGGCTGATGTGAAGCGGACCTTTTAAGAGAGACGTGCTTGCGCTGCAATCCCGACACACCCTGCAGAGATCCAGATAGCCGCTGCGCCTCGCTGCGGGCGGTGATGCGAGATGCCGGATTGGGAAACCCGTGATCAATTGGCTGCGCGTCGCGCTCTGCATGACAATTCTCGTTGTTGCGACCCTTGTCATGGCCCCGGTGCAGATCCTCTTTCTCTGGCTGGATGTGCCGCAGCGCCGCACGCTGCCGCGGCTGTGGCACCGCATGGCCTGCCGTCTCGTCGGCATCCGGGTGCGGGTGCATGGCACGCCGGACCCGCAGCGGCCGCTGATGCTGGTGTCGAACCATGCCAGCTGGAAGGATATCCTCGTTCTCGGCTCGATCGCCGATGTGGTGTTCGTCGCCAAGTCCGACGTCAAGGCCTGGCCGGTCTTCGGGGTGCTGGCGCGGCTGCAGGCAACCATCTTCATCGAGCGCGAGCAAAAGCGCACCACCGGCAATCAGGTCAACGAGATCGGCAAGCGCCTGGCCGATGGTGAAATCGTCGTGCTGTTTCCTGAAGGCACGACATCGGACGGCAACCGGCTTCTGGAGATCAAGACCTCGCTGTTTGGTGCCGCCGCCGCCGCCGTGCCGCTGTCGCCGACCGGCGCGGTCCACGTCCAGCCCGTCGCCATCGCCTATACCGGTATCCACGGCATGCCGATGGGCAGATATCACCGGCCGGTCGCTGCCTGGCCCGGCGACATTCCGCTCGGGCCGCATCTGCTCGGCATCCTGCATGAGGGCGCCGTCGATGTGGATGTCATCTATGGCGAACAGATCACCTATACGGCACAGAGCAACCGCAAGGTCGTCAGCCGCCAGGTGGAAAAAAGCATCCGCGAAATGCTGGCCCTGAAGCTGCGTGGCCGCTGAACGGTCAAGAGATCGAGTGCAGCCCCGCCGCATCGAATTCGAACGGTCTCTTGGGGCTTCAATTTTAGGCCCTGATGCTCTATGGAACCGGGCATGACACAGGAAATCGCCGTTTTATCCGCAAAGCCTGACATGGCTCTCGAAAGCCCGCCGGTCCGCAAGGTCTTCGTGAAGACCTACGGCTGTCAGATGAACGTCTATGATTCCGACCGGATGACGGATGCGCTGGCGAAAGACGGCTACGTCTCGACCGACGTCATGGAAGATGCCGATCTCGTCCTGTTGAATACCTGTCATATCCGCGAGAAAGCCGCCGAGAAAGTTTACTCGGCGCTCGGGCGGCTGCGGGACCTGAAGAAGAAAAAGGCCGGCGAAGGCCGCGAGATGATGATCGGCGTGGCCGGCTGCGTTGCGCAGGCCGAGGGCGACGAAATCCTGCGCCGCGCGCCTGCCGTCGATCTCGTCATCGGACCGCAGACCTATCACCGGCTTCCCGAAGCCTTGAAGCGCGTCCAGCGCGGCGAGCGGGTGCTGGAAACCGATTATGCCATCGAAGACAAGTTCGAGCACCTGCCGGCGCCCGACAAGGCAAAGACGAAGGCAAGGGGCGTCACCGCCTTTCTCACGGTCCAGGAAGGCTGCGACAAGTTCTGCACCTTCTGCGTCGTCCCGTATACGCGCGGCTCGGAAGTCTCCCGGCCGGTCGCGCAGATCGTTGCCGAAGCGCAGAAGCTGGTGGATGCCGGCGTGCGCGAAATCACCCTGCTCGGCCAGAACGTCAATGCCTGGCATGGCGCCGGCGCCGGCGGCGAGAAGTGGGGGCTCGGCGAGCTTCTGCACCGCTTGACGCGGATCGAGGGCCTCGCCCGTCTGCGCTATACGACCAGCCATCCGCGCGACATGGATGACAGCCTGATCGAGGCCCATCGCGATCTGAAGCAGCTGATGCCCTATCTGCATCTGCCGATCCAATCCGGCTCCAACCGTATCCTCAAGGCGATGAACCGGCGCCATACAACGGCGGAATACATCGCGCTGATCGCCCGCATCAAGGCGGCAAGACCCGATCTGGCGCTGTCGGGCGATTTTATCGTCGGGTTCCCCGGCGAGACCGACGAGGATTTCGAGGACACGCTGCGCCTCGTCGAAACCGTTGGTTATGCACAGGCATTTTCGTTCAAATATTCGACCCGCCCAGGCACTCCCGGCGCCGATCTCGGCGATCAGGTGCCGGAGGACGTCAAGGCCAAGCGATTGGAAAGATTGCAGGCTTTGTTGCTGAAACAGCAAAACGAATTTGCACAACAGTGTATCGGCAAGACTATCGACCTGCTTTTAGAGAAGCCCGGCCGGATGCCCGGACAGTTGATCGGACGTTCACCCTGGCTGCAATCGGTGAATGTTGATGCAAACGCATCGCAAATCGGTGACATTGTTTCTGTACGAATCACTGGTGCGGGGCCTAACAGTCTGTTTGCCGAAGTGGTAAGCTGAGGGACCGCTAACTCAAGGAGCCTGACCGCTTGAACGGACACGAATTGGTTTCATCCTCGCCGCGCCAGTCGAAAACATCCGCGACAGACGTCAATCACTTCGTGCTCACATTTGAGAACAACCGGTTCGCCAGCGAGCTGTTTGGCCAGTTTGACCAAAATCTCAAATTGATCGAACAGCGCCTGCATATCGATGCACGGCCGCGCGGAAATTCCGTTTCGATCTCGGGTGAGGTGGTCGCCACCAATCAGGCACGCCGGGCGCTCGATTATCTCTACGGCCGCCTGCAGAACGGCAGCACCGTCGAATCCTCCGATGTCGAAGGCGCCATCCGCATGGCGGTTGCCGCCGATGACCAGCTACAGTTGCCGACCATGGAAAAGAAAGCCAAGCTGAACCTCGCGCAGATTTCAACGCGCAAGAAGACCGTTGCGGCCCGCACGCCGACGCAGGATGCCTATATGCGCGCGCTGGAGCGGTCCGAACTGGTGTTCGGCGTCGGTCCCGCCGGTACCGGCAAGACCTATCTGGCGGTCGCGCACGCAGCACAACTCCTGGAACGCGGCGCCGTCGATCGCATCGTGCTGTCGCGTCCGGCCGTGGAAGCGGGTGAACGCCTCGGCTTCCTGCCGGGTGACATGAAGGACAAGGTCGATCCGTATCTGCGTCCGCTCTACGATGCGCTCTATGACATGATGCCGGGCGACAAGGTTGAACGGGCAATCACCGCCGGCGTCATCGAAATCGCTCCTCTCGCCTTCATGCGTGGGCGCACGCTTGCCAATGCCGCCGTCATCCTCGACGAGGCGCAGAACACCACGGCGATGCAGATGAAGATGTTCCTGACGCGTCTCGGCGAAAACGGCCGGATGATCGTCACGGGCGATCCAAGCCAGGTCGACCTGCCGCGCGGCGTCAAGTCCGGTTTGGTCGAAGCCCTGCAGATCCTGAAAGGTGTCGAAGGCGTTTCGGTCGTCCGCTTCAAGGACGTCGACGTCGTCCGCCATCCGATGGTTGCCCGGATCGTGCGCGCCTATGAGGCCACGACGGCCGTGCATGATGAAAGCGAGCAGAGCGACCGCTGAGGCGGACGCAGCAATTCATGACGAGCCTTGATATCCAGATCAGCGTCGAGGAAGGTTCATGGCCTTCCGAGACGGACCTTTTATCGCTGAGCGAGCGCGTGCTTGGCGCAAGCGCCGATGTTCTCAAGCGCGCGGAAAAGCAGCCTTTTCCAAAAATGCCGCCGGAAGTCTCGCTGGTTTTCACCGACGATGCGTCGATCAGAGAGATCAACGCGGAATGGCGCAGCCAGGACAAGCCGACAAACGTGCTGTCATTCCCGGCCTTTCCGGTGACCCCCGGCAAGATGCCGGGGCCGATGCTCGGCGATATCATCCTTGCTTATGAGACGCTGGTGCGCGAGGCTGACGATCTCGGTAAGCCGTTCGATGAGCATCTCACCCATCTTCTGGTGCATGGATTTCTGCATCTTTTCGGCTATGATCACCTCATTGAGAGTGATGCGGAAAGAATGGAGAGCCTTGAGACTCGCATTTTGGCCGGTCTTGGTTTATCTGATCCCTATGGGGATAGTGATCCCGTTTGATAGTTTGGAACAATGAGCGATTTTAGAGCGCAGCCGGCCCCGGTTGTAAGAGACGAGGCGGAAGCCTCCAGTCAGGATGAAGCGGGCAGTAGTAGCACCGCCCCGAAACCTGAGAACGGCAAGTCGGGCTCCTCCTTCTGGAGCCGTGCAGCCCGGATCTGGCGTGCGGGCAATGCCTCCAGCCTTCGTGAAGATCTTGCCGATGCGCTGATGACAGGTGGCGCCGATGGCGATACGGCCTTTTCGCCGGCCGAACGCGCCATGCTCAACAATATCCTGCGTTTCCGCGAAGTCCGCGTCGAGGACGTCATGGTTCCGCGTGCCGATATCGAGGCCGTGGATCTCAGCATCACCATTGCCGAACTGATGGTGATTTTCGAGGAATCCGGCCGCTCGCGCATGCCGGTCTATAGCGAAAGCCTCGATGATCCCCGCGGCATGGTCCATATCCGCGACCTGCTGTCCTATGTGACCAAGCAGGCCCGCAACAAGCGGCGCAATGGCAGCCGTTCGACCGCAACTGCGACGGCGATCACGGCGGAAAAGCCGGAGAAGCCGGTGCGCCAGCCCAAGCCCGGTTTCGATCTCGGCCGTATCGATCTGTCCAAGACGGTTGAAGAGGCCGGCATCATCCGGCAGGTCCTGTTCGTGCCGCCATCCATGCATGCCTCTGACCTGATGCAGCGCATGCAGGCCGCCCGTATTCAGATGGCCCTGGTGATCGACGAATATGGCGGGACCGATGGCCTCGCCTCGCTGGAAGATATCGTTGAAATGGTCGTCGGCGATATCGAAGACGAGCATGACGATGAAGAAGTGATGTTCGCCAAAACCTCGGATGACGTATTTGTCGCCGATGCCCGCGTCGAACTGGAAGAGATTGCCGCTGCGATCGGGCCGGATTTCGATGTGCGCGAGCAGCTTGAGGATGTCGATACGCTGGGTGGCCTGGTCTTTGCTGCGCTCGGCCGTATTCCCGCCCGTGGCGAGGTGGTTCAGGCCATTCCCGGCTTTGAATTCCAGGTGCTGGATGCCGATCCGCGCCGCGTGAAGCGCGTGCGGATCGTGCGCAAGCGCCCGCCGGCCCGCCGCCGTCCAGTAAAGGGCGAAGAGGATCTGCCATTCGAGGCAACGCCAATCGCCCAGCCGGAGACCTCGCTGCGCGAAACGGGATAGAGCCTCGTGCGATCAATGAGGCGCATTCTGTTGCCTCAAATCGGCCGCCCACTGCGTCGGATGGCTTGTCCGATGGGGCGGCATCGCCCTGCGCCATCCTTCTGGTGGATCGGCCGATTTGAGGCAACAGAATGCGCCTCATTGATCGCACGAGGCTCTAACCCCACGCCAGAACCGCCGAAACGGCGTTTCCGGGCACGACAAGCCGCCACTTTTTTGGAACACTGCCCCCGGTTGATTCGGGGTGAACGGTTGCTGCGCGATTCGATCGGCCGCGCGGATAACCCGTGTGGCGGCTTGCGCCGATTGGGGGATGTGAATGGAGTGGCTTGCGGGCAGGATCATGCTGTTGTCGGGCGCCCGCCGGGCGCTTGTCGCTTTTGTTGCCGGTCTGATCGCCGTTTTCGCTTTGCCTCCGTTTGGCGTTTTTGCCGCGCCGTTTCTCTCTTTTCCCATTCTCGTCTGGCTGATCGACGGCGCCTCGGGCAATCCCGACCACGGGTTCGTCCGGCGCAGTTTTCCGGCATTCTGGATCGGCTGGTGTTTCGGCTTCGGCTATTTTCTGGGCGGCCTCTGGTGGCTGGGTAATGCGCTTCTCGTCGAAGCCGATGAATTTGCCTGGGCCGTGCCGCTGGCGGTGATCGGGGTGCCGGCGTTTCTGGCCTTCTTCTATGCGTTCGCTACGGCCATTGCCCGCATCCTTTGGACTGACGGTATGGGCCGGATCGCAGCGCTCGCCTTTGCGTTCGGCGTGTTTGAATGGCTGCGCAGCTTCGTTTTGACCGGTTTTCCCTGGAATGCCATCGGTTATGCCGCCATGCCGATTCCGCTGATGATGCAGTCGGCGTCCGTGATCGGCCTTGCCGGCGTCAATATGCTGGCTGTCTTCGTCTTCGCAGCGCCGGCACTCATCGGCACGCGCAAAGGGCTGAGCCTTGGGTTGGGCCTTGCCGTAGTTCTGGTCGCCGCCCATTTCGGCTACGGCTATTACCGGCTGGAACAGCCACTGCCGCCACCGGCCGATCCCGCCCTGACGATCCGGCTTGTTCAGCCCTTGATCGATCAATCGCAGAAAATCGACGACGCCGAGCGCATGGCGATCTTTGAAGAGCATCTGGCGCTGACGCAGGCGCCATCCGCCGATGGCGGCAAGCGTCCGGATATCGTCGTCTGGCCGGAAACCGCCGTGCCGTTCATCCTGACCGAAAATCCGGATGCGCTGCTGCGAATTTCCGATGTGCTGCAGGATGGCCAGCTTTTGATTACCGGCGCAGTACGGGCCGAAGCCAGCGGTGCCGGCCAGCCGCCGCGCTATTACAATTCGATTTACGTCATCGACGATCGCGGCCAGATCGTCGGCGCGGCCGATAAGGTCCATCTGGTCCCCTTTGGTGAATATCTGCCGCTGGAAAGCCTTCTGTCGGCGGCGGGCCTCGACACGGTCGCCATGCCCGGCGGTTTTTCGGCTGCGGCAACGCGGACGCTGTTGACGTTGCCAGGTGGCCGGACGTTTTATCCACTGATCTGCTATGAGGCTATTTTTCCTCAGGAAATCGGCCGCGAGGCATCTCAGGCCGATGCCTTGCTCAATCTCACCAACGACGCATGGTTCGGCAATACGCCCGGCCCCTATCAGCATTTTCAACAGGCGCGGGTTCGCTCCGTGGAAACGGGTCTGCCGCTCATCCGCGATGCCAATACCGGGATATCCGCCGTCATCAATGGCAGGGGAGAGATCGTCACCGGGTTCCCCTTCGGAACCAAGGGCTTCGTGGACACACTTTTGCCGGGAAAGTTTGATTTGCTAATGAGCCACGAGCAGCAGGAAAGGAACGCAATCCTGATTGGGTGCCTCCTGCTCGGTTTAGCACTTATTTCCCGTGCAAGTTTTATTCTGCGAGAGAATTGACCAAAAACCCCTAAAATTGCATAGTGGCACTCACCATCGATCTTCACCTATGTTCGGGGGGTTTCCGCCCCGGCTACACATCGTGACGTGTAGTCTGCTCTCGGCAAGTGTCCAGGTTATGGGAGCAACTGAAACTTCGCTTATTAGGAAACCGTTATGATAGAGAACAAGAAGAAGCCGAACCCTATCGACATTCATGTCGGTAGCCGGATCCGCCTTCGCCGTACCATGCTGGGCATGAGCCAGGAGAAACTCGGAGAGAGCCTCGGGATCACCTTCCAGCAGATTCAAAAATATGAAAAAGGCACGAACCGTGTCGGCGCCAGCCGCCTTCAGAACATTTCAAGCATCTTGAATGTTCCGGTCTCTTTCTTTTTCGAAGATGCACCGGGCGATTCGTCAACCGGTCCGTCTGGCATGGCCGAAGCCTCAAGCTCCAACTACGTGGTCGATTTCCTGTCGTCCTCGGAAGGGCTTCAGCTGAACCGCGCCTTCGTCAAGATCGGCGATCCCAAGGTACGCCGCAAGCTGGTGGACCTCGTCAAGGCACTGGCAGCGGAAGCAGAAGCCGAATAATAGGCTGCTGCAATCCATAGATGAAAAAAAGCGGCCGGACAGTGCCGCTTTTTTTGTGCCCGGATTCCAGGGGCCACCTTGACCTCACGCTCTTCAAATTGCTGAAATGCGGCTTTTAAGCATCAAAAGCCCGGAAAACTGTTCCTCCATTACCCATATAAAGATATATTTATGTCCTTGTGTGCTTGTCATTTCCTGGCAAAATCACTAACACGGTTGAAGCAGTTTTTTCTTTGAGGGGACTTCCCGCATGCGCGCTAACTACCTGTTTACGAGTGAATCCGTGGCAGAAGGTCATCCGGACAAAGTCTGTGACCGGATTTCCGATGAAATTGTTGACCTTGTGTATCGTGAAGCCGCCAAGACCGGGGTTGACCCCTGGGGAGTTCGCATCGCCTGCGAGACGTTGGCAACCACCAACCGCGTGGTGATCGCCGGCGAAGTGCGGGTGCCGGACACGCTTTTGAAGAAGGACAAGGACGGCAACGTCCTGAAAGATGCCGCCGGACATCCGGTTATCAACCCGGCCAAGTTCAAGGCTGCCGCCCGCAAGGCCATCCGCGAAATTGGTTACGAGCAGGCAGGCTTCCACTGGAAGACCGCCAAGATCGACGTGCTGTTGCATCCGCAGTCGGCCGATATCGCCCAGGGCGTCGATAATGCCGCCGACAAGCAGGGCGACGAAGGCGCTGGCGACCAGGGCATCATGTTCGGTTACGCCTGCAAGGAAACCGCAGAATTGATGCCGGCGCCGATCTATTATTCGCACCGCATTCTCGATCTGCTTGCCACGGCCCGCAAGAAGGGCGGCGGCGACGCCGGCCGCCTGGGTCCTGACGCCAAGAGCCAGGTCACGGTCCGTTATATCGACGGCAAGCCGGCGGAAGTAACCTCGATCGTCCTGTCGACCCAGCATCTCGATGAAAGCTGGGATTCGGCCAAGGTTCGCAGCGTCGTCGAGCCCTATATCCGCGAAGCGCTGCATGACATCGCCATTGCCGATGACTGCAACTGGTACATCAACCCGACCGGCAAGTTCGTGATCGGCGGGCCGGATGGTGATGCGGGCCTGACCGGCCGCAAGATCATTGTCGATACCTATGGTGGCGCAGCCCCGCATGGCGGCGGCGCATTCTCCGGCAAGGACACGACCAAGGTCGACCGTTCCGCAGCCTATGCGGCGCGATACCTTGCCAAGAACGTCGTTGCCGCCGGTCTGGCAGACCGCTGCACGATCCAGATCGCCTATGCGATCGGCGTCGCACAGCCTTTGTCGATCTATGTCGATCTGCATGGCACCGGTAAAGTGACGGAAGACCAGGTCGAAGCTGCGATCCGCAAGACGATGGATTTGTCCCCGTCGGGCATCCGCCGTCATCTGGACCTCAACAAGCCGATCTATGCCAAGACCTCGGCCTATGGTCATTTCGGCCGCAAGGCCGGCCGCGACGGCTCCTTCTCCTGGGAAAAGCTTGATCTCGTCAAGCCGCTCAAGGATGCGTTGAAGGACGAAGCCCTGAAGGCCGCCTGATCCGGCTCTTTACGGACCTGCCGATAAAACTGTAAAGCGGATGTTTCCTGACGGAGACGTCCGCTTTTATCGTGAAAGACATTGCCATGACTGACCAGCATCGCAGCCGTTCGACCGAAGCTTTCTTCGGCCGCCGCAAGGGCAAGCCTTTGCGCGCGCTGCAGGCGACGCATCTCGAAACCGTGCTTCCCTTGCTGAGGCTTGATCTGGCATCGCCGGCACCGGACGACGTGAAGACGCTGTTTCGCAATCCGGTGGGCCGCGTGCGGCTGGAAATCGGCTTTGGCGGCGGCGAGCACCTGATCCACCGCGCGGCCGAAGACGCAGAGACCGGTTTTATCGGCGTCGAGCCCTTCGTCAATTCGATGGCAAAGCTGGTGGGATATATCGAGGAGCGCGGTGTCGAAAACATCCGCCTGCATGATGACGACGCGACGCAGGTTCTGGACTGGCTGCCGGAAAACGCGATCGACCAGATCGATCTTCTCTATCCCGATCCCTGGCCGAAGCGGAAGCACTGGAAACGCCGCTTCGTCTCCCCGGTCAATCTCGACCGGTTCGCGCGCGTGCTGAAACCCGGCGGCATCTTCTGCTTCGCCTCCGATATCGATAGCTATGTCAACTGGACGCTGTCGCATTGCCACGACCACCCGGCATTCGACTGGACGGCCGAAAATGCCAGTGACTGGCTGACGCCCTATGCCGGCTGGCCGAGCACGCGCTATGAGGCCAAGGCACGCCGGGAAGGCCGCAAGTCCGCCTATCTGACATTCCGGCGGCTCTAACACTCAACGGTCAAATGTCCGCATTTGCGGGATGAGCCGAAGGCTCGACTGCGATCGCGATTTTTCCACGAAGGCCGTTGTTGGGGGCCTCCAGCCGGGCATGGGCGAGGGGAATGTCGGCAAGCGGGTAGACGGCGCCCACATGGGGCCGCAACTGCCCGCGCTCTACCAGTGCGCTCAGTTCGTCCAGCTTGCCCCGGTTTTGCCGTGTGAAAACGAAGTGGTAACTCGCGTTCTTGCCCCAGGCCTGAACGACGTTCTGTGGCTCTGTAATGTCCACGATCGTGACAACGCGGCCGAGTTGTGCGAGCGCATCCGGGCTGCGCGCCAATGTGTTGCCACCAATGGTGTCGAACACGACATCGACGCCACGGCCCCCCGTTTCCCGCATGATAACATCGACATAATCTTCGTTCCTGTAGTCGATGACAACGTCCGCGCCCATGCTGCGTACGAACGCGAAGTTATCCTCGCGTGCGGTCGTGAACACGTTCGCACCGATGGCTTTGGCGAGCTGGATCGCCACATGGCCGACCCCTCCCGCACCGCCATGGATCAGGATGCTTTCCCCAACTCTGAGAGCTGCACGGACGACCAGGGCCTCCCACGCGGTACCGCCAACCAGGCTCAGGCTTGCCGCCTCGAGATGGCTGAGCGAACTGGGTTTTGTTCCGATAATGTTTTCGTTCGCAACGTGGTATTCGGCATAGCTTCCCGGCCCGTCGAATATTTGCGGCGTGTACCAGACTTCGTCTCCTGGAGAAAACATCGTCACGCCGGGGCCGACTGCTTCCACCACTCCGGATACGTCATGACCGGTAATGGCCGGCAATGGCACCAGGTCGCGATAGTCACCGCGCCGGACCTGGTAATCCAAGGGATTGATCGACGTCGCATGGACGCGCACCAGGACCTGTCCCGCATGCGGAACAGGCGTCGGCACGTCGCGAAGTTTGAACGCTTCCGGGCCGCCAAAAGAGTGAAGCATCATCGCTTTCATTGCAAATCCTCGTTTCGTTAAAAAGAAATATCGCGAATTACCGATATTCTATGGTAAAAATTACAGGTCTTTGCCGATGATCCCGGCCAAAGCGCTGATGGTTGTTTCGTTGCGTTTATAGTAGGTCCACTGGCCGATGCGCCTGGCTTCCACCAGGCCTGCTCGTTGCAGCGTCGCAAGATAATCGGACACCGTCGATTGCGACAGTCCGACGCCCTCTTGAATGCTGCTGACGCAGACCCCGACCGTCAGAACGTCACCTTCATCCTGTGGAGGGAAGTTCTTCACGGGATCCTTCAAACCCTGCACGATTTCAAGTCGTGTGCGGTTTGACAGGGCTTTGAATATTTCGAGCAAATCCATGCGCTGATAATATCGAGATTTACCGATATGTCAATACGGTCAGGGGCGGTCATGTTTCGGCTTCGGGAATGGGACGCCGGAAGGCGACGAAGGGCCCATCAATCCGCAGGAGAGGCGGCGTCTATGACGTCTAAGGCGAAATCGTCGAAGCGCCGCGATGAGGAGACAGCGGCTCAGTTCAATCCTGAACGTCGATCAAAACTAAGCCGCAATGTCACTTGCCTGTGATTTAATGCAGGCTCACGGTGCGCAGGTCGTCTTCTGCGGCCTTGAAGAAGGTGCTGGAACGGTTGTCGGTCAGAAGGATCGGCGTGCCGTCGGCACCGAACAGTGCCCATAGGTCGAGGTCGGGATCCATATTGGGCGCTTCCGGAAAGACGCGGGACACTTCGTCCGAGCGCATCTTGCGAATATAGCCAACTTCGCCGGCGCCCAGATGCGCCAGGTCATTTTTCGACAGATGCGAGCTGACGTGTTTCAATCCCATGAGTCGTACTCCGTGGCTTTGCCGATTCCATCGCCGATAAGACAATTGAAACCCGCAACACATTGATTTTACTGTACGAAGTTCGGGGCCATTGGGAGCGGCCGGGTCCTTGGTGCAGCCGGCAGAGGCTGCCGGTTATCCTACTCTGCGACCAAAATATTAATTTTCTTTACCATACGGACAGGTTCTGGACGAATGAGATCGACAGAGAGCAGGCCGTTCTTCAACTGCGCCTTGGAAACCTGCATTCCCTCGGCAAGTACGAACATCCGCTGGAACTGGCGCGCCGCAATGCCCCTGTGCAGATAGTCGCGTTCCCCCGTTTCAGTCTGGCGCCCGCGAATGATCAGCTGGTTTTCCTCGGTCGTGACGTCGAGATCGTCTTCTGAAAAACCGGCAACGGCCAGCGTGATTCGCAGGCTGTCCGGCTCGCCGGATGTGTCGTCCCGGCGCACGCGCTCGATATTATAGGGAGGGTAGCCGTCATTGCCCTTGGCAATGCGCTCAAGGGTCTTTTCCATCGCGTCGAAACCGAGCAGCAGCGGGCTCGTAAAGGGCGTGATCCGGGTCATATCTAGTCCTTGCAGCTCAAGCGACTGTTTTGACGGACCTGCGAGGCAGCATCCGAGAGGCTTCAATATGGTAGCTGTGCGTAGCGAGTGCAAGGCGCTTGCACTGGACCAAGAGGCAAATCATAGTCCCGCTCGCTGATTTGGAGGAGACCCGCATGCCCGCGCCGAGAAAGATTATCATCGATACCGATCCGGGGCAGGACGATGCCGCCGCCATCATGCTGGCGCTCGGCAGCCCTGGCGAACTGGACGTGCTCGGGATCACCGCAGTTGCCGGCAATGTGCCGGTGGCGTTGACCTCCCGCAATATCCGGGTGATCTGCGAATTGTGCAACCGCCGCGACGTTAAGGTCTATGCCGGAGCCGACAGGCCGCTGGTACGCCAGTTGGTGACAGCCGAACATGTGCATGGCAAGACCGGCTTGGACGGCCCGGTGGTCGAGGAGCCGACCATGCCGATGCAAACACAGCACGCGGTCGATTTCATCATCGAGACCCTGCTTTCGGAAGAGGTTGGCACCGTCACGCTCTGTACCTTAGGTGCGCTCACCAATATCGCGCTGGCGCTCAACAAGGCGCCGCAGATTGCACCGCGCGTGCGCGAAATCGTCATGATGGGGGGCGGCTTCTTCGAGGGCGGCAACATTACGCCGGCAGCCGAATTCAATATCTACGTCGATCCGGACGCCGCCGACATCGTTTTCAAGTCGGGCATTCCGATCGTGATGATGCCGCTGGATGTCACGCACCGGGTTTTAACCCACAAGGCCCGCGTCGAAAAGATCAAGGCGATCGGCTCGCCGGCAGCGGTTGCGATGGCCGAGATGCTGGAATTCTTCGAGCGCTTCGATATCGAGAAATACGGTTCCGATGGCGGCCCGCTGCATGATCCGACCGTGATCGCCTATGTCCTGCGTCCCGACCTGTTCAAGGGCCGCGATTGCAACGTTGAGATCGAGACCAGGTCCGAACTCACCGTGGGCATGACCGTCGTCGATTGGTGGCAGGTGACTGGCCGCAAGCACAATGCCAAGGTCATGCGCGAGGTCGATGACCAGGGTTTCTTCGACCTTCTGACCGAGCGCATCGCCCGGCTGTAACCTCTTCAAACGAACCGGCCGCCACGTTTCAAAGTGGCGGCCGTTTCTCAGTTAGCGAATGTAAAGACGGAAAACTTCCGGAGAATAGTAGTAGCCGTCGCTATGGCGGCGGTAGCCGCGGCGATGTTCGCGGTAACCACGGTGCCCGTTCCAATAGCCCCGGCGTTCCTGGCGGCGCTCGGCGCGATCATGCCTGTTCTGGTGACGCTTCTTCCAGCGCGGCGCATCCGAATCGCGCTGGCGGTACTGCGCCAGTTCGACGCTGGACGACAGCTGAACGTCGTTTGCCCGGACCGGTGCTGCAGATGCCGGCATGAACGATGTCAGGCCGACCATGACGGCGATGGCAGCGGCGCCCAGTGTCTTGATTGTCGTGTTCATAGTTCCATCCTTTCGATGTGATGCCGGACCTTGCGCTTATCGCTATGAACGCAATGTGAACCGGTCGTTCATCTAAAATATTGGAAATACTAAAAAAAGCCGCAGAATGCCTGAACGAAAAACGGCGCCGCAAGGGCGCCGTTCCCGTAGGTTGTGTTATCAGTTCAGAACTCTTCCCAATTATCCTGGGAAAGCGCAGTGTTGCCGGAGACCTGCGGCACCGCCCTTGGCGCCGGCGCACTGTAGCGGGCCGGAGCGGATTTCGCAGGCGCACTGTAGGCAGGCGCGGATGACCGGACTGGTGCCCGCATCCGGTCGGCCGTGTTGCGCAGCATCTCGGTGGACGGCTGGCCGTGACGGGCGACATGGAAGCGGGAGACGAGCGTGCTCAGCGCGCGGGCTTCCTCGTTCAACGCCATGCTGGCGGCGGTTGTCTCTTCCACCATCGCAGCATTTTGCTGGGTCACCTGGTCCATCTGGTTGACCGCCGTGTTGATCTCTTTCAGGCCGACAGCCTGTTCCGAGGCCGAGCCGGAAATCTGGCGAATGAGCCCGTTGATCTGCACCACCTGGTCGGCGATCTTCTGCAGCGCGCCACCGGCACGGCCGACGAGATCGACACCATCGCGAACCTGGCCGGCCGAGGTGTTGATCAATTGCTTGATCTCCTTGGCGGCATTGGCCGAGCGCTGGGCAAGCTCGCGCACTTCCTGGGCAACCACGGCAAATCCCTTGCCGGCATCCCCGGCGCGGGCCGCTTCAACACCGGCATTGAGCGCCAGGAGGTTGGTCTGGAACGCGATCTCGTCGATAACGCCGATGATGCGGCTGACTTCGCCGGAGGACTGCTCGATGCCCTTCATCGCGGCGATCGCCTTCTGCACCACTTCGCCGGACTGTTCGGCGTCGCTGCTGGCGGTCTCGACGGATTTTGCCGCCACCTTGGCATTGTCGGCGCTGGCATTGACCTGCGAGGTCAGCTGATCGAGCGCCGCTGCCGTTTCTTCCAGGCTTGCGGCCTGCTGCTCGGTGCGGTGCGAAAGATCGTTGGCAGCGTTGCTGATTTCGCTGGTGCCGGTGCCGATGTTGACGACCGAGCTGTTGACCGTCTGGATCGTCTCTTCGAGGCTATCCATGGCGGAGTTGAAGTCGGTCTTCAGCTGGGCATATTCACCGGGGAAGTCGTCAGTGATGCGATAGGCAAGATCACCCGAGGAAAGCTGCGACAGGCCCTTGGCAAGCTTGGCAACAATCTCGCGCTGGGTGGCGCTAGACTGGGCGCGTTCGGCTTCGGACTGGCTGCGCTGCTGTTCGGACGACCGGCGCTCCTGCTGCGCCTCGGCTTCCAGACGCTTGGTATCGGCGAGCCTATGGCGGAAGCCTTCAAGCGCCTTGGCGACGGAACCGGTCTCATCGGTGCGGTCCTGGCCGGATACGGCATTGGTATAAACACCTTTGCTGAGGTTTTCCACATCGCTGACCAGACCTGCAAGCGGCTTCTGAACGAAGCTGCGGACCGCAAGGTAGAGGCCGAGAAGCACGGCGCCCAGCACGATCAGGCCACCGATGATCATCATATAGGTCTGATCGATGATGGGGGCGTTGATGGCGCTCTGCGGCACATCGACGAGCACGACCCAGGTCGTGTTCACGTCAGGCAGGCTGAAGGGGTAGACGACACGCTCGAAGGTTTCGTTGCCATCGTATGTCAGGTCATGGATCATGCCCGGCTTTGCAGTCGACAGCGCAGTCTTGACGATATCGGCGCCGATACCGTCATAATCCTTCATCAAGAGGTCCGGGATCGGTGCGACCAGCCATTTGCCGCTCTGCGAGAGAAGGGTCACGCGGCCGGTGCCGAAGGGGCGGACATCCTTCATCTTGTTGGCAAGCGAGGACAGCGAAACATCGACGCCGCTGACGCCGATCAGCTTGCCGTTGGAGATAACGGGATAGGCGATCGAGGACATCGAGTTGCTGTCGCCCGTCGTGGTCTCGGTGTAGGGCGGGGACATCGCGCCCTTCTGGCTCTTGGCAGCCAGCCCATACCAGTCGGCCGCATAGTCGGAATCGAAGGTCGAAAACGCGATGCCGGTCTTGCTCTTTGTCCAGTAGGGGTTCAGCGTTCCGTCCTTGCTGGCGCCGAAATCCTTCTGGCCGGCATAATCCTTGGACTTGCCATCGAAAGCATTGGGCTCTTCGGCAAACCAGCTGCCAAACGCGAATGTATTCTTTTCGACATTGGCTTTGAGCAGATCGACGACGGCCTTGCGGTCGAGATAGCCGCCTTCCTGGCCGCGTCCGATGATCCCGGCTGTAGAGCGGGCAGCGCCCGCCAGCTCGGCAATGTTGCTGGCAATGTCGGATGCAATGGATTTCGCTTCGGTCCGCGCCTGGTCGATGACCAGCGTCTCGACACGATCCTGCGTCTGGGAAATGAGCACGTAGTTGGAGGCGAGAAGGACGAGCGCGATAGTGCCGCCCGTGACCGCGATAAGCTTTGTGGCCAGCGATTTGGCCTGGAACTTGAACATGAATGTCCCCGCATTGTGAGAGGTCCGCGGATTTCAAGCCGCAGAATGACGCGATCTTTGGATGGGAGATGCCCCCTCATAGGGCGCCAGATGCCGACCGGCATCGTGAGGCCGCCCTTGATCCTTGGAAGGCGGCCTTTGCAGCTTTTTGATAGCGCGGAATTTATTAAAATTAGAACAACGTCAGAGACTGAAATCCCATAGTTTATAGGGGATTTTCTACTGCGTGGCGTGCGGGCGACGTTCGCTGTTCTGATTGCGCTGAGGCGCAGTTGCGCTCAGAACCGGTCAGATTTTTGCATCCACCTCGGCGGCCAGCGGAATGGCCGGCTGGGCGCCCGGATTGAGGCAGGCAAGAGAGCCTGCAACCGCCGCACGGCGCAGCGCCGCGTCGAAATCGAGCCCGGCATCGAGGCTTGCGGCAAGATAACCGCAGAAGGTATCGCCGGCGCCAACCGTATCGACCGGCTCGATCTTCAAACCCTTGGCGCGATGGATCGCGCCGTTGCGCACGGCTACAACGCCCTCGGCGCCCAACGTGACGATGACAGTCTGGCCTGTTTCCCGCGACAGCGCCTGCATGGCCTCCTCACGCTCGGCAGCCGACAGCCCTTCGCGCCCGGCCAGAAGCTCGAATTCCGTTTCATTGGCGACGACAATATCCGCCATCCGGCCAAGCCGTGCGGCATCCGCTGTCAACGGCGCAATGTTGATGATCGAGGTAATGCCCTTGCTCTTGGCCGCAACGAGCGCTTTTTCGACCGAAGCGGCCGGAATTTCGAGCTGCAGCATCAGCGTATCGCCAGCATCCATCGTCTCGACGGCGGATTGCGCATCGCCTGCGCCGACCGTGCCGTTGGCGCTCGCCACCACGACGATGACGTTTTCACCATCGCCACCGACGAGGATATGCGCGGTGCCGGTCGGTTCGCTCACTGTTTTCGTCAGCGACAGGTCGGTGCCCGCCTGCTTCAGCAGCGCAAGCGCTCCATCGGCAAAGCTGTCGGAGCCGACGGCTCCAGCCATGCGCACGGCCGCTCCGGCGCGGCGCGCCGCCAGTGCCTGATTGGCGCCCTTGCCGCCGGCAGCGGTGGAAAACCCGGTGCCGGTCACGGTTTCGCCGGGCTTGGGCAGGCGTGCGGTGGTGGCGATCAGGTCCATGTTGATGGAGCCGAAAACTGTGATCATGTAAGGTGTCTCCCGGGGCAGCCGATTTTTCCGGGACAGTGCCCGACCGGGTTAGTCCTCGTCAACCACCCGCAGCTTCAATTGCCCGATACGCGTATCGAAGGATTTCTGATCGGTCTTTCCGTCTTGAGCAGCGCCCGCCGTCTCGAGGTCCAGTGCCTCGATGCGCGTGCCGCGCTTCTTCAGCTTGTCCGAGGAGATCAGAATATCATCGACGTCCTTCTGGGTGGTGAGGAAATGGCCGTGCAGCTTGCGCACCCGGTCGTCGAGCCGGGTCAGGTCCTCCATCAGCCGGATCACTTCGCCCTGGATCAGATGCGCCTGCTCGCGCATCCGGGCGTCCCTCAGGATCGCCTGGATAACCTGGATGGACAGCATCAAAAGCGACGGCGAAACGATGACGATGCGCGACCGGTGCGCTTTCTGGACGATGCCCTCGAAATGCTCGTGGATTTCAGCAAAGATCGATTCGGAGGGAACGAAGAGAAAGGCGGTCTCCTGGGTTTCCCCGGCGATCAGGTATTTTCCAGAGATATCCCGGATATGCACCTCCATGTCGCGGCGAAACTGTTGCTGCGCCTGCCGGACCATGTCAGGATTTTCGGCGCTGCGAATGGCATTCCAGCCCTCCAGCGGAAATTTGGCGTCGATCACCAGGGCCGGCTGGCCGTTCGGCATGCGGATGGTGCAATCCGGCCGCGATCCGTTGGAAAGCGTCGCCTGAAAGGCATAGGCGCCCATCGGCAGGCCATCGGCAATGATCGTTTCCATGCGCGACTGGCCAAAGGCGCCGCGCGTCTGCTTGTTGGACAGAATGCTCTGCAGCCCGGCCATGTCCTTGGCCAAAGACTGGATATTGGTCTGCGCGGTATCGATCACCGCCAGCCGCTCCTGCAGCCGCCGCAGGTTTTCATGCGTCGCCTTCGTCTGCTCGGTAATCGAGGTGCCCAGCCGGTGCGTCATGCCGTCGATCCGCTGGCTGATCGACTGGTTGAGTTCGGACTGGCGCGCGCCAAACACATCGGCCATCGCAGCGATGCGGCCCTGCATCTCGGTCTGCGCAGCAAGCAGCGCCGTCATCCGCTGCTCGGCATCATCTGCCGATTGCCGGTCCCGCCGCCTGCGAAGAACCGCCGGAATGCCGGCAAACAGCACGATTGCGGCAGCGCCGAACAGGCACATGCCCGGCGTCACCGTGTAGGAGCCAAGGATGAAAAGCGGTTGATCGAGCGTCAGAATTGTCGGTTCCATCGCAAGAGAGTAAGGGGATTCGGGTTTGCTGACTAGATCAAAACAAGAACATTGGTAAACGCGCCAATACAAACTGCTGCATTGGCTGCAAAAATCTTGAAAACGAGAATTCCATCGGCGCAAAAGATCGGTTATGGGAGCCAGATGACCATCAAGCCGCTCATCATTCTTCCCGATCCCGTGCTGCGCCAGCTGTCCCAGCCGGTGGAAACGGTCAGTGCCGAGATCCGCCATCTGGCGGATGACATGCTGGATACGATGTATGACGCGCCGGGCATTGGCCTGGCCGCGATCCAGATCGGCATTCCGCGCCAGATGCTGGTGATCGATGTTGCCAAGGACGGCGAGGAAAAGCAGCCGCTGGTGTTCATCAATCCCAAAATCCTCACCACATCGGACGAGCGGTCCGTGTATGAGGAAGGCTGCCTGTCGATCCCGGATTATTATGCCGAGGTCGAACGTCCTGCGACGATTACGGTCGAATATATCGATCTCGACGGAAAGAAGCTGACAGCCAAGGCCGACGGCCTTTTGGCGACCTGCTTGCAGCACGAGATCGATCACTTGAACGGCGTGCTGTTCATCGACCACATTTCCAAGCTCAAGCGCGAAATGGTGATCCGCAAGTTCACCAAGGCCGCCAAGACCCGCGGCGCCAAGGCGATCTGACGCTTCCATTGAAAATATGGGCCGGAGAGACTATGATATCACTGATATCATAGTGGAGGTTGCGTATGGGTGATCTGCTGATCCGAAATATTTCCGATGCTTTGAAGCGCGATATCGCTGCTGCGGCTGACCGCACCGGGCGTAGTCTTTCCGATGAGGCGAAAGAGCTTTTACGCCGGGGCTTGATTGCCAAGAGCGATATCAAGCCTTTGGATGAGCAACCGGCCTATGATGTTCTGCGCGCCGCGTTTGGAGCGGATGAAGGCTTGGGTGACGATTTTTCTGCTGTTCTGGATGAAATCGAGGCGGAACGGAAGAGGGATTTTGGCCGTCCGGCCATGGAGTTCGAATGATCGTCCTCGACACCAATATCATTTCGGAGCTTGTAAAATCATCCCCGGATAAGAACGTTACAACATGGTTTCGCAGGCAAGCTGAATTGGACTTGTATCTCAACGCCATCGTCGTCATGGAGCAATCCTATGGCGCGGAACGGTTTTATCAGCGTACGGGTTCTGAAAGGTATATCCGCTCGCTTGAGAATTCGCTCGCGGTTCAGTTTCGGGGGCGGGTGCTCGAGTTCAACGAGGCAACGTCGATATTTGCCGGCAGGCTCAGTGCAAAGCGTGAAAGTGTCGGCCGGCCCATCTCCGTTCAAGACGCCATGATCGCCGCCATCTGCCTGTCGCATGATGCGACGCTGGCGACGCGCAATACAAAAGACTTCGAGGGGCTTGATTTGAAGCTCGTAAACC
Source organism: Pararhizobium qamdonense (assembly GCF_029277445.1). NCBI lineage: Bacteria > Pseudomonadati > Pseudomonadota > Alphaproteobacteria > Hyphomicrobiales > Rhizobiaceae > Pararhizobium > Pararhizobium qamdonense. Next base: position 4,216,468 of record NZ_CP119566.1, on the reverse strand, counting down.
CGTTTGAAGGGGCCTGATCAGAACGGGGACCGCGCACCATGCCGCTTCGCATCATCTTCATGGGTACGCCGGAATTTTCGGTGCCGACATTGGCGGGCTTGGCTAGCGCCGGTCACAAGATCGTTGCCGTCTACACGCAGCCGCCGCGTCCCGGCGGCCGCCGTGGTCTCGATTTGCAGAAATCGCCGGTGCATCAGGCGGCCGAACTGCTGGGCATCGAGGTTCTGACGCCTGTAAATTTCAAGGATGCTGCGGATCGCCAGACTTTCCGGGATTTCGATGCCGATGTCGCCGTCGTCGTGGCCTATGGCCTGCTTTTGCCGGAACAGATTCTGAGCGGCACGCGGCTTGGCTGCTACAACGGCCATGCGTCGCTCCTGCCGCGCTGGCGTGGCGCAGCACCGATCCAGCGGGCGATCATGGCCGGTGACCATGAGACCGGCATGATGGTGATGAAGATGGACAAGGGGCTCGATACCGGCGACGTGGCGCTGACCAAGGTCGTCGCCATCGGTAGCGAGATGACGGCGGGCGAACTGCACGACAAGCTGATGCTGGCCGGTGCCGGGTTGATGAAGGACGCCATGGAGAGGCTCGATGGCGGCGACCTGCCGTTGACGCCACAGGCCGAACAGGGCGTTCTCTATGCGGCCAAGATCAGCAAGGCCGAGACGCGGATCGATTTCAGCAAGACGGCCACGGAAGTGCACAATCACATTCGCGGCCTGTCGCCTTTTCCGGGCGCCTGGTTCGAGCTTGAGACCGGTGGCAAGCTGGAGCGGATCAAGGTCCTCTCCTCAGTCGTCGAAACCGCCGGCGGCGAGACCGGAACGGCGCTGTTCGACGATCTGACGATTGCCTGCGGCGATGGCTCCGTGCGGCTGACCCGGCTGCAGAAGGCCGGCGGCAAGGTGCTGAATGCGGATGACTTCCGGCGCGGCACGCCCGTTCCTGCCGGTACAAGGCTGTCCTGATGCCGCGTTTTCGCATGACGATCGAATATGACGGCTCCAATTATGTCGGCTGGCAGCGGCAGGACAATGGTCCTTCCGTGCAGGGTGCGGTCGAAAAGGCCATTCTGGCGCTGACCCGCGAGCCCGCTTTGATCCGCGGCGCAGGGCGCACCGATTCCGGCGTGCATGCCCGTGGCCAGGTGGCGCATGTGGATCTTTCGCGCGACTGGAAGCCGGAGACGTTGCGCAATGCACTGAACGCCTATTTGGGCCAAGCCGGACAACAGGTGTCGATCATCGAGGCGGCGGATGTGCCGGATGATTTCGATGCCCGCTTTTCCGCGCTGCGGCGGCATTATCTCTATCGCATCATTTCGCGGCCATCGCCTTTGGCTTTAGAGGCCAAGCGCGCATGGTGGGTATCGAAAAAGCTCAATCACGAGGCCATGCACGCGGCCGCCCAGACCTTGGTCGGCTATCATGATTTCACCACGTTCCGCTCCACGCATTGCCAGGCCAACAGCCCGTGGCGGACGCTCGACCGGCTGGATGTGACACGCAATGAAGATGTCATCGAGATCCGGGCGACGGCGCAGAGTTTCCTGCACAACCAGATCCGCTCGTTTGCCGGTACGCTGAAAATGGTGGGTGACGGGCGCTGGACGCCGGAGGACGTGCGCGCAGCGCTGGAGGCGAGAGACCGCAAGGCCTGCGGCCCCGTCGCGCCGCCGGAGGGGCTTTATTTCATGCAGGTCGATTACTAGGGCCTCATCCGCGCCTCAAAGCGGCGCGGGATAGACCGGCATCAGGCCGAACAGCGGCGGCAGGGCTTCGCTCAACATCAGCGACGGCAGGATCAAAAGGGCCGAGATCGCCGAGGCGAGCAGAAGCTGGTTGTTGGTCACGGTTTTGACCAGCCGGAAAATCACCGTGAAATTGACGAGCAGCAGGATCAGGGACATGAGATAGGCCAGGCCCTGACCGCCCGGGATGACCAATCGGATCGCCAGCGGAACAGCCATGGCATAGACCGTGGGGACGGCGAGCCAGTTGGTGCTGATGATGATCGAGGCCAGCATGTCGCCATAGCCGAGCGGCTTTGCCAGCAGGGCGACCAGCACCAGTGGCACGATCCACATGGTCATATCGACGAGAAACAGTTTTAGGATGAAGCCGAGCCCGGTTTCGGTCCCTGTCGGCATCTGTTCCAGATAAAACAGCCGCCACGCCGCCCAGCCGACCGCCATGGCCGGCAGGCACCAGAGGAACGCGGCAAACGAGCGCCAGACGCCCGTTACCGTGATATCGAGCCAGTCAAAGCCGCTTCTGTCCCCCAGAATGAGCAGCCATACACCTTTCAGATAGGCTCCGATCTCCTCAATCTGCGGCATGGCCAAACCAGCGGCTGAGGAAGGTTTCGTAGATCTGCGTCAGGGTCTCGAGATCGGCGACGGCGACGCGTTCATCGACCATGTGCATGGTCTGGCCGACGAGGCCGAACTCCACGACCGGGCAATAATCCTTGATGAAGCGCGCATCCGACGTGCCGCCGGTGGTCGATAGTTTGGGTTCGCGGCCGGTCACAGCCGCGACGGCGCCGGAGAGCGAGGCGATCAGCGCATTGTTGCGGGTGAGGAAGACGTGGCTGGGGCGTTCGTTCCAGACGAGATCGTAGCGGACCGGCGGGCGGCCGGGGCGTAGCGGGCTTTCCGTTGCGGCACGGTCCAGCCGCGCAATGATCTCGGCCTTGAGGCTGTCGGCCTCCCAGGTGTCGTTGAAGCGGATGTTGAAGCTTGCCGAAGCCTTGGATGGGATGACATTGACAGCTGTGTTGGCCACATCGATCGTCGTTACTTCGAGATTGGACGGCTGGAAATTATCGGTGCCGTCGTCAAAGGGCGGGTCCATCAGGGCTTGCGTGAGGGAGAGAATACCGCGCACCGGGCTGTCGGCCAGATGCGGGTAGGCGGCATGGCCCTGGACGCCGTGCACGGTGATGGTTCCCGATAGCGAGCCGCGCCGGCCGATCTTGATCATATCGCCGAGGTGATCCGGATTGGTCGGCTCGCCCACCAGGCAGGCATCCCAGCGCTCGCCCTTGGCATCGGCCCATTCGAGCAGCTTGGTCGTACCGTTGATCGCCGGGCCCTCCTCGTCGCCGGTGATCAGGAACGAAATGGAACCATCAGGCGCGCCGTTTTTCTCGATATAGCGGGCAACGGCGGCGGCAAAGCAGGCAATGCCGCCCTTCATATCGACGGCGCCGCGGCCATACATGTCGCCATTGGCGATATCGGCGGAAAAAGGCCCATGCGTCCAGGCGCTCTCGTCGCCAACGGGAACGACATCGGTATGGCCGGCAAACATCAGGTGCGGGCCACCGGTGCCAAGCCGGGCATAGAGATTTTCGATATCCGGCGTGCCCTCCTCGGTCGCCGTCACCCGGTGGGTGACAAAGCCGAGCGGCTTCAGCATCGCTTCAAGGGCCGTCAGCGCGCCGCCTTCGGCAGGGGTCACGGACGGGCAGCGGATCAGGGCGGAAAGATTGGCGACGGGATCGATAGCGGTCATCAAGAAAGCCTGTTGTTTCGCGGGGCTTGGTTTAGCCGATCCCTGCCAGACTGTCACGCGGTTAGCCCGCCTTTCCTTCGCCTTGAGGGGGGGGCAACGCTCCTCTTCTCCCCAGCGGGGAGAAGGTGCCCGAAGGGCGGATGAGCGGGCGGTTCGGCATAGCAAAGCCTTATTTCCCGGTTTTTTTCTGACCTTCAGTATGTCAGTCTTTACTTTGCAATGTGGCTTCGCCCCCCTCATCCGGCCCTGCGGGCCACCTTCTCCCCGCCGGGAACCGTTGCAAAATTCTGTGGTTGTGATTCTCTGTTGTTACGAGCAGCGGAGATGGTGCGATGTCGGTTCGGAATGGTGGCCAGTTCAGTTTTGTGGATGCGCTGATGCCGCAAGGCAAGGGTGCCGGTCGTCTGGAGCGGCTGTCGTCGCTGGTGAAGTGGTATCGTTTCGAGAAGCATCTCAACCGTCTGCGTGACGACAAGAGCGCCGGCCGTCCGGCCTACAAGCCGATTGTGATGTTCAAGGCGCTTTTGCTGCAGTCGCTTTACGGATTGTCCGACATGGAACTTGAGGAAGCGCTGTGCGACCGGCTGTCGTTCAAGCGTTTCGTCGGCCTTGCGCTGGATGAGACGGTTCCCGATCATTCGACGCTTTGCCGCTTCCGCAACCTTTTGGTCAGCCAAGCGCTGCTCGACACGCTGTTTGCCGAACTCGACCGGCAACTGGATGCCGCCGGCCTGATCCTGCGGCGCGGCACGATGCTGGATGCGACCGTTATCGAAACGACGGCGGCAAGGCCGCCCGAAGGCCGCAATCGCGACTTCGATGCCGCGATCTCCGGCATGGACCGCGACGATCCTACCGGCCGGTTGAAGCGTGCGGCGCCGAGCGATCCGGATGCCCGCTTCACCCTGCGCAAGGGCAAGGCCGGTTCGGCCTATGGCTACAAGGCCCATGTCGGCGTCGATGAAGGTTCCGGCCTGATCCGCAGGATTGTCACCACGCCGGCCAATGTCAACGACACCATCGTCGCTGACCGCCTGATCATCGGCGACGAGGCCTGCGTGATGGCCGACAGCGCCTATCATACCCATACCCGCGAACAGACCTTGAAGGACAAGGGCATCAAGCCACGGCTGATGCGCCGGCCCAACCGTCACCATCGCGCTCTGCCGCCGCGGCTTGAACAGTTCAACCGGCTGATATCGCGGCGGCGGGCGGCCGTCGAGACGACGTTCGCCACGCTCAAGCATCGCATGGGTCTTGGCCTGATCCGCTATCGTGGCCTTGCCAAGGCGGAAGCGCAGGTGCTGATGGCCGCCATCGCCTTCAACATGCGCCGCTGGGTGACAATGGCCACCTGACCAAGGCCGCACCGCGCCCAGAAACTGAAAAAACCACCCCTAACCGGCCCAGAACCTGCTCAGGCGACCGAGCCAGGGCAAAAGAACTCGCTTATCCTGCGGCCACATCAGTCAATTCGACGATTATGCAACGGTCCCCGCCGGGGAGAAGAGGGAGATTGCCGGCCGCTTAGCGGTCTATGGCTACGTCCGGAAAAGTTCGCCTTTCTCAATGATGACTTGGTTGCGTTGTTATAAAGTGCCAGGTGGATGACGGAGCCATGTGATAGGCTTCTATTCACGCATTTGACTGCTCGAGGTGAAACGCGCGCGTGGTCATCCCTCAGATAGTCCCGCAAACCTGCGGGACCACATGATGCCAAAACGGAGTTCTATAAATTGAGTGTTGCCTTTGCCAAGGACGACAGTGCTGAGACGGCTGCGGAAACCCATCTGCCGGAGCGGCCGGTTTCGCAGCATCCGAACCGGGTGACGGAGGCCGGATTGAGGGCGCTGGAATTGCAGCTTCAACAGGCGCGCGCGGCCTGCGATGCTGCAAGCACGATCGAGGATATCAATGAGCGGCGGCGGCAGATGGCAAATCCGTTGCGCGATGCACGCTATTTTGCAGCAAGGGTTCACACGGCCGAGGTGGTGCCTGCACCTGTGTCGAATGCCAGCGTCTCCTTCGGCAGTACGGTGACCTTCAGCCGCATTGACGGACGCGTCCAGACGTACCGCATCGTCGGCGAGGACGAGGCGGATCCGAAGGCGGGATCGATTTCCTATGTTTCGCCGGTCGCCCGGCTCTTGACCGGCAAGGCCGTCGGCGATGTCGCCGGCAGCGGCGATCAGGAGCTTGAGATCATCGCCATCGCATAGAGAGAATGCCTCTTCGCCGCCCTTGGGTGCCGCGTTTGAAATGGGTTCTGACAGGCTGGAAAAGTCTGGTTCGAGTGCTAATTCTCGCCGCAATGGAGAGAGTGAAAGAGCGAAAGGATAATGCAATGGCAAAGAATACCATCTGCCTATGGTACGAGAAGGATGCTGAAGCCGCCGCCCATTTTTATGCCGAAACATTTCCCGACAGCAGCGTTGGAGCGGTCATCCGTGCACCGGGAGACTATCCGTCGGGTCAGCAGGGAGACGTGCTGGTCGTCGAATTCACCGTTCTCGGCGTTGCCTGTATCGGCCTCAACGGCGGCTCCGCGTTCAAGCACAACGAAGCCTTCTCGTTTCAGGTCGCAACGGAGGATCAGGAGGAGACGGATCGTTATTGGAACGCGATTGTCGGCCATGGTGGCCGCGAGAGCGAATGCGGCTGGTGCAAGGACAAGTGGGACATTTCCTGGCAGATCACGCCGCGCGTGCTGACCGACGCGATGGCGGCGGGGGGCGATCAGGCAAAGCGTGCCTTTAATGCGATGATGACGATGAAGAAGATCGATGTCGCCGCGATCGAGGCGGCCCGCCGCGGCTGAAGTTCCGCAGGCGCCGGGCCTGTTTTACCCAGCCGCAGGCGGACAGACGCAGGTCCGGCTGGCTTTTACCAGCCGCGCCAGCCTGCGGATGCGACGAGGTCATTGCGGATGAAGGCGATATCGTCGGTGGCGCCGGATGTGCCGGCGCCCGGCAGACGGGCACGGCGCAGCGATCTGAGGGCCGGAACACGGCGTGGGCTCTTTGCGGACAGATCGGGCTCGGAGAGGTTTTGCGCATCAAAATCCGCAGGATCGATCGAGATCACGCGGATGCCGCGTTCGGCAAAGTCGCGGGCAAGGCCGAGTGTCAGCATGTCTATGGCACTCCGGACGGTGGATTGCATCTCCGCATCCGGGGTTCTCACGTCCGGCGCGGTGACAGCCTGGGCGCTCATGTTGAGGATCAGGCCGCCCTTGCCGGCAAACTGGCGTGCTGCTTCCTGGCACATGAGAAACGTACCGAAGACATTGACGGCAAAGGTGCCGTTGGTGGCGGGTTCACCTTGGCTGGGCTCGACCCGCACCAGGCTTGCAGTGTTGACGATGATATCCGGCCTCCCAAAGATTTCCTTGGTCACCCGGAAGATGCGCTTCACATCCTGCGATTTGGAGACATCGCCTTCGACACCAACAGCCCGGCCGCCGAGCCCGACAATATCGGCGGCAAGGCGGGAGGCGGCATGCGTGTCCGTGGTATCGTTGACGATGACAGCTGCACCTTCAGTTGCAAGGCGGACGGCGATCCGGGCCGCCGGTCCATAGGCAGCGCCGGTGACGACGGCGGTTTTTCCGGTCAATCTGGTCATGGCAATTTCCTTGATTCTTCGGATCTGTTCATCCGATGAACCCAGCATGCCGCACAGCAAGGCGTAAGCGTTACAACGATACTCCGAGATTTCTATGCGATCCTGCAAATGTGACTGGAGGGCCATTCCCCGGCTCCGAATTCCGCTGTAGCGTTGGATCAGTTGAAAATCGGAAAGCCGTCCCGGTCCATGGACAATCAAACAGAACGTTTCGGTGAAATCGCTGCAATCATTTCGCGCCATACCTCGGGCTCGGGCATGTTTCCGACCGCGATCGAAAATCTGCGGCTCGGGCGCCAGACTGCGCCGACCAATCCCGTGCATCTCGCGCATCGCCCGGCCTTCGCTCTGATTGCCCAAGGCCAGAAAACCGTCACGCTTGGCCAGGATGTCTATCATTACGGGGCTGGCGATTGTGTTGTCGTGTCGTTCGATCTGCCGGTTGTCTCCAGGGTCAGTGTCGCCAGTCCGCAGGCGCCGCATCTGGGGCTGGGCATGGTGATCAATCCCGACCGGTTGCGCGAGGTTCTGCAACGCATCGCCGTTCCCCCGGTCGCGGCAACGGCCGATGGCATGCGCGGCCTTGCCGTGCACCGGGCCTCGCCCGCCCTGGTGGATGCGACGCTCAGATACCTCAGGCTCCTTGATACTCCAAGCGACATTGCAGGGGTGGCGCCTCTCGTCGAGCAGGAAATTCTCTATCGTCTCCTGACGGGGCCTTACGGACCACGGTTGATCCAGATTGCCACGGTAGACAGCCCCGGAAACCGCGTCGCCAAGGCGATTGCGTGGCTGCGCGAACACTATGTCCGGCCGCTGCGGATCGAGGATCTGGCCGAACATTGCGGCATGAGCGTTTCGTCGCTGCACCATCATTTCAAGTCGGTCGCGGCGATGACACCGATGCAGTATCAGAAGCAGCTGCGGCTCTATGAGGCGCGCCGCCTGATGCTGGTGGAAAACATGGATGCCGGAATGGCCGGGCATACGGTCGGCTACCAGAGCCCGTCGCAGTTCGGGCTGGAATATACCCGTTTTTACGGTCAGCCGCCGCTGCGCGATGTCGCGACGCTGCGAACCCAGGTTGCTGCCGAATAAGAAACCGTTTTGGACGCGGATAGCCGTCCGGAAGACAAGGGTGCAACGCCGGTTGCGCCCTTTCATCAGACCCGCGCTTGCAGCCGGGCATTCTCACTCTATCGCATCGCAGAAACCCTCAATCCAAGAATTATGGAGCTCACCATGCGTTACAATCAGTTTGGCAATACCGGCCTGTTCGTATCCGAACTATGCCTGGGGACGATGACCTTCGGCGCGGCCGGAGGCGGCATGTGGGGCGCGATCGCCGATGTCGACCAGGATGCGGCCGATCGCATCGTCGAGCGGTCCCTGGCGGCCGGCGTCAATTTCATCGATACGGCCGATGTCTATTCGGCCGGCGATTCGGAGCGTCTTTTGGGGCAGTCGCTGATCAATCTCGGCGTCGCCCGCAAGGATGTGGTCATCGCCACCAAGGTTTTCGGCCAGATGGGCGAGGGGCCGAACGATCGCGGCGCCTCGCGCGGCCATATCATGGACTCGGTCGAGGAAAGCTTAGACCGGTTGCAGATGGACCATATCGATCTCTATCAGATCCATGGCACCGATACGGTGACGCCGATCGACGAGACGTTGCGGGCGCTGGATGATCTGGTTTCGGGCGGGCTCGTTCGTTACGTCGGCATGTCCAACTGGCAGGCCTGGCGCATTGCCAAGGCGCTGGGTATTTCCGAGCGCAAGGGTTTCGCAAGGTTCGAGACGCTGCAGGCCTATTACTCGATCGCCGGCCGCGATCTGGAGCGCGACATCGTGCCGCTGCTGACAGAAGAGAAGATGGGGCTGATGGTCTGGTCGCCGCTTGCGGGCGGGCTCCTGTCGGGCAAGTACGGACCGGGCGCGCCCGGAAACGGCGAGGGCCGCCGGGCAAGTTTCGATTTTCCGCCGGTTGACAAGGACCGGGCCTGGGCCTGCGTTGCCGCGATGCGCGAGGTTGCGGCGAAACACGGCGCCAGTGTTGCCGAAGTGGCGCTCGCCTTTATTCTGGCCAAACCCTTTGTCACCAGCGTTATCATCGGCGCCAAGAGGGTGGAGCAATTGGAGGAAAACCTGAAGGCGGTTGAGCTTCGGCTCGATGCTGAAGATTTGGCCAAGCTTGACGATGTCAGCGCGCTGCCGCCGGAATATCCGGGCTGGATGCTGGAGCGGCAGGGCGCGGCCCGCCGCCCGAAACCGTTCGAACCCAAGGCTTGATATTGACGGGGCGGTAGCGAATGCCGCCCCTACCAATCTACGGGCTTGCATCTGGGGCGTATTCCGTCGAGAAAGAGGGTAAGTGCTTTACAACGCCTCTGATTGAAAGTTTCGCAGTGAACGACAATCCCGCCGCGGCGGTTGAAATTATCGCGCAGATCAGCGCCGTGCCGACCATTCTCGATGTGGTCTGCAAGACGACGGGCATGCGTTTTGCGGCAGTGGCGCGGGTGACTGCCGACCGCTGGATCGCCTGCGGCGTCAAGGACAATCTGGCTTTCGGGCTGGAGCCGGGCGGCGAGCTGAAGATCGAAACGACGATCTGCAACGAAATCCGCGATCACCGGGAGCCGGTGATCATCGACAATGTCGCCGAGGACGCGGCCTATTCCGGTCATCATACGCCAGCGATCTATGGCCTGCAGAGCTATATCTCTGTGCCGATCACGCTGGGCGACGGTTCGTTCTTCGGAACGCTCTGCGCCATCGATACGGTGCCGCGCAAGCTGAATACGCCTGAAATCGCCGGCATGTTCAAGCTGTTTGCCAATCTGATCGCCTTCCACCTCGATGCCCATGACCGGATCGACCAGGAGCGGCAGGGCAGCGAGCTGCGCGAGCAGTTCATCGCCGTGCTCGGCCACGACCTGCGCAATCCGCTCGCCTCTCTCGATGCCGGAACCCGCATGCTGCAGCGCACGGTGACGGACGATAAAGGAAAGGCCGTGCTTACGCTGATGCAAAGCAGCATTTCGCGCATGTCTGGCCTGATCGACAATGTGCTGGATTTTGCCCGTGGCCGGCTCGGTGGCGGCATTTCCATCGAGCAGGCCGACCGCGTACCGCTTCGCCCCGTTCTGGAGCAGGTGGTGGCCGAGCTCGCGCTTGCCAATCCGCGCCGCCGGATCGAGGCGGACCTGTCGGAAGCGATGGTCCGGTGCGACGAAGGCCGGATCGGCCAGCTGCTGTCGAACCTTCTGGCCAATGCCTTGACCCATGGCGACCCGGAGGCACCGATAAGGGTGCACTCTGCCGCATCCGGCGGATATTTCGAATTGACGGTGATCAATGCCGGCGAGCCTATCCCCGAGGCTGTCGTCAAGGACCTGTTCAAGCCGTTCGTACGCGCCTCGGCCAGGGCCAATCTGCAGGGGTTGGGCCTTGGGCTCTATATAGCCTCGGAAATCGCCAAGGCGCACAAGGGTAAGCTTCTGGTCACATCGACACCGGAAGAGACCCGTTTCACCTTCCAGATGCCGCAGCAATAATCACAATCACGTCGCTCGTTCCCTTGCGCCGATCAGCGTCCGTATTCGTTGTCGCCCTCAGTACCAGGCCATAGGCAGAGTGCCAGGAACAGGACGGGGCTTAATACGGGGATGAAGAGGCAGATGGCGAGGTGGCCGGGATAGCCGGTATCGTGCAGGCGCTTGATCGTCATCAGCGCGATCGATGCTGTCGAGACAAGCGCGGTAACCACCAGGATCAATGTCCAGAGCGCCAGCGCAATCTCATCGCCCTGATGGGCCAGCACCCGTGACAAGACGAAGCCGCTTGCTGCGGCCCAAAACAGCCAGCCGAGACAATAGGGCAGGCGGCTGACGCGGCCGGAGGGACTGAAGAACAGCCAGGACATGCTCTTCCGCCCCTCCCTTTGCATAGTGTTTAGTCCCGCAGCAGTTCGTTGATGCCGGTCTTCGAGCGGGTCTTTTCATCGACGCGCTTGACGATGACGGCGCAATAGAGGTTTGGCGCAGCCACGCCGTTCGGCATGATGGCGCCGGAGCCCATCGAGCCGGCCACGACAACGGAATAGGGCGGCACTTCGCCATAGGTGACTTCGCCGGTGGCGCGATCGACGATCTTGGTCGATTTTCCGATGAACACGCCCATGCCGAGAACCGAGCCCTCGCGCACGATGCAGCCTTCGACGACTTCCGAGCGGGCGCCGATGAAGCAATTGTCCTCGATGATCGTCGGCCCCGCCTGCATCGGCTCCAGCACACCGCCGATGCCGACGCCGCCGGACAGGTGCACATGCTTGCCGATCTGGGCGCAGGAACCGACCGTCGCCCAGGTGTCGACCATGGTGCCTTCGCCGACATAGGCGCCAAGATTGACGAAGGACGGCATCAGGATGGCATTGGGAGCGATATAGGCGGAGCGGCGCACGACAGCGTTCGGCACAGCGCGGAAGCCGGCGTCGCGGAACTGGTTTTCACCCCAGCCTTCGAACTTGGAGGGAACCTTGTCCCACCAGGTGGATTGACCGGATCCGCCCTTGACGACTTCCATGTCGTTCAGCCGGAACGACAGGAGGACGGCCTTTTTCAGCCATTGATTGACGGTCCAGTTGCCGTCTGCTCCGCGCTCGGCAACGCGCACCTTGCCGCCGTCAAGCAGGTCGAGGGCGGTGTTGACCGCATCGCGGATCTCGCCCTTGGTGTTGATGGTGACGCTGTCGCGGTTGTCGAAAGCGGTGTCGATGGTCTGCGACAGGGAGGCGAGATCATGGGTCGTCATCGGAATTCCTTAAACTTCGGCGGCTATCGTAACCTGCTCTAGAGCATGATCCCGAAAAATTGAAGTGGTTTTCGGTTGCAGTCCGCGCTGGATGAAGGTGTATGTGCCGGAATGGGCGCGGGTGATTTGATCCGTAGCGTCCGAGACGTTGGAAGGAGCATCCGGCAGCGATGATTTGCTGTCGGTTTGCGGCAGGAAAGTTTGACATGGCAAGAATGAAGAAGCGGAATTTGCGGCGCAAGGATGGGGCCTGGGACCCATTGGTCGATAGCCAGCAGACCCGCGAACGCGCGGCAGGCGTTCCCCAGACCCCGCAATCGATGTCCCCGTCCTACAGGCTGGCCTACACCGACGATGATTTTCTCGCCCGCGAGGAGCTGCGCCCCGTGCGGCTGCAGCTCGAGCTGTTGAAGCCAGAAATGATCATGGCCGAGCGTGGTATCAACTCGACGGTTGTGATGTTTGGCGGCGCCCGTATTCCAGAGCCCGGCGGCGACGCCTGGGCGGCAAAGAACGAGACGCAGCGCCGCAATCTGACGGCCGCCTCGGTCTATTACGAGGAGGCGCGCAAGTTTGCCCGTCTCTGCTCGCTGCATTCGGCCCAGTCCGGCTATAAGGAATATGTCGTGACCACCGGCGGCGGGCCGGGGGTGATGGAGGCGGGCAATCGCGGCGCCGACGATATTGGCGCGCCATCGATCGGATTGAACATCGTGCTTCCGCACGAGCAGGCCCCCAATCGCTTTGTGACGCCGGACCTGTCGTTCAACTTCCACTATTTCGCCATCCGCAAGATGCATTTTCTCGTGCGCGCCAAGGCCGTCACGGTTTTTCCGGGCGGCTTCGGCACGTTCGATGAATTGTTCGAGACCATCACCCTGATGCAGACCGGCCGCATGGCGCTGGTGCCTCTGATCCTGTTTGGTGAAAAATTCTGGCGCAGCGTCATCAATTTCGAGGCGTTGGCCGATTTCGGCACCATCTCGCCCGCTGATCTCGATCTTATCCAGTTCGTCGAAACCGCTGACGAAGCCTGGGAGATCATCTCGAAATTCTACGAGACGGTCGATCCGGCCACGGTTCCGGTGGCATCCGGGGCCCGGTAGGGACCGTCATCCTGTCTTCTGCGGTCCGCGCGTGAACCAAACGGCGCGGACTGCGTTCTTCCGTCAGTCATCGACACGGGAGACGATCATGAGTGACAGAAGCCTTTCCGACATAGCCACCAAAATGCGCGATATCGATATCGCAATGCTCTCCACCCATACCGACGGCGGTGCCATTGCCGGGCGGCCGATGAGCAACAATGGCGAAGTCGATTACGACGGCGATTCCTATTATTTCACCTGGGAAGAATCGCGCATGGTGGAGGATATCAAGCGCAATTCCAAAGTGGGCCTATCCTTCCAGGGCGAGAAAGCCTTCCTGGTTGCTGTCGAAGGCGAGGCCGACCTCATCAAGGACAAGGCGGCGTTTAGGGAACACTGGACGAAGGATCTGGACGACTGGTTCAAGGACGGCGTCGATACCGAGGGCCTCGTCCTGATCAAGGTCAGCGCCACCAGGGTGCATTATTGGGACGGCGAGGACGAAGGCGAAGTCAAGCTCGATTTCGCCAAGCAGCGCCACTAAGGTTTTCAGCCTTTCAAAAAATCGCGGCCACCGGCTTTGTGTCGCAGTGACAGCGCGTCGCGGCTGTGGCAATGAGCCCTGATGAAAACCCTGCGGCTTGTCTTGAAAGATAGAGTGTCGGCCGGCGCCATCGCCGTGCTGATTGCGTCTATGTTTCTGCTGCAGGGTCTTGTGGCCGGCGTTGCGCATGGGACGATGGCAAGCGCTGCCGTCGATCCCTTCAATATTATCTGTATTGCCCATGAAGATGGCCCCCAGCAGACCTCTCCCGGTGTGCCGCAAAAGGCCGCGCACGATATGTGCGCCACGCTCTGCCAGCTGGCAGCGGGGCATACGCCGGCCTTGCCCGGCCGGGCGATCGAAATCGCCGCTCCCGTCCTTGGTCATCCGGTCGAACTCTATTTTGCCGTAAAGCCAGCGCCCAGGGTTTTCCTGCGCAGCACCTTTGCCGAAGCCAGGGCACCCCCATCACTCTCCGCATGACGTCATAAAGATCAGGCTGGCCGCAAGGCGCCGGCCATTATTTTTGCTCATCTGGAGAGACCCATGTCCGATTTCACCATCGGCCGCGCGGATGCCGCTGTTGCGGCACGTTCGCCGTCCGACCTTTACCGCGCTGTCTGGCGTTGGCATTTTTATGCAGGCCTTCTGGTCCTGCCATTTCTGATCACGCTTGCCGTCACCGGCGCGCTCTATCTGTTTCGCGACGAGATCGACGGTCTTGTCTATGCCGATCTGAAACATGTCGAGATCCAGGAAAACACTGCGGTTGCGGCACCATCGGCGATGGTCACGGCTGCCCTTGCCGCCTATCCCGGAACGGCGGTGAAATATACCGACCCTCCATCGCCGGAGGATTCGGTCGAGATCACCGTCAACGCGCAGACAGCCGGCAGACTGGCGGTTTACGTCAACCCCTATGATGCCAAGGTGCTGGGCGCGCTTCCCGATCGCGGCACCATCATGTGGACCATCCGCACCCTGCACAGCCTGAAATATTTCGGCTCGTTTGCCCGCTCGCTCATCGAGATCGCCGCCGGCTGGTCCGTGCTTCTGGTGGCTACCGGCATCTATCTCTGGTGGCCGCGCGCGCAGACCGGCGGCGTCTTGAGCGTAAGAGGCATACCGAAACGGCGGGTGTTCTGGCGCGATACCCATGCGGTCAGCGGCATATTCGTGGGTTTCTTCATCGTCTTCCTTGCAGTCACCGGCATGCCCTGGTCCGGCGTCTGGGGCGAGAAGGTCAATGAATGGGCGAATGGCAGCAATTTCGGCTATCCGGCCGGCGTGCGCACGTCCGTGCCGATGTCGGGCGAACATCTCAACCACGTTGCCAAGACCACCTGGTCGCTGGAACAGGCGCAGGTACCGCAGTCGACAGGCGAAGGCACCACGGCAATCAGCCTCGATCAGGCCGTCGCCATCTTCGACCGGCTTGGACTGCATGATGGCTATGCGGTGAATATACCGATGCAGCCGAAAGGGGTCTACACCGGTTCGGTCTATCCCGACGACGTCTCTCAGCAGCGGGTGGTGCATCTGGATCAATATAGCGGCAAGCCTCTGATTGACATGAGCTATGCCGATTACGGCCCGCTCGGCAAGGCGCTGGAATGGGGGATCAATGTTCACATGGGGCAGGAGTTCGGCCTGGTGAACCAGCTGGTGCTGCTGGTGGCATGCCTGGCGATCGTGCTTTTGGCCGTGTCGGCTGCAATCATGTGGTGGAAGCGCCGTCCGAAGGGCTCGCTCGGCGTGCCGCCGATGCCGTCGGATAAGCGCGTGTTTCGCGGCCTGATCGCGATGCTGGCGATCGGCGGCATTCTGTTTCCGCTGGTCGGTCTCTCGCTGGTGGTGATGCTGGTGCTCGACTGGAGCTATCCGCATTTTCGCCGGGCGATCCGGTTTGCACCATAAGCGCCAGAACCGTCATATAACGAAGAACCCTCCCCAGAAAGGGGAGGGTCCTGATTTCCGTATTAATCGTACGAGGCTCTAATTTCCTCCGTCATGCTCGCCCTTGTGGCAGGCATCCAGTCAGCTCAAGTCCTTGAGCTGAAAAGGTCTTTTGACCCGACGGACGTCGGGTCGCTGGATCCCCACCACAAGGGTGAGGATGACGGAGTGTGGGGTGCCGCTGTCGTCAAACATCGGCTTCAGCGTTTATTAGCAGTCTGAACACCCCGGCCATCTCCTGGCCGGGGCGATGACGTCAGATCTTCCGGGTCTTGGTGAAGTCTGCGGCGTCGATGACGCCGTCGCCATTGGTGTCGCGGCGCTTGAACATGGCGTCGGCGCGGGCTGTCACTTCCGTGAGGCTCAGCGAACCGTTCTTGTCGGTATCGGCGCGCTTGAAGCCCTTCTGGCGTACGCCGGGCAGCATGGCGGGGCGCGTTTCCTTGAGCTTGTCCATCGCCGCAGTCCTGTCTGCGCCGGTCTTTTCCTTGGCAGCCCGCCATGCCTGGCCATGGGCCTTGCGCTGTACCTTGATTTCTTCGCGGGTGACCTGGCCATTGCCGTCGGCATCGAACGTCTTGAAGGCTTCTGCCGTGCGGGTATGAACCTCGTCGAGCGAGACCTTGCCGTCGCCATTGGTGTCGAAGCGCTTGATCGTCCATTCGGCGCGCTGCTCGGGCGTCGGCTTCTGGCGGGCGGCGAAGGTGGGGGCGGCAAAGCCGGTGAGCGTCAGGCTGGCTGCGACGGCACCGAGAATCAAACTGTTCTTGCGCATGTCAAAATCCTTTCAGTGATCATTGTCCCTGAAGCGAGGATAGACAGCCCGGCCGGAATGGCCAGTTAAACTTTGGTAATTTAAGTCTTTGACAAGAAAGGGGTTTTTTCTTGTCGAAACTGTGTTTCGGCGAAGCTTGGAAAGCCGGTCAGGTCTCGGCGAGGAGCCGGTTGAGGAAGCCCGTCAGGTCTTCGGTCACGTAATCCACCTCGGCGGAACCTTCCTCGGTTTTTTCCCAGGCCTCGGCAAACTCGTATTCGAAATTGCGCGGCACCAGAAGAACGGTCTTCATGCCGAGCGCCTTCGGCACCACGAGATTGCGCGGCAGGTCCTCGAACATGGCGGCATGCTTGGTATCGACCCGGTGCAGGCTCATGAACTTGTTATAGGTGTCGCCCGCGGGCTTCGGCACATATTCGGCCGCGACAATATCGAAAATATCGTCGAAATGATCGAGGATGCCGAGTGCGCGCGCCGTCATTTCGGCATGCTTGACGCTGCCATTGGTGAAGATGAACTTGCGGCCGGGCAGCGCCTTGATCGCCTCGCCAAGCGCCGGATCGGCGGGAACGACGGAATAGTCGATCGCATGCGCCTTTTGCAGGAACTCGTTGGGATCGATGCCGTGATGGATCATCAGGCCCTGTAGCGTGGTGCCGTGATCGCGGTAATATTCCTTCTGCAGCGCCTTGGCGGCCACCGGATCCAGCGTCAACAGCGCCGCGACATAGGCCGTCATGTTGCGGTCGATCTGCGAAAACAGATTGACGTGATGCGGATAGAGCGTGTTGTCGAGATCGAATACCCAGTCGGTGACATGGGCGAAATCGGCTTGTGTCGGCAGGCGGTCGAGCTGTGTCATGGCCGCGTTATGCCATGGCAAATCTGGCGAGGAAATGGGCTTTTTCAACTCCGGCCGCATTTCCCCTTTGCGTTGCCATACTGCTGTGGCAGGTTCCAGGCTTCGGTTTTGGGCGCAGGGCGTGTATTGATGTCGGACGAAGTTTTCTACGGTCTGTTTCTGCTGGGCTTTTATGCCGCCTCTGTTATCACCTATTTCGCCTTCGGTTTTGCCGTCACGTTCGTCAACGACCGCAACCCCGAGCGCAGAATTCAAAAGGGCCGCGGCTCCGGTAAGCGCCGCAATGCGGAAATCCGCCAGAGCCTCGCTTCCATGTTCAGCGCCTGCCTGCCGCTGACGATCGGTCTTTATGTCCAGGCAAAGGGCTGGTCGATAACGCCCTGGGAGTTCAGCTGGTGGACGGCGCTGCCGCTATTCCTGCTGATCATGTTTCTCTATGATACCTGGTTCTATTTCATGCACCGGCTGCTGCACACCAAGTGGATGTATCCGCTGCATGCGCTGCATCACAAGAGCGTCGCGCCGACGGTCTGGAGCACCTATTCCGAGGATGTGCTCGATAATTTCCTGCTGCAGGGATTTACCGCCGTCATAGTTTTCGTCGTGCCGTTCCCCCCCGCGATCCTGATCGGGCAAAGGGTGTTCGAGCATTTCAACGGCATGTTCGGCCATTGCGGGTTCGAGTATTTCGCCTCCTCGACGGCGCGCTATCCCTCGCCGATGCTGTGCACGACGTTCCACGACCAGCACCATTCGGGCTTCCGCTACAATTACGGCAATTACTTCTCCTTCTGGGACCGGGTGCTCGGCACGGTTTCGCCCGATTACGACCAGCGCGTGAAGAAGACCGAGGAGGAAGTACCGCCGCTAACCTTCCGCCAGCCCGTGGTTCGGGCTAAGACTCAGGAAAAGTCGGTCTGAACCTGTCCGGTCAGACGGCCCGGACGATGAAGATCATTTCATCCGAAACATCGGCGTCGAACGGCTGTGCGTGCCAGTCGCCGTAGACCTGTTCCGCCCGCAGCCCAGAAGCTTTCAACCGGTCCTCGATATCCGTTCGCGAGAGGAACAACAGCTCGCTGGATGACACGAGCGTACGCTCGGTCAGCGCATAACGGGTCTCGAACGCGATGCGGTTGCCGGCAATTTTCGTGACCTGACGGGACTGGCGGACGGTCTGCCCGCCAGTGGTGAGATCGCTCTCCCCGTTCCAGCGCGCCGGCCAGTCTATCGCAGGGTTGCGGCTTTCGAACACGATCAAGCCGCCCGGCGCAAGATGTTGCCGCATGGTTGCGAAGGTGGCGAGGATATCGCTGTCATCGAGAAACACCTGAAAGGCGTGGCCTGTCATGATGATCAGGTCGAACCGTTTGGGCGAACGAAAATCCTGGGCTGAGGATAAGACCCACTCGATCTTCTCCCCGTCGGGCTTTTGCCGCGCCACATCCAGCATGGCTTTCGCCGGATCGGCACCGGTCACCGAATGGCCAAGAGCGGCATAGGCGTCGCACAGCAATCCAGTGCCGCATCCAAGGTCAAGTATGCGTTGGGGGGCAGCGCCCGCAAGCGCCAGATAGAAATCCCGGTCGACCGACCAGCCGCTGTCGAGATCATAGAGTTCAGCCAGCGATGGCTCTTCATAATGCAGGTCCGGCATGAAATTTCCTTGGTCAAAATGATGAAAGGCAAGCTAGCGTGCACGCCGGATGACGCAAGGCGAGCCGTGACGGATCGATCCACGTGGCAATGAAAGCCAGGCCGCGCTGTGTCCGAAAGGCGACAACTCCTGCCGATGCGCCGCGTGGATATGGATTCTGCGCTGGCGCCATGCTAGCGGGCAGGGATGGAAGCCTGGATCGTCATCACAATCGCCGCCGCGTTTTTGCAGAACCTGCGCTCAGCGCTGCAAAAGCATCTGCAGGGGTCGCTCGGAACGACGGGTGCCAGCTTCGTGCGGTTCGGCTTCGGCTTCCCGCTGGCCATCGCCTATGTCTTTGGTCTGCACTATGCCGCTGGCTATGCCTTTCCGCAGCTGAATGGCAGCTTCGTCTTCTGGGCGGTGCTCGGGGGGCTGGCGCAGATCTTTGCGACCATTCTTTTGGTCTATCTCTTCTCGCTGCGCAATTTTGCGGTCGGCACCGCCTATTCGAAGACGGAGCCGGTGCAGGCGGCGATATTCGGTCTGATCATCCTCGGCGAACGGCTGACGCCGGGCGCAATCGCGGCGATCGTCGTTGGTGTCGCCGGCGTGATGATGATTTCCGTGGCGCGCATGCCGCTATCCTGGCGCAATCTCCTGGTGGCGCTGAGCGGGCGCACGGCATTGATCGGCATTGCCTCCGGCGCGGTGTTCGGCATTTCTGCCGTCGCCTACCGCTCGGCATCCTTGTCGCTGGACGGGCCGAACGCGGTCATGCAGGCGGCCGTGACCCTTGCCTGCGTCACGACGTTCCAGACGGTGTTCATGCTGGTCTGGATGGTGATCAAGGATAAGAGCGAGATCGGACGCGTGGCGCGCGCCTGGCGGTCCTCGGCACTTGTCGGGCTGGCGGGTGTCACCGGATCGGCCTGCTGGTTTACGGCGATGACCCTGCAACAGGTCGCCTATGTACGGGCGCTCGGGCAGATCGAGCTGGTCTTCACCTTCATGGCCTCGATCTTCCTGTTCCGCGAACGCATCAACCGCATGGAAACCGCCGGCTGCCTGCTGATCGTAGCGGGTATCCTGCTGCTTTTGATGTGGACGTGAACAGTCGCTTCGCTCTCACTCTGGCGCAGGTCATCGCTGTTGTGGCATGACAGGGGTGAATTGTTTTCGGAGGAAAGACGATGAACCAGACGGACAAGGCTAAGGCGTTCGCCAACCTGCATCGCAAGGGCGATCCGGTGGTGCTCTATAATATCTGGGATGCAGGCACCGCCAAGGCCGTGACCGCATCCGGCGCCAAGGCGCTGGCAACGGGAAGCTGGTCGGTGGCCGATGCCAACGGTTATGGCGACGGCCAGCAGATCCCGATGCTGCAGCTCGTCGATATCGCCCGCAGCATTGTTGCAGCGACTGACCTGCCAGTCTCGATCGATTTCGAGGGCGGATATTCGGAAGACCCGGCTGCGACTGCCGAGAACGTCGGCCATGTCATCGATACCGGCGCTGTCGGCATCAATTTCGAGGATCAGGTGGTCGGCGGCAGCGGTTTGCACACGCTCGAGGCACAGGCTGCTCGGATCAAGGTGATCCGGGCCAAGTCAGATGAAAAGCGCATCCCCTTCTTCATCAATGCCCGCACCGACCTGTTCCTCAAACTCTCCGATCCCGTGCGGCACGCACCACTGGTGGACGAGGCGATCGAGCGGGCGGCCGCCTATGCCGAAGCTGGCGCCAGCGGCTTCTTCGTGCCGGGATTGTCGAACCCGGACCTTATAGGACGGGTCTGCGAGGCGGTGTCGCTGCCGGTCAATATCATGATGCGGCCGGGCATGGATGTGACGGCGCTGGCGGGTCTGGGCGTCGCCCGCATCAGCTATGGGCCGGGACCGTACCGGGCGATGATCGAGTGGCTGAAGGCTGAGGCGGCGAGGGTTTATCAGCAGGGCTGAGGAGCTTGCGTTTGCTGATCATGCCGCAAACGGTTTTGGCAGCCGCAAATCTGAAACTCTCCGTCATCCTCGCCCTCGTGGTGAGGATCCAACAGCGGCGCGTTTGTCTGCGTCGCTGAAAGACGTCTTCACGCGACGGACGTCGCGTGGCTGGATTCCTGTTACAGGCACAGGAATGACGGAAGGAGCAGGTCGCCATCAGGCATTCGACGGCGCCTGCGTTACCGAACGGCTCCTTACGGAACGATCAGCGTTCCCGCACCATGCTCCGTGAAGATTTCGAGCAGCACCGAGTGTGCCGTCTTGCCGTTCAGGATGACGACGCCTTCGACGCCACGGGCGAGCGCTTCGATGCAGGTTTCGACTTTCGGGATCATGCCGCCGGAAATCGTGCCGTCCTTGATCAGCGCGTGCGCTTCCGCAACCGAGAGTTCCTTGATCAGTTCGCCCTTCTTGTCGAGGACACCGGGAACGTCGGTGAGGAACAGGAGGCGGGTGGCATTGAGCGCACCGGCAATCGCGCCGGCAAATGTATCGGCGTTGATATTGTAGGTCGCGCCGTCGCGGCCGGGAGCAACCGGGGCGATGACCGGGATCATTTCCGACTTGGCCAGAAGATCGAGCAGGGTGCGATCGACCTCCGTCACCTCGCCGACAAAGCCGAGATCGAGCACGCGTTCGATATTGCTGTCGGGATCGACTATGGTCTTGCGGGCCTTCTGGGCAAAGACCATGTTGCCGTCCTTGCCGCACAGCCCGATCGCCCATTCGCCGGTCTGGTTGATCAGGGCGACGATTTCCTTGTTGATCGAACCCGCCAGAACCATCTCGACGATCTCGACGGTTTTCTGATCGGTGACGCGCAGGCCGCCTTCGAATTTCGATTCGATGCCCATCTTGGTCAGCATCGCGCCGATCTGCGGGCCGCCGCCATGCACGACGATCGGATTGACGCCGGACTGCTTCAAAAGTGCGATATCTGCGGCAAAAGCCTTGCCGAGCTCGGCATTGCCCATAGCGTGGCCGCCATATTTGACCACGATTGTCTTGTTCTCGTAGCGCTGCATGTAGGGCAGCGCCTTGGCGAGAAGATTTGCCTGGATTTCGCTTTCGGATGCGGACATGGGAATACCTCGAAATTAGCCGGGTGCTGTTTAGCGCAAGTTTCCGGTGGAGGGAATGATCCCCAGCAAAGATAAAGCCGGTGTGACATCGCCTGCTGCAACCCTGTTTATCTGCCGCAACTGGTCTTTTTATCCCCAGGCTTGTGCTCTATGTTCGCCCTGACGGACGAGGACCGGAGTATCAATGACAACAAACGACATCTCCACGCTGATCGGCCGGGTCTCGCTCAGGGATCGCGCAGCCTTCTCCGCTCTTTACGGGCAGACCAGCCCGAAACTTTTTGCCATCTGCCTGCGTATCTTGAGAGACCGGACGGAAGCGGAAGAAGCCTTGCAGGAAATCTACATCAAGATATGGCAGCGGGCCGACCGTTACGCCAGCGGCGACACCAACCCGATGTCCTGGCTTTCGGCGATTGCGCGCAATCATGCGATCGATCATTTGCGGGCGCGAAAGCCGGTGGCAAACACGATTGACGAGGCATATGATCTGGCGGATTCTGCGCCGGATCCGGAAAAGACCGCGATCAATACGGCGGAGGGCCGCCGGATCGACAATTGCATGAACGAACTCGAGGCAGACCGCGCCGATGCCGTGCGCAAGGCCTATGTCGAGGGGTTGAGCTACCAGGAACTGGCCGAGCTTTTCGGCACGCCGCTAAACACGATGCGAACATGGCTGCGCCGCAGCCTGTTGAAACTGAGAGAGTGCATGGAGCGATGACCACACAGAACCCCGAAAGCGGAGATTCCCGTCGCGACCAGGTGATTGCGGGCGAGTATGTGCTGGGTGTTCTGTCTGCCGACGATCGCCGTAAGGTCGAGGCGCGCATGGTCCTTGATGGCGCATTTGCCGCGATGGTCAATCATTGGCAGAGCAATCTGTCCTCCTTCGATGACGCCTATGAACCGATTGCGCCGCCGCCGCAGGTGCTGGTTGCTGTCGAGCGCCGGCTGTTTGCCGCCCAGGCAAAGCCCGTGGTTGCCGCAGGCGGCTTCTGGAATTCGCTGGCGCTGTGGCGCGTGCTGACGCTGGCATCCGTTGCCGGGCTCGTCACCGTTGCGACCTTGACAACTGGTATCCTGACGCCCGTCAGCCGGCCGGAACCGCTCGTGGCGGAGCTGACCGGCGATGCCAGCGCGACGATCAATCTGCTCGCGCACTATGACGCCGGCAGCGGCGCGCTGAAAATCACGCCGGTCGCCGCAAGACAGACCGAAGCCAAATCGCTGGAGCTGTGGCTGATCGAAGGCGAAAATCCCGCCAAGTCTCTCGGCATCCTGCCGCAGACCGGCGAAGGCGAGATCATCATTCCGCCGGAGATGCGCTCGAAACTCGGCGCGGGCGTCACGCTCGCCGTCAGCGTCGAGCCGTTCGGCGGTTCGCCAACGGGAACGGCGACCGGCCCTGTCGTCGCTGTCGGCAAGACGCGTCTGCCTTAAGTCTCTATCTCTATCTCTATCTGTAAGTTTATCATTACCAAATGCTGCGCTTGAGAAAGTGCAGCATTTTTTTGTCTCTTGAACGGGGTTGTCGTAAAAACATAAAAAATCAAATATTTGGCGAATTGCAAACTTTCCTGAAACTCTTTCGAACGCCTTTCCGTTTCTTGTTTTGTCCTCTGCGCAGAGAACATGAATTCCAGAAAAATTGGGAGAGGCCCGCATTTGCGGGTCCGCGAAGTCAACAGGAAGGAATAGAAATGTTCAAGTCCATGCTGCGCACGGTCACCGTCGCTTCGATACTGGCCGCTGGCACCTTTGCCGCTCACGCCGAAAATCCGATGGTCGGCGGCGCGCCGATGTATGAAAACAAGAACATCGTCGAAAATGCCGTCAACTCCAAGGATCACACGACACTGGTCGCCGCCGTCAAGGCTGCCGGTCTCGTTGAAACCCTTCAGGGCAAGGGCCCGTTCACGGTGTTTGCACCAACCAACGAAGCATTCGCCGCCCTGCCGGCCGGCACGGTCGATACGCTTTTGAAGCCTGAAAACAAGGCCATGCTGACCAAGGTTCTGACCTGCCACGTCGTTGCAGCCGATGCGATGGCTGCAACGATTGCCAAGATGGTCAAGGATGATGGCGGCACGCATGACGTCAAGACTGTCGGCGGCTGCATTCTCAAGGCCAAGGACGATGGCGGCAAGATTACGCTCACCGATGAAACCGGTGGTGTTGCCAATGTTACCATCGCCGACGTCAAGCAGTCGAACGGTGTCATCCATGTGATCGACAAGGTGCTTCTGCCGAAGTCCTAATCTGGAAGCCCTCGTGGTTTGGGGGCCGGATGCAACCTCAACGCATTTTCGGCTCCAGGCCGGGGCTCAAGTCATCTCCGGCCTCAAGGCCACCGGTATTCACTCACCGGTGGCCTTTTTATGTCGTATACAAGCTGTTGCTCACGCGGGATTGATCGGCATTTGTTTTGCCGCCGCGCAAACGCCGTACTAGCTTCAAGCATATGCCGGCACCATCCGGCAGACGGGAGAGTATTATGACAAGCCGACGCCTTTTTCTTATCTCCGGAGTTGCCCTCGCCGCGACTGCGGCCTTTCGCGGTTTTAAACATGAAGCGGTTGCCGCCGAAACCTTCGCGGTGACGAAAACCGATGCGGAATGGAAGGCGAGCCTGACGGCCGAGCAATACCAGATCCTGCGTCATGAAGACACGGAGCGGCCTT
Organism: Pararhizobium qamdonense; assembly: GCF_029277445.1. Lineage (NCBI taxonomy): Bacteria > Pseudomonadati > Pseudomonadota > Alphaproteobacteria > Hyphomicrobiales > Rhizobiaceae > Pararhizobium > Pararhizobium qamdonense. The sequence continues at coordinate 4,191,878 of NZ_CP119566.1, read as the reverse complement.
TCACCAGTGCGCTGAACACCGAAAAGCGCAAGGGCACGTTCCATTGCGCGGGCTGCGATCTGCCGGTCTATTCGTCGGAAACGAAATATGACAGCGGTACCGGCTGGCCAAGCTTCTGGGAATCGCTGCCGAAGGCGGTCGGCACGCGCACGGATACATCGCTGCTGATGACCCGCACCGAATGTCACTGCAGCCGGTGCGGCGGCCATCTCGGCCATATTTTCGACGACGGCCCGCAGCCGACCGGCATGCGCCATTGCATCAACGGGATGGCAATGACGTTTACGCCCGCATCGGCCGCCTGATCTTTTTTAGAAACTGCCAGCCGTCGGCGACGCCGGTTGTGTATCGGACAGCGCTGCCTGTAGCTTGGCTTCCTGGTCGGGCGAAAGCGATGTCTTCAACACCTTGCCGCGCAGGCCGGAAAACTCCGCCAGGACCTTTTCCGGCTGCACCTTGCGCACCAGCACGAACAGCGCCGAGGAATTGTTGGGAATGGTTTCACCGAGCGACTTGATGAAGTCGTCATCGATGCCGTAGTCGGCAAGCGATCCCGAAAGCGCGCCAGTGCCCGCACCGATCGCACCGCCAATGGCAAAGCCTGCGAGCGGGTTGAGGAACAAAAGGCCGACCAGGCCGCCCCACAGCGAACCGCTCAAAAGTCCGGAGGTCGCACCGATGGCGGTGAGGTTCATGCTCTGCTTCAGATGGACCTTGCCGGTCTCGTCGCGCACGACCACCACGGCATCCTCAAGATCGATCAGATATTCTTTTTTCAGTGTATTCAGCTTCAGAAGCACCTTGTCGGCTTCTTCGGTGCTGTCAAACCCCACCACAATCAGATCGGACATGTCATATCTCCTTGAACGCCTGACACATTGGAAGCGGCCGGAAGGCCACCCCGCGCAAGCAGATAGAGCATGTTTCATGTTGGGGTAGTGTGACAGTTGCAATTACAGCATGCCGCGCAAAATTGCGCTGCATGCTGTAACGGACTGCGATATATGTCAGGTCGAGATCGCGACGCGGATGGCGGCGCGCAGTTCTTCCATTCCCAGACCCTTTTCCGAGGATGTCGCCAGAACCTCCGGGAAGGCGGCGGGCCGCTTCTTGATCTTTTCCAGCGTTTCGGCAATCAGCCGGGGAACGGCCGGGTCCTTGATCTTGTCGGTTTTGGTGAGCACGACCTGGTAGGAGACGGCTGCCTTGTCGAGCAGGTTCAGCACATCGTCATCGTTCTTCTTGATGCCATGGCGGCTGTCGATCAGCACATAGACGCGCTTCAGCGTCGAGCGGCCGCGCAGATAGTCGAACACCAGTTTGGTCCAGGCATCGACATGTTCCTTCGGTGCCTGCGCATAGCCATAGCCGGGCATATCCACCAGCGCCATCGGCGGCAGATCGCCCGGTTCGCCGGAATAGCCGTCGGGAACGAAATAGTTGAGTTCCTGGGTCCGGCCAGGCGTGTTCGACGTGCGCGCAAGGCCCTTCTGGCCTACTAGTCCGTTGATCAGCGATGACTTGCCGACATTGGAGCGGCCGGCAAAGGCGATCTCCAGCGGACCTTCCGGCGGCAGGAATTTCATCGACGGCACGCCGCGGATAAAAATCCATGGCCGCCCGAAAAGGGGCTTGTCGTCCTGCTGCGTCGCGTCTGTCATGGTGTCTGTCCTTGGCTTTTGTTCAGGACTTCACGGTTTTGTGCCGCCATGTCAAGAAAACTCGCCATTTTCACCAATTTGCTGAGAGCGCGGCGCGCCGCTGGCGCCACATCTCGACGCTGAGATAGGAAAGCAGCGCAATCAGGACCACCGTTCCACCCGCGATGGTATTGAAGCTTGGGATTTCGCCGTGAATGAGCGCGACCCAAAGAGGTGCCAGGATCGTCTCGGCGGTACCGAGAAGGGCTGCAAGCGCTGACGGGATAAGCCGGGCACCGGTGACGAAGAATGCGAGACCCAGCCCGAAATTCAGCGCCCCGAACGTGACGAGGATGCCGAGTTCCGGCAGGGTGACGCTGAAGCCGGACGCCATGACGGCCGCCACCGCACCGGCAACGATCGTCCCGAAACAGGCAGCCGGCGTCATCCGCACATGTGCATATCGCCGGGTGATGACGGTCGCGAGCGCAAAGACGAAGGCGATCAGGACGGCCAGCGCATCGCCGACGGGCGAGACCGTCCCGCCGATGGAATCCGACACCATGATGGCAACACCGCAGATCACGGCGGCAATGGCAAGCCAGGTGATGAGCGAGACGCGCTCGCAAAAGACGATCCAGCTGATCAGTGCCGCAATCAGCGGCACGCCGGCCTGGATGAGAACGATATTGGCAACAGTGGTATAGGCGAGCGCAAGGATGAACGAGGTCGAGGCGATGGCAAAACAGAGCCCGACCGCGATGCCCGGCATCCCCATGTTGCGAAACAGCGAGACCGTGCCGCGCGGCCCGTCGCGCAACAGCATGAAGCCGATCAAAAAGGTGGCGGCGAAGAACGAGCGCCAGAAAACGATGGTCCAGCCATCCTCGATCGACAGGAAGCGCGCCAGCGTTCCGCCGAAACTCCAGACGATGGCAGAGCCGAGTACCAGTGCCGCGCCCTGCGCAGCGCTTTGCCGGCCAATGGTTGCAGGTTGCGGCAGGGGCTGCGACATGACGGACATCCGGTTGCGATGATGCAATGTAGGACCGATTTCAACAGCGTGCGCTGGTATCCGCGACAGGCATTTGTCGCAATTCTTTCTGGCGGCGCCGATACCGTATCAGGGGCTTAACTTGGGGTGATCGCCTCTATCAACAGCGCCTGCAATCGGGCAATCGCAGAACTCTGGTCACTGCCGGAACGGTGCAAGGCGAGTTCGATATGCCCAAGCGCCGGCAGGCCGGACGCGGCGGGATCCAGCACGCGTAAATGCGGCGGCACGCCCTCGGCGGTGCGCAGTGTCACGCCAAGTCCCGCCGTCACCGCCGCCCAGAGGCCGCCAAGACTGGGGCTGGCAAAAACGTGCCGCCATTCAATCCGCTGACGATCAAGGGCTTCTAGTCCGGCACTGCGAAACGCACACGGCGAATCGAAGGCGATCAGCGGCAGGGGTTCGCCTTCGTTGCGCCTGAACCCGTCCGGACCGATCCAGACGACCGGCCGGGTAGCGATGATTTCGGCATGCGCGTCCGCCATGCTGCCCCAAGTCAAGGCAAGATCAAGCTCGCCGCGTTGAACGGCCTCGGCAAGTGCCGATCCGCGATCGACCCGGGCTTCGACGCGCACCATGGGGTAGGCGCGGCTAAAACGGCCGAGCAGGCCTGGAAACCACGTCTCGGCGAAATCCTGCGGTAGCCCGATCCTCACCCAGCCCTGCATGGCCGACAGTCCCGTCATGGCGCTGCGGGCCTCATCGTTGAGGTCGAGAATGCGCCGGGCATAGCCGAGGAGAATGTTGCCAGCCTCTGTAAGCGCAAGACCGCGTCCCTGTTTTTGAAACAGGGTCTGGCCCGCCTGTTCCTCCAGTTTGCGCAGTTGCAGGCTGATGGCGGAAGGGGATCGGCCAAGACGATTTGCGGCCTTTGCAAAACTGCCCAGGTTGACGCCGGTAACGAAGGTTCGCAGGACGTCCATATCAAGGTTGACAGGCAAAACCATTCTGTTTTTCCAAACTGATAGTTATAAAACTCCAATTTTTCAAAACGAGTGTGCGGCAGTAATCTGATCCCGTCAAATTATTCCAACAGAGGAAAACGACATGCCCTTCGTTCATATTCAAATTGCCGGTGCGAAGATCGGTGCACGCGAAAAGCAGACGCTGCAAAAGCACGCCACCGGCTTCATGGTGGATATCATGCGCAAGCGGCCGGAAGTTACTGCCGTCCTGGTCGATGTCGCTGAACCTGGAAGCTGGACGGTCGGTGGCGAGCCAGTGCCGGTCGCCGCTCATCTCGACGTCAAGGTGACCCGTGGCACCAATACGCACGAGGAAAAGGCGCGCTTCGTCGCTGCTGTGGCGGCGATGTTCAGGCAGGTGCTTGGGCCGGACCTGCCCTTAGCCACCTACGTGGTGATCGACGAGATTGAGGCCGATGCCTGGGGCTATGACGGCGTCACGCAGGAAGAGCGCCGCCTGTTGCGCGCACAAGCCGCCGCTGCTGAGGCCGCTCGTGCGGCGTAGCGTGTCAGGCACCGACGGAACGGCGAGGGTTCCGGATGCGTCCCGGATCCGTCAGGAGGATTGCACGTCCTCGGCGCGGGCGGCGTCCGGCTCCGGCTTGATGACGGCGAGCACCACGCCGCCGAGCGCGATGACAACAGCACCGGCGATCACCCCCGCCGTCGGGATTTCGTTGAAGAACAGGAAGCCTATGAGGGCGGCAAAGACCAGCCAGGCATAATCGACTGGTCCGACGATCGCCAGCGACGCAAGCCGGTATCCGCGCACGACGCAATATTGCGCCGCCACCGCCAGCGGACCGAGAAGCAGAAACGGCACCATGGCCGGCAGCGGCACGGTCTTCCAGGTCATGATCGCCGGCACGGCGAGGAAGAGGATACCGAAGGCGTTGACATAGAGCAGGACCGTCAGCGGCCGGTCTGCATGGGATAGGACCCGGATCATCAAGCCCTCGATGGCCAGGAGGGCTGCCCCCAGAACGGCAATGGCGGCCGGCACCAGATAGGCGGGCTCGAACTGGGTGAAGGCGCCACGCGATATCATGATGAACCCGGCACCGGCGAAACTGAGGGTGATCCCAATCATATGCTGCTTCGTGACGGTCTCTTTCAGGACCAGCACGGCGAGCGGAATGATGAACACCACGTAGAGTAGGCCGAGGGCGGTCGCATCAACGATCGGCATCGCCGCCGAGGAATAGATCAGCGCAAAACCGCCGGATACGCCGAACGCCGCCCGCATCGCATGCGAAAACGGCCGGGCGCTGCGATAGACCCGCAAGCCCTCGCGTTTCACGGCAACGACAGCCAGAAGCGTAGTGAAACCGCTGATATAGCGCAGAAACTGGATCTGCAGCACGGACATGCTGTCGCCACCGAATTTCCCCGACGCAAAGATCAAGGAAAATAACGCCGTGCCGAGCACGACCCAGATCATCGCTTCCGCATTCGAGTTCAACAGACTTTTCCGCAAGGCCTTAACTTTCAATGGTTTCAGCGTAAACTCTTGCCAAATCGATCCCCCATATAGCAAATTCGATTTTTGAGCCCTGAATGAGTATTTTCGATGCAGAACAAGCGCGGTGTTTCGCTGAATGCGGTGCGGGTTTTCGTCCTGACGGCCCGTCATCTCAGTATCGTGCAGGCCGCCGCCGAAATCGGCGTCACCCCGAGCGCGGTCAGCCACCAGATCAAGAAGCTGGAGGGCGAGCTGGGGCTGGCGCTGTTCAAGCGCAGTCATAATTTCCTGGCGCTCACGGATGCCGGGCGCCGTTTCCATGATGATGCGGCCGCTGCGATTGCCGCGATCGACCGGTCCGCCGAGGCGCTCAGCCGCGACCAGAACGAGATCGTCGTGCGCGTGTCGATCTCGCTCGCCGTCCGCTGGCTGATCCCGGCGCTGGAACGGTTCAAGGCGATGCATCCGGCCGCCCGTGTCCGGATCGAGACGAAAACCGGCTCCAACATTTCTCTCGGGTCCGGCGATCTTGCCATTTCCTACCATCGTGCCGGGACGAGCCCTGCGGAGGGAGAGTGGCTCGCCGCCGATATGAGCCGCCCCGTCGCGTCGCCGGCGTTGCTGGCCGCAGTCGGCTATGAAGGGACCGGAGATCTCGGCAAGGTTCCGGGCCTTCAATGTGCGGTGGACAATTGGGATTGGGCGCTGTGGACCCGCACGCTTCACATCGAGCGCGACGCCATCCAGATCCAGCATGTGTTCGATACCGACGACGCCGCCCTGCATGCGGCGACCGCCGGATTGGGCATGGTTCTGGCACCGGCGTTTCTGACCGAGCGTGAAATCCGCTCCGGCGGACTGGTCGCGCTGCCGGGGTTTGGGCCGGTCGATCTCGGCCACTACCGTGTCGTCTTCCAGCGCCACGAAAACCGCATGACCCGCAAATTCCGCAAATGGCTGGGGGAGGAAATGCAGCGCATGGTCTGACGGATTCTGCGCATGCTTTCGCCCAAGCAAAAACCCCGGATCATCTCTGATCCGGGGTTCATGATTTCGGGCAATCCGGCCTATTTGGCCGGTTTCGGTTTCTTCGAGAACAATCCCTTGAGATTGTCGAACAGCTCGACCTTGGCACCATGGCGTTTCATGATGAATGCCTGCTGGGTGATCGACAGCGTGTTGTTCCAGGCCCAGTAGATGACCAGACCGGCCGGGAAGCTGGCCAGCATGAAGGTGAAGACCAGCGGCATCCAGGTGAACAGCATGGCCTGCGTCGGATCCGGCGGCGTCGGGTTCATGCGCATCTGCAGGAACATGGTGATGCCCATGATCAGCGGCCAGACGCCGATAACCAGCGCATGCGGGACGTCGTAGGGCAAGAGGCCGAACAGGTTGAACAGCGAGGTCGGGTCCGGAGCGGACAAGTCCTGAATCCAGCCGAAGAACGGGGCATGGCGCATTTCGATGGTGACGTAGATCACCTTGTAGAGCGCGAAGAACACCGGAATCTGCAGAAGGATCGGCCAGCAACCGGCGATCGGGTTGATCTTTTCTTCTTTGTAGAGGGCCATCATGCCCTGCTGCAAGGCCATGCGGTCGTCGCCGTGCTTCTTCTTCAATTCCTCCATCTTCGGCTGAACCTTCTTCATGTTCGCCATGGAGGCATATTGCTTGCTGGCGAGCGGGAAGAACAGCAGCTTGACGACGATGGTGGTCAGAAGGATCGCAACGCCGAAATTGCCGAAATAACGGAAGAAGAAGTCCATCAGTTTGAACATCGGCTTGGTGATGAAGTAGAACCAGCCCCAGTCGATCAGAAGGTCGAACTGCGGGATCGAGTAGGACTTCTCGTAGCCATCGACCAGCGGCACCTGCTTGGCACCGGCAAAGACCAGGGTCTTCAGCTCGGTGGACTGGCCGGGCGCGATCGTCACGGCATCCTGCTTGTAGTCAGCCTGGAAGCGCGGGCGGCCATCGGTAAAGTGTTCGTATTTGGATTCGTAGGCCAGGTTCTGCGGCGGCACGATGGTGGCAGCCCAGTACTTGTCGGTGATGCCGAGCCAGCCGGTGGTGGCCTTCTCATGCTTGGCCGGAACGTCGTTTTCCACCTTGCTATAGGCGACTTCGTTGAGGCCATGCTCGCCGATCACGCCGATGAAGCCTTCATGCAGCACGTAGACGCTCGGGGTCGTCGGCTTGTTGAAGCGGGTCACGCGGCCATAGGTGGACATCGACACCGGAGCGCCGCTGCCATTGTTGATCGAATCGACCACCTGGAACATGAAATGGTCGTCGATGGAGATTGTGCGGGTGAAAACCAGACCCTTTTCATTGGTAAAGGTCAAAACGACCGGGGTCGTTGTCGTCAGCTTGTCGCCGCTTGCCAGCGTCCAGACCGTTGCCGGGCCTGGAACGGTGCCGGATGCCTCGTTGCCGATATAGCCGAGTTCGGTAAAGTAACCGTCCGGCGTATCCGAGGGGCTGAACAGCGTGATCAGCGGGCTCTTGTCATCGACGGTCTCGTGATATTCCTTGAGCTTCAGGTCATCGAAGCGTGCGCCGGTCAGGTTGATCGAGCCGCTCAGCGCTGCCGTGTCGATGGAAACACGGGCCGATTTGGCAATCGCCTGGTCGCGGGTTTCAACGGCGCCGGGGACAGCGCCCTGGGCCGTCTGAGCCTGGCCCGGAACGGCGGGCGTAGCAGCCGGCTGGCTCTGCTGGGTCAGCTTCTGATGGGCTTCCGCCGCAATCCGTTCTTTCTCTATCTTCGGGTTCACATAGAGAAATTGCCAGGCAATCAGGATCAGCACCGACAGCCCGATCGCCACGAAGTAGTTGCGGTTTTTTTCCATCATTCTTTCCTGGAGCCGGCCGGTGGCCGTGAATATTTTTGCTTGCTTTCGATCCGCTCGCAGAGGGTCTTGCCGATCCGCTCGAAGGGCGCGTTCAAAAGGTCGCGTCTGGCGACAATCACATAGTCATGTCCGGGCTTCATTGCAAATCCGGCAGAAAGCCGCACGGCCTCCCTCAGGCGCCGGCGCATCCGGTTGCGTTCGACGGCATTGCCGTGTTTCTTGGTGACGGTAAAACCGACGCGCGGCCCGCTATCGGGCTCGTTGCGATCAAGAACTTCCAGAAGAAACAACGGACCCTTCCGCTGCTCTCCCTTGCGCACGGCAAGAAACTGCGGCCGGCTTTTCAGCCGCCCGGCAGTTGATTCAGGCTTGGGTAATGTCATTTTCCCGCGCTCCTTCCGGGAGCAGGAGCATCCATCGTCCAGACGGACGTTTGCAGGATGCCCCGGCGCCATGAAGCCGCGCATGCAGGTTTCGCGAAGATCAGTGCGCGAAGACGCGGCACGCGCCAGACGGCCTTAAGCCGACAGACGCTTACGGCCACGTGCCCGGCGGGCAACGATAACCTTGCGGCCACCCTTGGTGGCAATACGTGCACGGAAGCCGTGACGGCGCTTGCGAACAAGCTTGGACGGTTGATAGGTACGCTTCGTCATTTATTTTAATACCGCGGTGTGCGGCCCTTCTTGGGTTTGCTTCTTAGCAAGGGAGCGTTACGTTCCGGGCATGGGCTTGCACAGGGCAAGGGGACTTGTCCGGACGTGGGCGGCTTATAAGAGCAAAGAGCCGCGAAAGTCAATTGCCGGAGCGCGCAAAGGCCGCAAAAGCTGGGGTTGTTGCGGGTCAGGCGAACTTCAGGCCCTGGAAGCGCCATGATGTGGCGCGTGCCGGTCTCAACTGACGATTGAAATTTAGCATCTAATAATATATTTAGCTAAACAAAGCCCTAAGACGCAGATACTAGAATTGCGCTCGGTCCCATGAGGCTTCGTTAACCATGGTCATTTTAGTGTCTATCTGAATGCAAGTACCGGCATGCGGCGCATTTTAACGTCTGCTGCCGGTCTCAGGGGGACATGGACTATGAAAATTCGCGGCAAGATCTATCTCATCGTCGGGGTGATGAGCCTGATCGCACTGGCTGTCACGGGCATGGCCCTGACGGTCATCACACAATATAATGCTAGGCTCGTCCAGTTCGACAATGCCTCGGATCGCGCTTTCAACGGCGAGCATCTCAACCGTCTGGTCACGGGCGTCGTCATGGAAGCGCGCGGCATCTACGCAGCCCCGACGGTGGAAAAGTCCAAGCCGTTTGCCGAGGGGCTGGTGAAGAATCTCGACAAGATCGACGCGCTTTTGACCGGTTGGCGCCCGCTGGTACCTGCCGAGGAACTGGCCGCCTTCGACGCCGTCGTCAAGCGCGCTGCCGAATTCCGCACGTTCCGCACCGAAACCGCTCGCCTCAGCCAGGAGGTTTCGCCGCAGGCCGCCAACGAGCAGGGCAACAATGATCTCAACCGCGCCAACCGGAAGGCCTTCCAGGCCGAGATCGACGCCATCGTCGATACCGACCGCGCGGCTCTGGATATCATCCAGAACGAGGTCAACGCGATCGAAAGCCGGATGATCCTCATGGTGCTTTTGACGGCCGGCTTCGGTCTCATCATCGGCGCGGGAACAGCCTTCTATATCGGCACCAAGCAACTCAGCCAGCCAATCCTGCAGCTGACCGGCACGATGAAGCAGCTTGCCGATGGCGACCTCAGCGCCAACGTGCCTTTTTCCGGCCGCAAGGACGAAATCGGCGAGATGGCCGGTGCCGTCGAAGTGTTCAAGCGCAATGGCCTGGCCGTGCGCGAACTGAATGCGCAGGAAAGCGCGCTGCGTGAAAAAAGCGCCGATCTGCAGTCGAGCATCGCTGTCGTCGTAACGGCCGCCGCTGCCGGTGATTTCACAAAGCGGATCAACAAGGACTACGGCAATGCCGACCTGAACCGGTTTGCCGCCAGCCTCAACGAGCTTGTCGATGGCGTCAACAGCGGCGTCAACGAGACCCGCCGCGTCATCGCCAGCCTTTCTGCCGGCGATCTCACGCAGAACATGCACGGCAATTTCCAGGGCGCCTTTGCCGAATTGCAGCAGAACGTCAACGACACGCTCTCGACCCTGCAGAACACCTTGCGCGAAGTGCGCACCACGACCGACTCGATCAACGGCAATTCCTCCGAACTGCGCTCTGCCGCCGACGACCTGTCGAAGCGCACCGAGCAGCAGGCTGCAGCGCTCGAAGAAACGTCGGCCGCGCTGGAACAGATCACCGCTGCCGTGCGCAATTCGACCGACCGTGCCCAGGAAGCCACCGTCATGGTCACCGAGGCCAAGCAGAGTGCAGCCCAGTCCGGCGAAGTCGTGCGCAAGGCCGTCGATGCCATGGGCCGCATCGAGCAGGCCTCCAGCGAGATCGGTCAGATCACCAACGTCATCGACGAGATCGCCTTCCAGACCAACCTTCTGGCGCTGAACGCCGGTGTGGAAGCGGCGCGTGCCGGGGATGCAGGCAAGGGCTTTGCCGTTGTTGCCCAGGAAGTGCGTGAGCTTGCCCAGCGTGCGGCCAGCGCCGCCAAGGACATCAAGGGCCTGATCGCCAAGTCGGGCTCCGAAGTCGCAACCGGCGTCAAGCTGGTTCAGGAAACGGGAGAGGTTCTTGGCAAGATCGAAACGCGAGTGCTGAGCATCAACGACCACATCCATTCGATCGCCACGGCCGCGCGCGAGCAATCGACCGGTCTCGGCGAAGTGAGCACAGCCGTCAACCAGATGGATCAGGTGACGCAGCAGAATGCGGCGATGGTGGAGGAAGCCAATGCCGCCACACACAAGCTTTCGGCGGAAGCCGACAGCCTGGCGCGGCTGATCTCGCATTTCAAGCTGGATGACAGCGTGCCGTTGCGCGTGGTTGCTTCCCCGGTCCGCGACAATACCCGCCCGGTCGCGTCGCCGGCCCGCAAGATGATGGGCACGGTTGCCCGCGCCTTTGGTGGCGGCTCGGCCAGCGCCGCAGTCTCCAAGGACAATTGGGAGGAGTTCTGATCCTTCCCGGACAGTCACCTTTGGATATCGATCCCGCAGCGATCCCGCATCGCTGCGGGATTTCCGATCACGGCGACGTTTTTTACCGCGATCATTCGTTATTGGTTCAAGCGCCGCTTTCCTTCTAATGCTGGGCCGATGGAACCAAGCAAGCACAAGAGGCAGGATTTGACCGTGCAGGGCCGCCGGGAAACGACGGAAGGGGAGGCGGAGCCCGCAGGGCCACCGCTGATGCTGCGTGCCGCTCCGCTTCTCGTCCTCGCCGCAGGCCTTGTCCTTGCCTATGGGCTGGGCTGGCATCGCTATGTGACGCTCGGCTGGCTGGCTGATCAGCGTGAGATGCTGTTGGACATGGTGGCGCATTATCCGTTGCGCTCAGGGTCTTTGTTTTTCCTCGTCTATGCCGCCGTCGTGGCGCTGTCGGTTCCGGCTGCCTCGGTGCTGACGATCTTTGCCGGTTTCCTGTTTGGCTGGCTTGCCGGTGGCGTCATCGTCGTCATTGCGGCCACGGCCGGCTCCTGTCTGCTGTTTGCCGGCGCGCGCACCGTGTTCGGCGATGTGCTGCGCCGCCGCGCCGGACCGTTTCTCAACCGGTTTTCGGCAGGCTTCAGCCGCAATGCGTTCAGCTATCTGCTGGTTCTGCGCCTGGCGCCGGTCTTTCCCTTCTTCGTCGTCAATATCGCCCCTGCCTTCTTCGCGGTCAGCCTGCGAACGTTCGCGCTTGCCACCGTGGTCGGCATCATTCCCGGTACGTTCGTCTTTACATGGCTTGGCTGCGGCTTCGAGGAGGCGATCGGCGATGCGGCCGGACATGGACGAACCCTGCACCTGTCGGATTTTCTGACGCCGAAGCTGACCTTGGCGTTCATGGCGCTGGCGCTCATTGCCGCGCTGCCGCTTCTCGTGCAGTTTGCTCGCGAAAAACGGCAGACGGTGGGTGATCGTGACAAGGACTGACGGTGTGGCAACGGTTCTGTCTCCCGATATCTGCGTGATCGGCGCTGGTTCTGCGGGGCTTTCGGTTGCCGCAGGGGCCGCAGCCTTCGGCGTGCCGGTTGTCCTCATTGAACGCGGGCAGATGGGCGGCGAATGCCTCAACACCGGCTGCGTACCATCCAAGGCGCTGATCGCAGCCGCCAAGCACGCCCATGCGGTGCGCAAGGCCGCCGAATTCGGTGTCATAGCCGGCGCACCGGTCATCGATTTCGAAAAGGTTCAGGCGCATGTGCGCGCTGTCATCGACGCGATCGCGCCGCATGATTCGGCCGAGCGGTTCACCGCCATGGGCGTCAAGGTCATCAGGGCCGATGCGCGCTTTACCGGTCGTGACACCGTGGCGGCCGGCGAATACGTGATCCGCGCCCGCCGTTTCGTCATCGCCACCGGCTCTTCGACAGTCATTCCGCCGATCCCCGGCCTTGCCGATGTCGATTACCTGACCAACGAAACCCTGTTCGACCTCAAAAGCCTTCCCCGGCATCTTCTTATCATCGGCGCCGGGCCGGTCGGTCTCGAGATGGCGCAGGCGCACCGGCGGCTGGGGGCTGAGGTGACGGTCGTCGATATGGGGAAGGCGCTTTCGAAGGAGGATCCTGAACTGGCGGACATCGTGCTTGGCCAACTGCGAGACGAAGGCATCTCCATTTTCGAACACTGCCGGGTTCTGTCTGTCGAAAAGATGGCGGCGGGGACGCGACTGAATTGCGAAACGCAAACCGGTCCGCTGAACCTCGAGGGCAGCGCCCTGCTCGTCGCGACCGGGAAAAAGGGTAACACATCCGGGCTCGGCCTTGAGGCGGCAGGCATCGCGGTGACGGCGACGGGGATTGCGGTTGATCGCAGCCTGCGCACGCAAAACCGCCGGGTCTACGCCATCGGCGATGCAGCCGGCGGGCTGCAATTCACCCACGCCGCCAGCTATCATGCCTCGCTGGTGCTGCGCGAAATCCTGTTCCGGCTACCGGCGCGCGAAAACCGCGATATCGTGCCGCGCGCCACGTTCACCGATCCGGAAATCGCCTTTGTCGGCCTCGACGAGCAGGAAGCCCGCAGGCGTTATGGGCCTGTCGAGATCCTGCGCTGGCCCTATGCCGAAAACGACCGGGCACAGGCGGAACACAACACGGCAGGCCTGATCAAGGTCGTCACCACACGGCGAGGCAAGGTCGTCGGCGCTGGGATCGTGGGTAAAGGTGCAGCCGAGATGATCGGCCTGTGGTCGCTCGTCATGTCCAGCCGGCTGCGCCTCTCGGATATGCGCGAGGCCATCCTGCCCTATCCAACCATGACGGAGATTGGAAAACGCGCCGTCATCGCCTATTATACGCCCCTGACACGCAAGCCGTTCGTCCGGGCCATCATCCGCCTGCTCAGACGTTTCGGTTGAGACGATGGAATTCAATGGCATGACGGCAGAGACGACAGCAACCACGGCCCTTCAAAGGCAGCCGGCCCGCGTGGGGTTTTTCCGCGGCCTTTCCGGCCGGCTTTTGTTTCTGACGGTTGTTTTCGTCATGCTCGCCGAAGTGCTGATCTTCGTGCCGTCCGTCGCCAATATGCGCATCCGCTGGATGGAAGACAGGCTGAACACGGCCGCTGCCGCAGGCGTCGTCGTCGATGGGCTGCAGGACGTGCAGCTGTCACGCCCGCTGCAGGAAGAAACCCTGATGGCGACCGGCACCAAGGCCATCGTTCTCAGGCGCAAGGACGAATCGCGGTTGATCGCGGCCGTCGACATGCCGCCGGAAATCGACGCCCAGTACGACGTTGCCGCCATGACGCCGATCGCCGCCATCCGCGATGCCTTCGATACGCTGCTGTTTGGCGGCGGCAAGGTGGTGCGGATCTATGGGCCGATCGGCGAAAGCGATGCGATCATCGAAGTGGTGATGTCGGACAAGAGCCTGCGCAAGGCGATGCTGGTCTATTCGCGCAACGTTTTTTTCCTGTCGCTCGCCATTTCGCTGTTTACCGCCGCGCTGATCTTTCTGGCCATCAACCGGCTCATGATCGTGCCGATCCGGCGCATGACGACGAATATGCAGGAATTCGCAACCGAGCCATCCAATCCCGCCCGCGTTCTCGATCCAGCTTCAGGGCGCGACGAACTCTCGATTGCCGGGCAGCATCTGTCTGCCATGCAGCAGCAGCTGCAAAAGACGCTGAAGCAGCAGAAGAACCTCGCCGATCTCGGCCTTGCCGTGTCGAAGATCAATCATGATATGCGCAATATCCTGGCTTCGGCGCAGCTGATCTCCGACCGCCTCGCCGATGTCGATGATCCGATCGTCAAGCGGTTTGCCCCGACGCTGTTGCGCACCATCGACCGGGCCGTCGGGTATACCACCGAGGTTCTGTCCTATGGCCGCACCACCGAGCCGGAACCGCATCGCCGGTTCGTCAAGCTGCGGCCGCTCGTGAGCGATGTCGGCGAAATGCTGGCGATCGATCCGGGCTCCGGTATCGAGTTCGGCATTCAGATCCCCGAGGATCTGCAGGTCGATGCCGACAGCGAGCAACTGTTCCGCGTCGTCCACAATATCTGCCGCAATGCGGTGGAGGCGCTGACGAACGGCCAGGGCGACAGCAACGCGCCGCGCACAATCAACGTCTCGGCAATGCGCACCGGCAGCGTCGTCAGCATCTCCGTTGATGATACCGGGCCGGGCATGCCCGCCAAGGCGCGCGAACACCTGTTTACCGCCTTCAGAGGCTCCGCCCGCTCCGGCGGCACAGGTCTCGGTCTTGCCATTGCCCGCGAACTGGTGCTCGCCCATGGCGGCACCATCGCGCTGGTGGAAAAGCCGACGCCGGGAACCCTGTTCAGGATCGAACTGCCAGACCGCCCGGTGCCGCTCGATGCGTTCCGCTCGAAAGCCCGTCACTGATATCGGATTTTTTGCAAATGCCTCTGTCATGCCGGTGAAGCTGCGCTGTGCAAAGGCTTTGCGGCTGAAATCCATCCACAGTTTCAAAGATATAAGCAGGCCGTTTCATCAAAAAAGAAAATTTCTGCCGAAATTCGCTTGCATTCCCCGGTGGGACGTTTTAGAGGATCGCCACGCAAGCGGTTGACGCCGCAGCGCGAAGCACCCGTAGCTCAGCTGGATAGAGCATCAGACTACGAATCTGAGGGTCGGACGTTCGAATCGTTCCGGGTGCGCCATTTTTTTCAATGACTTATCGGTAGAATAAACGGTTTTCGCTGGATGGCGGGACGCCGTATTGGCGCAAAAGCATTCAATGGCTTTGCGGTGATGTCAGCTGCAATCAACGTCGCAAAGCGCTCGAAAATCATGGCACGCTTTCTGCCGCGCGCGCATCACAAATCCCAATTATCGTTTCTTGCGCAGTGCCTCGATCAGGGTGCGGGTCTTTCCCGTGGCGTAGACGATGTCTTCGCGGTCGAGATGCACGGTGATTTCGACATCCTTCCAGCCGGCGCCGTTTTCGCGGGCAAAGAGCACGGCGTCTTCCAGCGATGGAAAAACCGAGGCCGGGGTGCCGGCGATCAGGAACTGCACCGAGCATTCGGCGTCCGAATAGTTGCTGAGTGCCTTGATGGGATCAAACGCCATGATGTCCTCCTGTGCCGCTGCGAACCGGGCAACGATACGCTCCGGCAGCGCCGCTATAGCCGGAAAATGTCTGTCCGTCTCTCTATGATCATCAAAACATCAGCGGAACGGCGTTGGGCGTGCTTGGCGGACGAAAGATTATCGCAACGTGTGGCTCAGGCCGCGCCGGGAAACCGGCGCGGCCTGGTATTCTTTACCACTTCTGGTGAACGTGAACCTTGATCAGGCGCTCGTAGACATCGGCAAGGGCGGTCAGTGTTTCAGAGGGGATGGCGGCGAGGTCGCTGGCGGCGGCATTGGCCTTGGCCTGTTCCTCGTTGCGGGCGCCTGGGATGACCACGGACACGGCCTTGCTCTGAAGGATCCAAGCAAGCGCAAACTGCGCCATAGACGCGCCCTGTGGCACGAGTGGCCGTACCTGCTCGACAGCCTCGAGCGCGACATCCAGCGGCACGCCGGCAAAGGTTTCTCCGACATCGAAGAATTCGCCGTTGCGGTTAAACTTGCGATGATCGTCATCGGCAAATTTTGTTTCAGTGGTGATCTTGCCGGAGAGCAGGCCGGACGCCAGCGGCACGCGCACGATGATGCCGACATTCTTCTTGAGCGCCTGCTCGAAGAACAGGTCATGCGGACGCTGGCGGAAGATGTTGTAGATGATCTGGATGGTCGCGACGCCGGGATATTCGATCGCCTTCAGCGCCTCCTCGACATTGGAGACGGAGACGCCGTAATGGCGGATTTTGCCCTTGACGGTCAGATCATCCAGCGCGCCGAACAGATCCGGCCGGTAGAACACTTCGCTCGGCGGGCAATGAAGCTGCACGAGGTCAAGCGTCTCGACGCCGAGATTGGCAAGACTGCGGTCGATGAAGGCTTCGATATTGGCGGCTGTGTAGCCCTCGGCCACATGCGGGTTCAGCCGGCGGCCGGCCTTGGTGGCAACGAACGGCTTGTCGCCGCCGCGGTCCTTGAGAACCGATGCGATGATCTTTTCCGAGCGGCCATCGCCATAGACATCGGCCGTGTCGATGAAGGTGACGCCGGCATCAAGCGCCGCATTCAGCGCGCGCTTGCCGTCTTCCTCGGACACGTCGCCCCAGGCGCCGCCAATCTGCCAGGCGCCGAAGCCGATTTCCGAAATGGTGGCGCCGGTGCGCCCCAAGATTCTGTTTTTCATGATGTGATCCTCGCCGATGGAGCGGTCGCTCCGTCAATCCCGCTGCATCCGAGCGGAAAATTCTGTTTACCCGCTGTTTCTATTCGGAATATGACGGGCTGGCCAGCAGCCGTTCTTTCAAGACCCGGTGAAACGGGGAAAACCATTCCTGTTTTCAAAGTCTTACTGAAAGGGGTTGGGACAGGATCGATCAATCGTCCGGCGTGATGACCGCCCGGCCGCGGCTGAGATCGAGGATCATTCCGGTCGCGGCCTGAAGCGCATCCTTCGGGATCTGCAGCGAAAGGCTGGCGCCGGTACTGGTAAATGCTTCCGCGCTGATGACGGCGCCAAAGCCGGCAAGGCGGGCCTTGATCAAGGCCAGGTCGGCAAACTCGCAGTCCAAACTCGCCGCGATCGTCTCGATGACCTCGACCTTTTCGGCTGCGCGCAGGCAGATCGCCGCCGTGCCGCCATAGGCGCGGATCAGACCGCCGCTGCCCAACAGCGTACCGCCGAACCAGCGGGTGACGACAACGGCGATATGATCGAGCCCCTGACCGTCTATGGCCTGCAGGATCGGCTTGCCCGCAGTGCCGCTTGGTTCGCCGTCATCATTGAAGCGGTAGGTCTGGCCGATGCGGAAGGCCCAGCAATTGTGGCTGGCCGTCAGGTCGGATTGTTCGTTGATAAAGTCCCTGGCCGCCTGCTCGCTGGACACGGGGCCGCAGACAGCGAGAAACCGGCTCTTCTTGATGTCTTGCGCGTGGGTTTCGATGCGTTGAAGCGTCAACATTGGCTGGCCCGTTTGCGCGGTGATAGTGCATCGGGCAGCCCAATGTGAAGGGAGCGTTCCCTCAAAGCGCGCTCTGCCACGCCTTCACCGAATCCAGCGGATAGACCAGCATCAGCACGTTCAGCGTCAGATTATCGCGGATCAGCCAGCCGGTTAAAATCTCGAAGAGGACGGCGATGGCGACGGTCAAGGCGATTGGCGCCTGCCTGGCGAAGAAGAAGCCGAGCGCCATGAACACCGTGTCCATCGCCGAATTGAGAATGCTGTCGCCGTAATAGTCGAGCGAGACGGTGGCTGTGCGGTAGCGGTCGATGATGATGGGGGAGTTTTCGAGAAGTTCCCAGCCGGATTCGATTACCAGCGCCAAAAGAAGCTTGGCCGCCAGCGGCTTGCCGCGCAGGGTCAGATGGGCAAGCCCGTAAAACAGGAAGCCGTGGATGATATGCGAGGGCGTATACCAGTCGGCCAGATGCTGCGAATTGCCCGGACCATTGGCATTGGGTTCGAACAGCTTGATATAGCCGCATTCGCAGATCGGCGTGCGGCCCATCCAATATTCGATGACGATCTGCAGAATGAGAACGCCAGCGCACGCGGCAAGCCAGAGCGTCGCGGCGCGCGGCGAACGGTTTTCTGCCGGAACCAGCGTCGTCACTTCTTGGCATCCTGCTCGAGCGAATGCTTCATGATCACAGGCATTTGCGACAGGGTGAACAGCACCGTGATCGGCATCGTGCCCCAGACCTTGAAGGCAACCCAGAAATCGGTCGAGAAATTGCGCCAGACGACCTCGTTGAGCACGGCCAGGAACAGGAAGAAGATACCCCAGCGGATGGTCAGCTTGCGCCAGCCAGCCTCATCGAGCTTGAAGGCGGCATGAAAGACATAGCCGAGCAGCGATTTTCCAAACAGCAGGCCGCCGAGCAGGATGACGCCGAACAGCGTGTTGACGATGGTGGGCTTCATCTTGATGAACGTATCGTTCTGCAGATAGAGCGTCAGCGCGCCGAAGATGAAGACGACGACGCCGGAGATGAGCGGCATCATCGGCAGGGTGCGGGTCAGGATCCAGGAGACGGTCAGCGCGATCGCGGTTGCGGCCATGAACAGGCCGGTGGCGATGAAGATCGGCCCGCCGAGTTCGGTCAAAGCCGGGAATTTCTGCGCCAGCCATTCGCCGCGCGAATTGGCGAAGAAGAAGACCACCAGCGGCCCGAGCTCCAGCACCATTTTCAGAAGCGGGCTGATTTCCTTGCGCGGCTTGACCGCCTCGATCGATGACATGGTAACGTCCTTAAAGCGGTTATCGTGCATGCCCGGTTTGCGGGCTGTTCGTCTCTCTTGTCGTCATCCCCGGGCCCGACCCGAGGATGACGGAGTGCCGGGACCCTATAACATCAGCAAAAAGGCAAAACCGGGTCAATGGGGAATTCCGGCGATGGCCTCGGCAAAGTCCTTGGCCTCGAACGGTTCCAGATCGTCCACGCCCTCGCCGACGCCGATGAAATAGACCGGCAGCTTGTGCTTGGCGGAAATGGCGACGAGGATGCCACCGCGCGCGGTGCCGTCGAGCTTGGTCATGATCAGGCCGTTGACCCCCGCCACATTGCGGAAGATTTCCACCTGGTTGAGGGCGTTCTGGCCGGTCGTGGCGTCCAGTGTCTGCAACACGGTATGCGGTGCATCGGGATCGAGCTTGCCGAGCACGCGGACGATCTTTTCCAACTCCGCCATCAGCTCCGTGCGGTTCTGCAGGCGGCCGGCGGTATCGATGATCAGCACGTCGCTCTTTTTCAGCCGCGCCTGCTCGAAAGCCTCGTAAGCAAGGCCCGCTGCATCGGCGCCGAGTTTTGAGGAGACGATATCGGATTTGGTGCGCTCGGCCCAGATTTTCAGCTGCTCGATGGCGGCTGCCCGGAACGTGTCGCCGGCGGCTAGCATGACTTTCAGGCCGGCGCCCGACAGTTTTGCCGCCAGCTTGCCGATGGTCGTGGTCTTGCCGGTGCCGTTGACGCCGACGACGAGAATGACATGCGGCTTGTGGCTGAGGTCGAGCTGCAGCGGCTTGGCGACGGGGGCCAGAACCTTGGTGATCTCGGCAGCCATGATGCGCGAGACGTCTTCGCCGGACACGTCCTTGCCATAGCGCTCGGAAGCCAGCGTATCGGTGATGCGCAGCGCCGTCTCGACGCCGAGGTCCGCCTGGATCAACAGGTCTTCCAGATCCTGCAGCGTTTCGTCATCGAGCTTGCGCTTGGTGAACAGCGCGGTGATCTGGCCGGTCAGCTGCGAGGATGTGCGCGAAAGCCCCTGGCGCAGGCGCTGGAACCAGGTGAGTTTCTGTTTCGGCGCCTCCGGTGCCGGCTGGACGGCGCTGCCGGTGGCGAAGCCTTTTGGGAGGATGGGGGTTGCGGGGGGCATCTCCCCCTCAAGGGGAGAGAGCGGCTGTGGCGCGGTTTCGGCGAAAGTTGCGGCTTCTGAGGTCGTGGAGGGTGTACCCCCCTCTGTCGGTTGCACCGACATCTCCCCCTCAAGGGGGGAGATTGGACCCGTAGCTGGCTCCGGCGTTCCTTCCGAAGGTGCATCGCGCGCGGAAAGAGCCTTATTCTCCGTCTGATCTCCCCCCTTGAGGGGGAGATGTCCCGAAGGGACAGAGGGGGGTGCTGCGCTTTCCGCGATCTCGGCCGCTTCGGCCTCCGCCTCCAGCAAAGAGAGCGGGATCAGGCCGATATCGCCGATCTCTTCGACGGCAGGAAGAATGGCCGGGGTCTCCACCTCTTCTTCAGAAGCTTCATCCACGAATTCAGGCGCTTCAACCGCATCGGCAGAGGGTCCGCCCGCCGTATCCATTTCCTCCGGCAGGACGGGGTCTGCTGCGACCGGCAGGTCTTCGATGCGCGAATGCGGCTCGAGCTCGGCTTCGATCGCCCGGGTTTCCTCCGGGCTGAACGTCGATTCCGCCTGGTCCATGACCGCATCGGCCGCCGGCGTGGCAGTTGGCTCGCCTTCGGCCGGCTTGTCCTTGCCGAATGTGAAGACCTTTTTCAGAAAGCTGAGCGCCATTTCAATTCCGTAAACTCAGGCCGCGTCGGCGGCCATCAATTGCATGACTGAGGCGCGCAGCGCTTCAGATCCCGTATCTATGCCTGCCGCCGCTCCAAAACCGCTTCACCATTTTGGGCTGCCAGCATGAGATGCTTGCCGTCATGGCCGGTAATCCGAGCCTGCACGATAGCGCGCGGCTTCAGGCCGGGGACGGCGGCAAGCGTGAAATTTTCCGTATGTGCCAAGCCGTTGTTCTCGACAAGCAGGCTTTGCTGCGTTCCGATCATGCTGTCAAGATGGGCCTGCTGCAGCTGAAGTCCAGTGGCGCGCAGCCGGGCGGCCCGTTCTTTCACCAAAGCGCGGTCGAGTTGCGGCATGCGGGCGGCGGGCGTTCCTGCGCGCGGCGAATAGGGAAAGACATGCAGATGGGCGATATTGGCCTCCTTGGCCAGCGCAATCGCATTGTCAAACATCTCTTCGGTCTCGGTCGGAAAGCCTGCGATCATGTCGGCGCCAAAGCTTACGTCCGGACGCAGCCGCCGCACGTCGCGAATGAACGCCAGGGCATCCTCGCTTGAGTGGCGGCGCTTCATCCGCTTCAGGATCATGTCGTCGCCATGCTGCAGCGACAGGTGCAGATGCGGCATGAAACGCGGCTCATCCGCGATCAGGTCCATCAAATGGCTGTCCGCCTCGATGCTGTCGATCGAGGAGAGGCGCAGGCGCAGGATATCCGGCACCTGTTTCAACAATGTCTTTGCCAGAAGCCCAAGCGATGGCGTTCCCGGCAGGTCGCCGCCATAGCTCGTCGCATCGACGCCGGTCAGCACGATCTCGCGGTAGCCGCTATCCGTCAGTTTACGCGCCTGATCGACGACGGCGCCCATCGGCACGGAGCGGGAATTGCCACGGCCATAGGGGATGATGCAGAAGGTGCAGCGGTGGTCGCAACCATTCTGCACCTGGATGAAGGCGCGCACATTGCCCTCGATCAGCTTGACCATCTGCGGCGCCGTTTCGCGCACGCTCATGATATCGTTGACGCGCAGTTTTTCCTCAGCCGATACGCCGAAATCAGGCAACGCGCGGTAAGAGGCGCTCGTCAGCTTGTCCTCGTTGCCGAGCACGGCGTCGACCTCGGGCATTTCGGCAAAGGTCTGCTTTTCGGTCTGGGCGGCACAGCCGGTGACGATGATGCGCGCATGCGGATTGTCGCGGCGCGCCCGGCGGATCGCCTGGCGGGCCTGGCGCACGGCCTCGCCGGTCACGGCGCAGGTATTGACGAGGATGGCATTGTTCAGCCCCGCCTTTTCGGCCTGCGCCCGCATCACTTCGGATTCATAGGTGTTGAGACGGCAGCCGAAGGTTATGACATCGACGCCGCTCAAAGCGCGGCACTTTCCGCCCGTGGTTCGTCGTCGCGGAACCAGAGACCGGTCGTGGGATCGACCGTGCCGGACCATTCCCATTCGGCCGGGCCGGTCATGATGACATGGTCGTCGCGCTCGCGCCATTCGATGGTGAGGATGCCGGGCGGCGTGGCGCTGGCGACCGTGATTGCGACATTGCGGCCGGTGCGGCCGGTGCGGGCAGCCGAAACTGCGGCAGAACAGGCGGCCGAGCCGCAGGCGAGCGTCAGGCCAGCGCCGCGTTCCCAGGTGCGGGTCGTCACCGACATGGGCGAGGTGACCTGCGCAAGGGTGATATTGGCGCGTTCGGGAAACATCGGGTGGTTTTCGAGCAGCGGGCCGAAGCGTTCGAGATCGAACGACATGACATCGCGATCGACCCAGAAGATTGCATGCGGATTGCCCATCGACATGACGGAGGGCGAATGCAGGACCGGATCGTCGATCGGGCCGATCTGCAGCTCGATGCGGCTGGTATCGTAGAATTCTTCCGAGAGCGGGATCTTGTCCCAGGCAAAAACGGGCGTGCCCATATCGACGGAAATGGTCCCGTCGGCATGTTCCTGCGCATTCAGGATGCCGGCGACGGTCTGGAAGGTGAACGCCTTCTTGCCGGTCTCGGCTGCAAGCGCCTGCACGACGCAGCGCGTACCGTTGCCGCAGGCCTGCGCCTTTGAACCGTCGGAATTGAGGATGTCGATAAACGCGTCGGTGCCCTCGGCCTTCGGATCATGGATCGCCATGATCTGGTCGAACCGGGTATCGGCATGCGCATTGATCGCGATGGCCGCCTCCGGCGTCACCTTGTCCCGGCGCCCACGCATATCGACGACCAGGATCTTGTTGCCAAGCCCGTTCATGACAGCGAATTCGACCGGAGTGCTCATGACATTCATTTCCATCGTTTCTTGGGGTCTATATGGCGGAAACGGGGACAAATTACCAGTGGGCCTTCCCTTGGTTGAGCGGGCAGGTGGCCGTTCCCCTTCTCCCCTGGGGGAGAAGGTGCCCGAAGGGAGGATGAGGGGGGTGTTCGGCATATCCGGAGCTGATGGCAGGGTGTGTGGAGTTGGCTTCGCCCCCCTCATCCGGCCCTCCGGGCCACCTTCTCCCCGCTGGGGAGAAGAGGGAGTGCGCGGCGGTTTCGATGTCCATAATCAGCTATTGTCCGGTTTTTTGCGATCATCTGGTTGTGGTCTTTCCCGGCGCGGGCCAATCTGTCGCTCGCCGATGCGGAGACATGCCATGCCCGAAAGACCCCTGCTGCTCACCGGAAAGTGCCTTTGCGGCGCTGTCGAATATCAGGTTGAGGACGCTTTTGAATATGCGATGAACTGCCATTGCTCCAACTGCCGCCGCACCACCGGATCGGCGTTCAAGCCGATTGCTGGGATCGCGCGGGAGCGGATGCGGGTCTTGAAGGGCGATGAGGCGGTTTTGGTTTACGGCAATCCCGATGAGGCGCACGACGTGCATTGCGCCACCTGCGGTTCGCTGGTCTATTCGGTGGTGCGTGAAGGCGCCTATGTCCATGTGCCGATGGGCACGCTGGTCGATACCCCCACGATCCGGCCCACCGCGCATATTTTCGTCGGCTCGAAAGCGCCGTGGTACGATATCACCGATGGTCTACCGCAATACCGGGAGTTCCCGGACGGTTGAGGCCGCCACGGGACGGCACCCAACCGCGCCACCCGGATGAAAGCTCGAAACGGGCCCATCCGGAGCGCAAGCCTTCCTTACCCGATCGACATCAGGCTGGCATTTCCGCCGGCGGCTGCCGTGTTGATGCTGGTCGAGACTTCTTCCAACAGCCAGTTGAGGCAATAGGCATCCGGGTTTTTGGACAGTTCGGCCGTCGATGCGGCCTGGACCAGAACCAGCGGGCCGGGAAGGGTGGCGATCTGCCTGTTGACGGTGCGCACGCGCTCCGCCTCGCCCTCGATCAGCGCGCCGGCAAACGGCACATCCATGCGCCAGTCGGCCGTGAAGGACACGCGGGCGGCAACGGTGGCCGGCAGCGATGCCAGAGCTTCCTTCAGGCCGGATGTGGTATCGACCACGGCCGTATTGCCGGTTGCGAATACGGCGGCAAGCTGGCGGTAAAGGCCATCGGCCGTCTGCGGCACCAGCAGGATCTTTCCGCGCGGATGCAGGGCGTAGAGGTTGATTTCGCCAACCGGCCCGGCAAGCTCGGTCGTGAGGCCGAGCGCCGACTGGCTGCCGGTCTCGCGGGCGTCCTGCGCCTGGGTTCTCAGGCCCTTGCTATCCAGCCACTTGGCGAAATCGAGCAGAACTGGATCGGTATGAACCGAGCTGTGCTGCGGCGGCACCGGCGGCGTGGTGACGAGACGGCCGAGATAGAGCGGGCCGCCGGCTTTCGGACCGGTGCCCGACAGGCCGCGCCCGCCAAAGGGCTGGACGCCGACGACGGCGCCGATGATGTTGCGGTTGACGTAGAGATTGCCGGCCTTCACCCGCGAGGTGACATGGGCAATGGTCTCGTCCAGGCGCGTGTGCAGCCCGAATGTCAGGCCGTAGCCGGTGGCATTGATGTCGTCGATCAGCCGGTCGAGATCGTCGCGCTCGTAGCGCAGCACATGCAGGACCGGGCCGAAGACTTCGCGCTTGAGGTCGGAAAGCTGCTTCAGCTCGATGATCGTTGGCGGCACGAACGTGCCGTTTGCCGTGGCTGGAGATAGCGCGATCTGCTCGACCTTGGCGCCGATGCCGCGCATGGCGTCGATATGCTTTTCGATGATCTCCTTGGCTTCCGCCGTGATGACCGGGCCGACATCGACAGCCAGGCGGTCGGTGCGGCCGATATCGAGCTCGTGCAGCGCGCCCTTCAGCATGGTGAGCACGCGGTCGGCAACATCGTCCTGCAGGCAGAGCACGCGCAGCGCCGAGCAGCGCTGGCCGGCGCTGTCGAAGGCGGACGCAATGACATCGCCAACTACCTGTTCGGCAAGGGCCGAACTGTCAACGATCATGGCGTTCTGGCCGCCGGTTTCGGCAATCAGCGGCACCGGCTTGCCCGATGCGGACAGCCGCTCAGCCAGCTGCGCCTGGATCAGCCGGGCGACCTCGGTCGAGCCGGTGAACATCACGCCGGCAATATTCGGCGCGCCGACCAGGGCTGCACCGACACGGCCGTCGCCCGGAAGCAGTTGCAGCGCTTCCGGCGGGATGCCGGCCTCATGCAGGATGCGCACGCCTTCGGCCGCGATCAGCGGGGTTTCTTCGGCGGGCTTGGCCAGAACCGGATTTCCGGCGACCAGCGCTGCGGCGATCTGGCCGCAGAAGATGGCCAGCGGAAAATTCCACGGGCTGATGCAGACGATGGGGCCGAGCGCCTGATGGGCCGGACCAAATGTACGGGTTGCCTGTTCGGCATAATAGCGCAGGAAGTCGATGGCTTCGCGCACCTCGGCAATCGCGTTCGGCAGCGACTTGCCGGCTTCGCGCACGATCAGGCCAAGCAGCTTGGGCATGCTGGCCTGCATCAGGTCGGCGGCGCGTACCAGGCATTGGGCGCGCTCGGTGGGCGGAACGGCACTCCATCCGGCGCCCTCGGCGAGCGCGATCTCGACAGCCCGGCGGGCATCGTCAGCAGCGGTCTCGACAACGGAGCCGACGACATCGCGGTGATCGCCGGGATTGAGGACAAGACGGCTCTCGCCGCGCAGCTTTTCAGAGCAAAGATGCGGTGCGGCCGTCCAGTCGATCGCAGCGCTCGCTTTCAGTGCTTCCGACAGCATGGCCAGAGACGTTTCGTTGGAAAGATCGAGGCCTGCGGAATTGCTGCGGCCGGCATAAAGGTCGACAGGCAGTTTGATCTGTTCATGCTGGGCGCCCATGACGGGCATGGCGCGCACGGTATCGACAGGGTCGGCGATCAGCTCGTCGATCGACACGGCCGGATCGGCAATGCGGTTGACGAAGGAGGAATTGGCGCCGTTTTCCAGCAGGCGGCGCACGAGATAGGCAAGCAGCGTCTCATGCGTGCCAACCGGCGCATAGATGCGGCAGGGGCGGTCAAGATTGGCCTTGCCGACAACCTCGTCATAGAGCGGTTCGCCCATGCCATGCAGGCATTGGAACTCGTATTTTCCCACCTTGAAGTCGGGCCCGGCCATTTCGTAGATCGCCGCCAGCGACTGGGCATTGTGCGTGGCGAACTGTGGGAAGATCACATCGGCCGCATCCAGCAATTTGCGGGCGCAGGCGATGTAGGAAATGTCGGTGTATATCTTGCGGGTATAGACCGGGAAACCATCGAGGCCATCGATCTGGGCACGCTTGATCTCGGCGTCCCAATAGGCGCCCTTGACGAGGCGCACCATCATCCGGTGACCGGAGCGGCGGGCGAGATCGATGATGAAATCGAGAACGAACGGGCAGCGCTTGCCATAGGCCTGGACGACGAAGCCCATGCCGTTCCAGCCCGACAAGGCAGGATCGAGGCGCAGCGCTTCGAGCAGGTCCAGCGACAGTTCCAGCCGGTCTGCCTCTTCCGCGTCTATATTGAGGCCGATGTCGTAGCTCTTGGCAATCAGCGCCAGCGCCTTCACCTTGGGCAGCAGCTCAGCCATAACGCGGGCGCTCTGGGCGCGGACATAGCGCGGATGCAGCGCCGAGAGCTTGATCGAGATACCGGGGCCTTCATAGATGCCGCGGCCGTTGGAGGCCTTGCCGATCGCATGGATGGCATTTTCGTAATCGGCATAGTAGCGCTTGGCATCAGCGGCCGTGGTCGCGGCTTCGCCCAGCATGTCGTAGGAATAGCGGAAGCCCTTGGCCTCCAGCGGGCGCGAGCGCTTCAGCGCCTCGTCGATGGTTTCGCCGGTGACGAACTGTTCGCCCATCATCCGCATCGCCATGTCGACGCCACGGCGGATCACCGGTTCGCCCGCGCGCGCGATCAGCCGCGTCAGCGCTGCCGAGAGGCTGCGGTCATTGACGGTGGAGGTCAGCTTGCCGGTGACGACGAGGCCCCAGGTGGCGGCATTGACGAACAGGGACCGGCCGCCGCCAATATGCGAGCGCCAGTCGCCATCGGCAATCTTGTCACGGATCAGCGCATCGCGGGTGGCCGTGTCGGGAATCCGCAAAAGAGCTTCGGCCAGGCACATCAGCGCCACGCCTTCCTGACTCGACAGCGAATATTCATGCACCAGCCCTTCGACGCCGGAGCCCTTGTGTTTGGCGCGCAAGGCGGTGATCAGCTTGCGTGCGGTGGTCTTGGCCCGGGCGCGGATATCCTCGGGCAGGGTGGCGGCGGCGACCAGCGGCGGCAGGCATTCGGTTTCCGGCAGGCGGTAAGCGGCGGTGATTGCCTGGCGCAGTTTTGTCTGCGTAGCGATCGGCGGCGCAAAATCGGCAAAGGGAGCTGATGGTGCAGAGGTGTCTTGTGGCTGCGGCAGGCTCATCGAAATCGTCCCTTTTCGAAGCTGTCGGGCGCACGCGGCGTGGCCCGGAATGGATGGGCGCAAAATAGGGCAGAGGTCTCCGGATAGCTATCCGGGAAAATAAGCCAAATGCCGGATGTTTCACGGAAACAGATTGTTTAAACCGTACACCATGCGGGCATATCGAAATCGAGCCGGATGATCCGGTGTCAGAGAAGGACTTTCTGCGAGAGTTTGTGTCGCGCCATCAGACATTCGTCGTCGCCGGGCATGCAGGTGCGGCAGACGATCGGGCGCACCGCATAGATCTTGCAGCCGACATGGACGCCAAGCTTGCCGTCGAGCGCCAGACAACGATTGTCCTCGCAACGCATGCCGCCGAGATCGGCCGAAACATATTCCGGCGGGATAAGGTCGAGCTCCGCATCCGTCTCCAGCGAAAAACGCGGCCAATCCTGCGAATAGCTGCAGCAGGCGCCACAACTCTGGCAGTCGAAATCATCAGTGGGAACGGCAAGGGTCATGCGGCGAACGTAGCATGGAATTGGGGAAAGGCGGAAGGCCGCAGCCTTCCCTTCTCCCCTGCGGGGAGAAGGTGCCCGAAGGGCGGATGAGGGGGCCAGACGCCCTGAACGTGCCGAAAGACCCCCTCATCGCCTCACTGCGTTCGGCACTTCTCCCCGCTGCGGAGAAGGGGGAGATCGGGATTCGCCCACAGGGCATTCCGGCTGGAATGCTTACTTCGCACGCTCAGACTTTGGCAGCAGAAGGCTTGCCTGTTCATCGGGCTCGACAATCGCGGTGACGGCCGGTGCCTGCGCGATCTTGGCTTGAGCGAAGGCATCGCCTTTTCCGGCAGCCAGGGTGAACATTGCTCTGGCAGCGCCGGCGTCGGCAGGCATGCCTTCCCCGGTTTCCAGCATGATGGCGAGATTGATCATGGCATCGACATTGCCGCGTTCGGCGGCAAGCCGGTAAAACTGCGCGGCCTTGCCGTTATCCTCCGGCAGCTGTTTGCCTTCATCCAGCATGACGGCGAGGTTGAAGGCGCCGAGATTATCCCTGGCAACCGACGCCCGCTCGAACCATTGGGCGGCGAGCGGGCCGTTGGCCGGTGTGCCGGTGCCGTCGCGATAGGCGACGCCGAGATTGAAGGCGGCAAGGATGTTTCCCGTGGCGGCGGCCCTCTGGTACAGTGCGAATTCTGCAGCATGGTCGCCGCGTTCGCCGAGCATGACGGCATAGTTCACCATCGCGATGGCATGATTGCCTGCGGCCGCCTCTTCCAGCATCGCCATGGCCTGGCCGCGCTGGCCGGCGGCATGGAGCACGCGGGCAAGCTCAAAGGTTTGGCGCGGGCCGCTGCCCTGGTTGTAGGCTTCGCGGCAAGCCGAAAGGGCAATGCCGATGCGGATATCGTCGGTCGCCACGGGACGAAAGGCCAGATTGCGTTGCAGGTCATGCTCGCTGCCGGCTTCCGCATCGCATTGGTCCGAGGGCAAAAGGGAGGATGCTGCCCGCGCCTCGGGAATGGTGATTGCCGCGACGGACAGCAGGCTGACGGCGGTAAGCAGAATGGCGTTGAGGGCTGAAATGCGCTTGCTGGGTTCGTTTTTCATGGTGTTCTCCGTGGCGTTTGTGTCACCTTATGGGGCACGCCGGCCGGCGGCTGCTCCTTGAGAAACAGGGAGTGCTGCGGCCAGGCAGGAGGATCGGGGACAGAGCCCGCAAGAGCGGCATCCGACGAAAGCGATTATTCGCCAAGACCGGATCGTGTGAACCCGGATCGTGAGAAGAGGGAGCAATGACAATGAAGCCAGACATTCAACTGCTGCGGCCGGGCCTGATCGGACGGCGGGCATTCGTCGTTAGCTGCGCTTTGGCTGCAGGTGGTCTTGCCGCAATACCGGCTCAGGCCACCACGGTGATCGGCAAGGCATCGGACGTGCGCGGCAAGGTCAATCTCAAACGGGCGAAAAAGCAGGAGGGATTGGCGACCGGCGGGCAGATCATGGACAATGATTTCGTCGCGACCGGCAGCGACAGTTTTGCCGATCTGGCGCTGGTGGGCGATACGCGCGTCCTTTTGGGCAGCAAGACGGAGCTTTTGCTCGACAGTTTCATTGCCGGCCAGGGCGGGACGATGGAGCTTGGCCTGGGGCAGATGGTGTTCGACCGGCCGGAGGGCCTTCCGAAGATCGACCTGGTGCTTCGCACCACGTTCGGCATGATCGGCGTGCGCGGCACGAAATTTTTCGCAGGCCCCAATCGCGGCGTCTTTGCCGTCTTCGTCGAACACGGCCAGGTCTCGGTCGATGCCGGTGGCGTCCAGCGGCTGGTCGGCGCCGGCGAAGGCATCGAGATCGCGAGGCCCGGCGAAGCGCCGAACGAGATCGTCAAATGGAAGGAAGCCCGGATCGTCGAGGCCTATGCCAGCGCCGGCCTGCAGCGCTGACCGCACAAGGCGCTACATCTCGCTGGTAAACAATTCCATTTCGCCGAAGCCGCGAATGTCGTGCATGCCGAGCGAGCGCAACATACGGCCGCTTTCGACGGCTGCCTGCGGGCCGATGCAGATGGCGGTGCCGAGAAACTTGTTGGCCTCCTGCAGCCGTGCGGCCAGATTGATGCAGTCACCATGCGCCGTATAGTCCAGCTTGCCACCGGCGCCGACTTCGCCGAGAACCGCAATGCCCGTCTCGATGCCGATGCGGGTGCGGCCAAACTGGTGTTCGGCAAAGCCCGGCCGGCGGCGCATTTCCTCCGTCAGAGCCCGGATCGCCCCGGCGCAGTCGATCGCCCTGTTGACGTGATCGTGCAAATCCTCCGGCGCATTGAAAAAGGCGTGCACGGCGTCGCCGACCACCTTATCGACCATGCCGCCATACCGCGCGACCAGCCCGTTGACCTCCGCATAATAGATATCGAGCAGGGTCACGAGATCGCGCGGCGCAAGCTTTTGCGACAGGGTTGAGAAACCCTCGATATCGGTAAACAAGGCGGTGACCGGACGTTCCTCCCCGGCAACACGGTCATCGTCGGGATTGTCGATATAGCGGGCGACGACGGATTGCGGCAAATATTGTGAAAACTTGCTGCGCGCAGTCGATTCCGCCCGCCGGACGCGGGCAAATTGCAGCGTGCTGGTCACGATCAGCACGAACATCAAAACCAGACTGATGCCGACGGCATCGACCAGCAGGGCGGACGCGGCATAGATGGCGGCTGCTGCGCCGATGGTCGCGGAGATGGCAAGAAGCCCAAGCGCAACCGATGTGACCGGCCGCAGGCGCGTGGCGACGAAAGCCACCAGCAGGCCGCCGGTCAGGGCCAGTGCCGCTTCAAACAGCGGTAGCTTAGCATGCCGTTGCGGAATGAAACCGGTGAGCACGGCATTGGCGATATCGGCGTGGATCTGCACCGAGGGTTCGAGCGGCATGGAGGCGGTGGAGCGCAATCCGCCGAGATGCGGCAGGCTGCTGCCGATCAGCACCGTCTTGTCCTTGAAGCGATCGCCCGCAACCGCGCCGCTCAGCACATCGCCTGCAGATACGGTGCGCGCCGTGATCGTAGCACTCGGGCTTGCGGCAAAACGCAGGCTGCCATCCGCGTCCAGTTCGATCAACCGGCTCTCAAGCTTCAGCCACGCGGGCTCCCCGCCAAGGATGGGCGTGTGTCCGCCCGCAGCCAGCCGGGCGGCTTCAAGACCCAATGCCGGATAGGCGTCATTGCCGATGATCGAGAAGGCCTGGACCCGGCGGATGCGGGCATCCTCGTCGCCGACCAGAAAGGCGGCCGCTGCCGAGCGTGAGGCCGTCTGCAGAAAGGTGCAGGAGGCTTCGGCGCCGTTGATGAACCAGAGATCGGGAATGCTGACCGGTTTGCGCACGGCAACCGGCGGTACGGGGCCGGGATGTTCGGGCCCGCCATCTGCAATCAGGAAACCCAGAATGACCGGCAGGCCGGAAATCGCCTGTGTCAGGGCGGTATTGGCGGGGTCTGCGGGGTCGCAGGCCGTGGAGAAGATGAAATCGACGGCCGCAGCCTTGGCGCCGGCTTTCGAAAGCCTGGACAGGAGATCGGCCGTCTCCAATCGGCCCCAGCTCTGGTCCGGCGCCTGCTGCATCGCCTTGCGATCGACATCGATGACGACGATCTCTGCCGATTGCGGTGCGGGAAGCCATTGGGTAAGCGAATCGAAGAACTGCTCCCGCTGCGTTTCCAGTGCTGCGCCGCCGGTAAAGAACAGCAGCAAGGCACCCACAAGGCTCGCCGCCGCGCCCGCAAACAGCGGCCTGATCCGGGACAGGCGGAAACGTTTCAACAGCTATTCCTCTTCAGGTTCCGCGATCTTCTGCAGGCGGCCGATATGGCAGGTGATGACGCCGTCGAGCCGCTTGATTGCAGCACTTTCCTCCAGCGCCAGAATGGCCCGGTTCACCTTGGGGCGGCTGGCGCCGAGAATGGCGGCAATATCCGATTGGCTGAGCGTCAGCCGCAGATTGGCGCTTTCGGGCAGCTCCGTTCCGTGGATCTGTTTCAAGGTGGCGAGGAAGAAGCGCGCCACCCGGGCATGCAGATCGTAAAGCGCGATTGTTTCCAGCCGGTCCGTCGTATCGCGCAGCTGCGCGCAGAGATAGCGGATGATCGATTCGGCGGCGTTCGGCGTATGGGTGATGAAATCGAGAAAGGCCTTCTTGCCGATGACATAGCCTTCGGTTGCCGTGATCGCTGTAGCGTCGGCCGAACGCGGCTGGCTGTCGAGAATGGCCATTTCCCCGAACAGGGCGCCCGCCTCGATATGGCGCAAAAGCAACTCCCGGCCCTGCGGTGTGATCAGCGACAGTTTGATGCGCCCCGAAAGGACAGCAATCATGTAATTGCCCTCGTCACCCCGCTGGAAGATCACCGCTCCGGCGGTCCATTTGCGGTAAGTCGCAAGTGCGGCAATGGCGGAAAGCGTTTCCTTGTCGAACTCCTCGAAAATCGGGAAAGAACGCCAGAAGGCGGGACTTTTATTGACGTCACTCATACTGCATCCCCATCCGCATCATCATTACAACCCCGTGGAAATTCTTCTCGCAGTCTTCCCGGTGTTGCAACAGAAAACACTTAAAAACTGGGATTGCCTTGGCTCGCATCGTGCGGCCGGTTGACGATATGCGCGAACTGTCTACTGATTGTGAACGATCTGTCTCCGGCCGGCGGGCTGGATGAATTCGGAATTGCTGATAAATCTGTCGCCAACAATGAACCCAACCGGAGTTTCTTCCCATGCCGCAGAATGCAGTCCTCCTCGTCGCCCGTGTCCTCCTGTCCATCCTCTTCATCGTCGCCGGTTACGGCAAGATCACCGCCCTTGGCGGCACTGCCGGCTATTTCGGCAGCATGGGCCTGCCGTTGCCGATGGTGACGGCCGTCATCGTCGCCGTCGTCGAGCTGTTTGGTGGCCTCGCCATCCTGGTCGGCCTCTTTACCCGCCCGGTTGCCTATATCCTGGCGCTCTTTTGCGTTGCCACGGCGTTTATCGGCCACGGTGATTTCTCGGTTGCCGGTAACGACATCCACTTCATGAAGAACCTTGCCATCGCAGGCGGCTTCCTCTTCGTCGCCACCTTCGGTGCCGGTGCCCTCTCGGTTGATGCCAAGCGCGCCTGATTGCTGAGTGTTTGATACGAAAAAGCCCGCCGATCGTTGCAATCGGCGGGCTTTTTCATTTCCGGTGTCGAGGCGCATCAGGGATAGATGACACCCTTGCGCAGGATGACATTGCCGTAGAGCCGTGGTTCGCTGGTCTGGACGACGGTATGGGCAGCGCGAACCCTCGGATAGAAATCGGGACCGAGAAGCGGCGCTACCGCACGCTGCGGTTCGTATCGAGCGCAGCACGCAATGATCTCCTCGTGAACCGGGTCGAGCGCATCGCGATCCTGCTTCACAGTGGCGCGAAAGATCGCCTCCGGCACGAAATCGTCGATCGGCATGACGCTCAGGATCGCATCAAGAACCGGGATCAGATGGTGCCCGTCGAGCCGGATCAGCCGGCGGCCATGTTCGAGGCCGGGATAATTGCCATCGACCAGGGCAATTTCATCGCCATGCCCCATGGCGCGCAATGTGGCCAGGAGCTCGGGGCTCAGGAGCGGGTTCAGACCTTTCAGCATCAGGCTGTTTCCTTGAAAAGAACATTGGTGTCGATGAGGTAGCGCGAGAACAGCGGCAGGCTGGCGCCGCCGATGGCGCGAGCCTGGGCGCCGACGGCCCCCTCGATGATATCGGGCAGGATGACGCCTTCGAGATCGAGTTCACCCGCCGCCGTGCGGATCGCGGCAACGATGCGTTCGCGCACCCAGCCCGGAAAGCCGCCGTCGATGACGGCCGCGCTGAAATCGATGATCGAGGCGGAAGAGACGATGGCCTGCGCAAGGGCTGCCGCCGTCAGCTGTATCCATGTTTCCAGCGGCTCGCCGAAATCGATCCATTCATCGGCCGAATACCAGAGCGGTTTCGGATCGATGCCTTTTTCGCGCAGCAGATTTTCGAGCACGAAGATCGAGGCGATCTTCAGGAGCTGCTGCGGCTTGCCATTTCTGTCCGACACCTGCAGCGGCCCGACGGCGCCGGCCGTTCCGGTGCGGCCGGAAAACAGCGCCGAATTCAGGACGATGCCGCCGCCGATGAACGAGCCGATGTAGAAATAGATGAAATCCGGATAGGAAGAGCCGACCCCGAAGATGAGCTCGGCGCCGCAGGCGCTGGTGGCGTCGTTCTGCATCAGGACGGGATGGTGGGTCTGCGCCGCCACCTCGGCGCGCAGGTCGAAACCGCGCCAGCTGTTCATCGCCTCGCGCGGCGCGCCGGTTTCCTCAGCCCAGCTCCAGAGCTGAAAGGGGGTGGCGATACCAACCCCGGCTATGTGCGTCCGCTGTTCGGGCGTCAGCATCTTTTCCAGTTTCGGAATGCCCTCGACGATGAAGGACAGGATATCGTCCGGCATCGGATAGGCATGGGTCTGATGCAGCTGCAGGCGGATATTGCCGACGAAATCCATCAGCACGAGATCGCAGCTGCGCCGGCCGATCTTGACGCCATAGGAATAGACGGCATCCGGATTGAGCCGCATCGGGATCGATGGCTGGCCGACACGGCCGCGCACGGGCTCACCCCGGATCAGAAGATTGTCCTTTTCCAGCGCCCGCATGATGACGGTGACCGTCTGCGCCGACAGGCCGGAACGCCTGGCAATATCGGCTTTCGACAGGCTGCCGTGACGGCGCACCAGCGACATGACCAGCCGCTCGTTATAGGCGCGCACACGGGTAAGATTGGCGCCGCCGCCCGGGTCAAAGACGTCCGGAACGGTCGATGCACCGCCGGAACCGGCCTGTGATGTCATGCCCGTTTCCTCCCTAAAGCGTGATCTCCTAACCGGACTGGCTTGTCCCGGATAGGCCTCCCGATCCCGCCTTGCATTTTGTTTCTTGCGTGCAGTGCAACCACGAGAGGCGCATGCACATTTTCTGCGCAGAGAATGGCACAGATTTTTAATAATTCAATTTGATTTATTTATTGACAGGATTTTGTTTTGATGTTTGTTTTGTATCCGGAAGCGCCAACCGCAAAGAGGAGACGATGCGGCGGGCGAAGCCTGAAGGGCCGGTTCGCCGGTTCCAATTTTCAATCCTTGGGAGGATTTCATGAAGAAGACTATTGTTTCCGCCGCTCTCGGCGCGCTGGCGCTTGGCGTCGTATTTTCAGCTCCGGCCCAGGCCGCCGATGTCTCGGCCTGCCTGATCACCAAGACAGACACCAACCCCTTCTTCGTCAAGATGAAGGAAGGTGCCGAAGCCAAGGCCAAGGAACTCGGCGTTGAGCTGAAGTCCTATGCCGGCAAGGTCGATGGCGACCATGACAGCCAGGTTGCTGCCGTCGAATCCTGCATCGCCGATGGTGCCAAGGGTATTCTGATCGCCGCTTCCGACACCAAGGCCATCGTCGATCAGGTCAAGAAGGCACAGGATGCCGGCCTGCTCGTCATTGCGCTCGATACCCCGCTCGATCCGCCAGGCTCTGCCGACGCGACCTTTGCAACAGACAATCTTCAGGCCGGCAAGCTGATCGGCGCCTGGGCCGCCGCAACGCTCGGCGACAAGGCCAAGGATGCCAAGATCGGCTTCCTCGATCTCGTTCCTTCGCAGCCGACAGTCGATGTTCTGCGCGACCAGGGCTTCATGATTGGCTTCGGCATCGATCCGAAGGACCCCAACAAGATCGGCGATGAAGACGATCCGCGCATCGTCGGTCATGACGTGACCAACGGCAATGAAGAAGGCGGCCGCACCGCCATGGAAAACCTTCTCCAGAAGGATCCGGACATCAACGTCATCCACACGATCAACGAACCGGCTGCTGTCGGCGCCTATGAAGCGCTGAAGGCTGTCGGCAAGGAAAAGGACGTCCTGATCGTTTCCGTTGACGGCGGTTGCCCCGGCGTCAAATCCGTCTCGGAAGGCATTATCGGTGCGACATCGCAGCAATATCCGCTGCTGATGGCATCGCTCGGCATCGAAGCGATTGCGCAATATGCCAAGGACGGCACCAAGCCGCAGCCGACCGCAGGCAAGGACTTCTTCGATACCGGCGTGTCTCTGGTCACCGACAAGCCTGCCAAGGGTGTTGAATCGATCGACGTCAAGACCGGCACGGACAAGTGCTGGGGTTGATACGGTAAGGCTTTCGCCACAGAATGAATATGAAAGGGCGGTTTCGGCCGCCCTTTTCAACAGCCGGTTGGTAGGCCGGTCTCTTGGGAGGGAGGCGTTGTCATGACAAGCGTCCAGGATTTCGAAAAAACACTGGATCAAAGCGACAAATCCGTCGCTTCATTCGAAGATCGCTCGCTCTTGCGGCGTATCCAGCATTTTCTGCATTCGACACCGGCCGCCATTCCGGCGATCGTGCTGATCGTTTCCATCATCGTCTTCGGCGTCCTGAAGGGCGAACGCTTCTTCACGGCGGGAACGCTAACGCTCATTCTGCAGCAGATCGCCGTGGTCGGTATTCTCGGCGCGGCACAGACGCTGATCATCCTGACGGCCGGCATCGACCTGTCGATCGGCGTGATCATGGTGCTTTCGGCTGTGGTCATGGGCAATTGCGCCGTCACCTACGGTCTGCCGGCACCGCTGGCCATTCTCGCGGGCTTTGTGACCGGAACCGTGTGCGGCATGGCCAATGGCTTCCTGGTGTCGCGCATGAAACTACCGCCGTTCATCGTCACGCTCGGCACCTGGAACATCATCGCGGCGATCAACTATATCTATTCGGCCAATGAGACCATTCGCCGGGCCGATATCGAAACCGCAGCCCCGCTTCTGGGCCTCTTTGGCGCCAGCTTCAAGCTCGGCTCCGCCGTCTTCACGCTCGGCGTCATCATGATGGTGATCACCGTGCTTGCTCTCTGGTACGCCCTCAATCACACTGCCTGGGGCCGCCATGTCTACGCGGTCGGCGACGATCCGGAAGCGGCGGAACTGTCTGGTATCCGGGTCAAGGGCGTTCTTCTCGGCGTCTACGGTCTTGCCGGTGCCATCGCGGCGCTCGCCGCCTGGGTCTCGATCGGCCGCAACGGCTCGATTTCACCGTCCTGGGCGGTCACCGACTACAATCTCCAGGCCATTACAGCGGCTGTGATCGGGGGCATCTCGCTGTTTGGCGGGCGCGGCTCGATCCTGGGAACGCTGTTTGGCGCGTTGATCGTCGGCGTCGTGTCGATGGGCCTCAACATGCTCGGCGCCGATCCGCAATGGAAAGTCCTCTTGACCGGTGTCCTCATCATTACGGCTGTCGGCGTCGATCAGTGGATCAGAAAGGTAGCAGGCTGATGGAACCTCTTCTCACCGCACCCCTCTTGACGGCACGGGGTATCGTCAAGCGCTATGGCCGCGTGACCGCTTTGGACCAGTCCGATTTCGATCTTTATCCCGGCGAAATCCTCGCCGTGATCGGTGACAACGGCGCGGGCAAATCCTCGCTGATCAAGGCAATCTCGGGCGCCATCCATCCAGACGAAGGCGAAATCCGCCTTGACGGCAACGTCGTCAACTTCCGTTCGCCTCTTGAGGCGCGCGAGGCCGGCATCGAAACCGTCTATCAGAACCTGGCGCTCTCGCCGGCCCTGTCGATCGCCGACAACATGTTCCTCGGCCGCGAAATCCGAAAGCCGGGGCCGATGGGATCGGTCTTTCGCATGCTCGACCGGCCGAAGATGGCCAAGATCGCCCGCGACAAGCTGTCCGAGCTTGGCCTGATGACGATCCAGAACATCAACCAGGCGGTGGAAACACTGTCCGGCGGCCAGCGCCAGGGCGTCGCGGTTGCCCGTGCTGCTGCCTTCGGGTCGAAGGTCATCATTCTCGACGAGCCGACAGCGGCACTCGGGGTGAAGGAGAGCCGCAAGGTCCTCGAACTCATCCTTGACGTCCGCTCCCGCGGCCTGCCGATCGTGCTGATCTCGCACAACATGCCGCATGTCTTCGAAGTGGCCGACCGTATCCACATCCACCGGCTCGGCAAGCGGCTCTGCGTCATCAATCCGAAGGACTATACGATGTCGGATGCCGTCGCCTTCATGACCGGTGCCAAGGTTCCCCCGGAGGCTGCCGCCGCATGAGCATGACGCTTGCCGCCATTGCGGATAGCATTGTCGAAAAGGCGGGCAACGCGTCCCGTTTCATCGTCGCGATTGCCGGCCCCCCCGGGGCCGGCAAGTCAACGCTGGCCGATGCGCTTCAGGAAGAGCTGACGCGGCGTGGCGAAAAATCCGCCATTTTGCCGATGGACGGCTTCCATATGGATAACGGCATTCTGGAGGAGCGCGGCCTGTTGAAACGCAAGGGCGCGCCGGAAACCTTTGATGTGCGGGCTTTCATCGATATCGTCTCGGCGGTGCGCCGGGCGGACGAGGAAGTTCTCGTTCCGGTGTTCGACCGCTCCCGTGAAATCGCCATCGCGTCGGCAAGGCCGGTTGCGCCGGAAACGCGCATCATCCTGGCGGAGGGCAATTACCTTTTGCTCGACGAGGCGCCCTGGTCGCGGCTTGACGGCATGTTCGACCTGTCGATCTTCGTCGGCCCGTCCTATGAAGTGCTAGAGGAGCGGCTGCGGCAGCGCTGGATCCATTACGGGCTGGACGCCGCCGGCATCGAATGGAAGCTTTACGGCAACGATCTGCCGAACGGCAAACGGATCATCGGCAATTCACGTGCGGCCGATATCGCCATCGAGATTTTCGAAACGGATTGAACGACAGATCCGCCATTGTTCTACCGCACGGAATGGTGCTATCGGAGCCTTGAAACGCTGGTGGGCACGGAGCTTTTTCCTCCGTCATTCCTGTGCTTGTCACAGGAATCCAGCCGCCCAAGTCCTTGGGCGACAGGAGTCCTTTGACCCGACAGACGTTGGGTCGCTGGATCCCCGCCACAAGGGCGAGGATGACGGGGAGTGAGGCATTCGACCGCGAGAAACAATGACGCCACGTCTCTGTTTCAGCTTCATCTGTATGCTTCAGCTCTCAATTTATAAAATTTATGAGTGCTTGGAGATATCCGCCATGAGTCCACAGTCCGTCACCGAACTGACGATCCGCCGTCCTGACGATTGGCATCTGCATCTGCGCGATGGCGGCATGCTCAAGGGCGTCATCGGCGATACCAGCCGCCACTTCGCCCGCGCCATCATCATGCCCAATCTCGTGCCGCCAGTGGTCACCACCGCCGACGCGGCTGCCTATCGCGAGCGCATCCTGGCGGTGCTGCCCAAGGGCGACCGTTTCGAGCCGCTGATGACGCTCTATCTCACCGAAGGCACCAATCCGGATGATGTCGAGGCCGGTCACGCGAGCGGCCTGATCAAGGCCGTCAA
The DNA here is from genome assembly GCF_029277445.1 of Pararhizobium qamdonense. Classification (NCBI taxonomy): domain Bacteria; kingdom Pseudomonadati; phylum Pseudomonadota; class Alphaproteobacteria; order Hyphomicrobiales; family Rhizobiaceae; genus Pararhizobium; species Pararhizobium qamdonense. The sequence goes on along the minus strand of NZ_CP119566.1, from coordinate 4,152,487 downwards.
ACTCTATCCGGCCGGCGCCACCACCAATTCGCATGGCGGCGTGCGCAATTTCGAAAATGCCATGCCGGTGTTGGAGCGCATGGCGAAAATCGGCCTGCCGCTCTGCGTCCACGGCGAAGTCACGACGCCGGAGGTCGATATTTTCGATCGCGAGGCTGTCTTCATCGAAACCGTGCTGGAGCCGCTGCGCGCCCGCCTGCCGGAATTGAAGGTCACGATGGAGCATGTCACCACCAAGGATGGCATCGATTACATCAGGGCGGCGAAAGCCAATCTTGCCGGCTCGATCACCACGCATCACCTGATCATCAACCGCAACGCCATCCTGGTCGGCGGCATCCGCCCGCATTATTACTGCCTGCCGGTCGCCAAGCGCGAACTGCATCGCCTTGCCCTGCGGGCTGCCGCGACATCTGGTGACGGCCGCTTCTTCCTCGGCACTGATTCCGCGCCGCATGTCGATCCCTTGAAGGAATGCGCCTGCGGTTGCGCCGGTATCTACACGTCGATCAACACGATGAGCTGCCTTGCCCATGTGTTCGAGCAGGACAATGCGCTGGACAAGCTCGAAGCCTTCACCTCGCTGAATGGCCCGGCCTGGTATGGCCTGCCTGTCAACGGCGAGACGATCACCCTGCGCAAGCAGGCGGAGGCTCTGACATTTCCGGAAAAGATCGAGACGGAGGCAGGCACGGTCACCGTGTTCGATCCGATGTTCCCGCTGCATTGGGCCGTTTCCTGAAGGCATTCAAAAGCCCGCCTCCAGGAAACCGGCAGGGTCCGATCAGGACTTGAGCTTCGAATTGCAGATGCTGTAGAAGCCGCCGCCTTTCTGGATCCAGGCGAGACCGTTCAATGAATTGTCGGCCTTGTCGGCTTTGTATTGATCGAGGCAGGTGTGCATGCGGGCTTTGCCGGCTGTCTCAGTCGAATATTTCGTATCGACCTTGCTTGGGAAAACAACGCCCTTGGGCGCTTTTGCCGTGGTTTTGGCCGGTTCCGGCATGTTCTCGGTATTGTCGGCCGTCGGCTCCTGACTGGTGCTCATTGCAGAGGGTTTTTTCGCAGCCATTTTTGTGGACGCCGGCGTCATGGCCGCAGCGGCGGAATCACTGCCGCATTGCGCTTTGCGGAAATCATTCCACTTCATTCCATTGAGCGTTCCAGCCGTCTGCGCGGCTTTATATTTCGTGCTGCATTCCGCCATCGTGGTCGCATTGGCGGCGGAAGACAGGACGAAGGGAGCAAGCGAAAGAGCGGCGAGTGTAGCAATGCTGATAATCTTCATCGGATAACCTCACAATACGAGGGCATCAGGCGTTCAGCGACGCGTTGAACGTCCGCCTCAATGGCCGATATGTCTCCCGGTTTGTGTCCGGATCATGGTATTTTCCCTAAAGTAGCTATAGCTTACCAAGAGTTAATCTTGGCCATTTCCCAGTCTTTCCGGGCCTGGATCAGCCTGCTGGCGCCGTCGCCTGCAATCGGCCCATGCCGGGCTTGATTGGACAAAAAACTTCACCTAACAATTGGCTTGGCCGGATGTGGCCAGCCGCCCCGCAGTGCTCCGGCACGAATGGTGAATGCATCCATGGAAACCTTCTCATCCCCGTCTTTGGCGTTGATGGCGAACGGGTCAGCAGAGCGGGCACTGATCGTCCTGTTTGCCGCCACACGGAGGATGAACCATGCGCGATTTTCGCGATGCAAAACTGATGGCAAAGGTGCTGAAACGGGCCTTTGCAGATCGCAACACAACTCTCTCCCACAGCGAAGCCCTTGAGATCGTCGCCGGCCAGTTCGGTTATGATCAGTGGAATATCCTGTCGGCCAAGATCGATGCGGCGGACAAGCCGGCGCAAAAGCAGGACGGCCCTATCGGCATTCAGCCGCCGATTCCGATTTTCCGGATTTTCGATGTCGCCAAGGCGATGGAGTTCTATTGCGATTTTTTAGGCTTCACGCTCGATTGGGAGCATCGCTTCGGCGATAATTTCCCGCTCTATTGCCAGGTCACGCGGGAAGACATGATCCTGCATCTGAGCGAACATGCAGGCGACGCCAGCCCCGGCGCGCGTGCCTTCGTCCGCATTGGGGATGCCGCCGCTCTGCAGGCCGAACTGGCGGCCAAGAACTACCGCTACATGAAGCCGGGTTTGAACGAGGCGCCCTGGGGGCTGGAGGTGGCGGTGACCGACCCCTTCAACAACCGCATCACCTTCTGCCAGCAGCAGGGCGAGAACCAGAACGGCTGAATTGGAAGGCGCGGCAGGCTGATTCCTGGTGCTGACCGCGCCCTCTGCTCTGGCATTGCGCGGCCTGACCTGCTATGCGGCGGGGGATAAAAATCCCGAGCTACAGGAGACCGCCGATGATCCAGACATCCTTTCCCGACAAGGCCGTGATGGCTGAACTCGTTGCCAAGATGCTCTGGGAAATCAAGGCGGTGCATTTCAGCGCAGACAAGCCCTACAAGCTGGCATCCGGCATGGCGAGCCCGGTCTATATCGACTGCCGCAAGCTGATCTCCTATCCGCGCATCCGCTCGGCCGTGATGGATTTTGCAGCAGCAACCGTGTTGCGCGAAGCCGGTTTCGAAAAGTTCGACGTCATCGCCGGCGGCGAGACGGCTGGTATTCCGTTTGCCGCGATGCTCGCCGAGCGCCTGGCTCTGCCGATGATCTATGTGCGGAAAGCGCCGAAGGGCCACGGCCGCAATGCCCAGATCGAGGGCCATATGCCAGACGGCGCCCGCGTTCTCGTCATCGAGGACCTGACGACGGCCGGCGGCTCGATGTTTACCTTCATCGACGCCATCCGCGCGGCCGGCGGCGTGGTGGATCACGGCATTGCGCTGTTCTACTACGATATCTTCCCCAAGGCGCGCGGCGAGATGCTGGACAAGGGGGTAACGTTGCTCAATATCGCAACATGGCGCGATGTGCTTGATGTTGCCAAGCAGCAGAAATTGTTCGACGAAAAGACCTTGTCCGAGGTCGAGGCCTTCCTCAATGCGCCGCTCGAATGGTCGGGCCGCAACGGCGGCGTCAGCGAACTGGCACCGGCTTGAAAACGGTGCTGGAATTCCGGCGCAGTTTGGCTTAAATCGATTGAAATAACATTCAGTGAGGAGGACGTTGCCGTGATCGTTTGCTGTGGGGAAGCCCTGATCGATATGCTGCCACGCCAGACGACGGCAGGCGAAACGGCATTTGCGCCCTATTCCGGCGGCGCCATTTTCAACACGGCCATCGCGCTTGGGCGTCTCGGTATCCCAACCGGGTTCTTCACCGGTCTTTCCGACGATATGTTCGGCGATATGCTGCGCGAAACACTGAAATCCAGCAATGTCGATTTCGGCCCTTGCGCAACGCTGTCGCTGCACACCACGGTCGCCTTCGTCAAACTGGTCAACGGCTCGGCAACCTATGCCTTCTTCGACGAAAACACGGCCGGCCGGATGATCACCAAGGACCATCTGCCAGCGCTTGGAGATTTCTGCGAGGCGCTGCATTTCGGCGCGATCAGCCTGATCCCCGAACCGTGCGGCTCCACTTACGAAGCGCTGATGACCCGCGAGTACCAGAAGCGGGTGATTTCCTTCGACCCGAACATTCGCCCCGGCTTCATCAAGGATGCGCAGGCCCACAAGGCCCGCATGCTGCGCATGGCTGAAATGTCCGATATCGTGAAATTCTCCGACGAGGATCTCGACTGGTTCGGCGAAGAGGGCAGCCATGACGAACTGGTGGCCAAATGGCTGCAGCGCGGCCCCAAACTCGTCGTCATCACCAGGGGCGCCGATGGTGCCGATGGTTACACGGTGCGCGGCAAGGTCTCGGTGCCGGGCGAAAAAGTCGAGGTTGTCGATACCGTCGGCGCCGGCGACACGTTCGATGCCGGCATCTTGGCATCGCTGAAGATGAACAACCTCCTGACCAAGGAACAGGTTGCGACGCTCAGCGAGAGCGCCGTGCGCGACGCGCTGGCGCTGGGCGCAAAAGCCGCCGCCGTGACCGTCTCACGCGCCGGCGCCAACCCGCCATGGAGCTACGAGATCGGGCTTTAAGCTCGCCTTCCAGGCGCGCGCTGACGATGCCGCAAGCGCGGCGCGCGGTCTGGCTATCTCTGACGCAGCATCATCCATGGCCGAAAACTACCATCGAACCACAGAAAGCCTAACAAAAGCAGGAACGGTTGGCGACTATACTATCGTTGCAGGTCGCCGCGTCCAGCGTGGATTGCGCCAGTCGATCCCTTCCAGAAGATAGCCGAGTTGCGCCGCCGACACTGGCACGGCGAAGCCATTCTGGCTGACCGGCCAGATGAACTTTCCGGCTTCAAGCCGCTTCAGGTAAAGCGACATGCCGACCCCGTCGTGCCACAGAACTTTGATCAGATCACCCTTGCGACCCCGGAAGCAGAAGACTTCGCCGCCATGACGTCATTAGCTCAATCGAAGCGGATCGGTCAGATATCCGATGTATTTTTGACAGTCAAAGCAATGTCTACAATCACGATAAGCAGAGATATTACAACGCCCTGAGAAACTGTTGAGCCACCCCAAATGGCAAGCCAACAGGTTGCTAATATCGGCGTTGCGAAGGCGAGCGCGGAAAGTATCACTTGGTTTCCTCGAACCATCCCTATGTCCCATAGAGTATTGCCAATCGCGACTGGGATAAGTCCGACTAGGAAGACAACCATTATCATGCTGCTGTTTGGCATCGAAATGTCTCCCGTCAAGGCCGACATCAAGAACAGTAATAGTGCTGAAACACCCGCAAACGCAGCCATCTCACCACCGGTTGAGGCCGCCCAGTACTTACGGACGGCACTATATGTTCCCCAGCACAAAGCGCTAAATGAAGCTGCGCACAGACCAATCCAGCTGGGGTCGATCTGCCCGTAAAAAAGGACCACAACTCCAATAAACGAAATAACCAGTCCGAGAACTGCTAATTTATTCAACCGGGCTAGCCCGAGAAAATATGCAATGACACTCGTGAAAATAGGCCACGAATAAGCTATTATATTTACAAGTACTGGGTCAGAATATCTAATCCCAAGATTGAAAAAAACGACGTTACCAGATAAGCCAAGCGTTCCAACCACCAGCAACAAAGGCGGTGTGTCTGATATAAATGTCAATTTTGTCCCAGATAATATGGCAAAAATCCAGTAGAATAAGAATCCAGCCCCAAAGAATAGAGATGTTGCGAATATCGGTGGCAAAGCCGATGCAGATATTGCAAGTACTGGCCAAAGAGACCACGCGAAGACGCATGGCGCAGTTAATATCGTATATTTCCTGACCGACAAAAGATTCGGACTACCTGTTTGCACTTGAAACCTCAGCTAATTTTGTGGGGCATAGACCCAATGAAATTTGGCGTAATAACATGCACTATAGTTCTTAGTGACGCAGGCGAAGCTAAGGGGTCCTCTCGAAGACATATTAAGTCCGCTCGCATTCCTTCTGAGGCAACACCACAACCGGTTAACCCTATGGTATCACTGATGTCGCCGTGCTGATTGCCTTGTGATTGGTCTGCCCGACGAGGCATATATCTCTAGCTCTCTCGCCTTTTCACCGTGTGGGATGACTCCCGCAGCTGTCCCGAAAGCAATGCACACACCTTTCTGAATCACGCGACTAAGAGAAGCCTTCGACGAATTTCGTACCGCTTCGAACTTTCCCTGAAGATCGCTAGGGAGAGCAGTAGGTTCGAAAATGCTCAGGACGCTCGCTGTTGGGATCAGAGGAATTCCAAGGCTTGCCAAAAGGAGACATTCTTCATCTTTAATAAGCGTGCCATGCTCGATTGTAGAAACTCCTTCTTCCAAGCAGGTCCGAATAGTTGGAGAGAAACCTCATAGCAATCATGTTTCATTTTCGGCGCACAAAGCAGATGACGTGATCGTCTTCGCAGGCTTGAGCTCCGCCTGGCGTCAATGCCGTGACAGAGGCGAAGAGAGGTTCAAGTTTACGGACTGTTTCCTCCATAGGATGCGATACGCAAGGCATTATTTGGCTGTGGCGTATATATAACGACCGGGATTTTTGCTCGAAAACATCCACCTCGCAATCATAGAAATGTTGTGTTTTCGTGGGCTTTATCTTCAGCATATAATACAAGGTACCCTCCCGACCTGGCGTGCTCATCACGAAGCGGCTCCTTGAAAACAAGTGAGATTGCTAGGCTGATCCGCTGTTGCTTCTATTTAAAATCCGGCTCATCGAGTTTAAATGCGGACATAGTGCGTACAAGGTCGCAACCGTGTCGCTGCTCCGATAGAAAATTCGGTTTTACAATTTTCTTTTTCGAATGCGCGTCGTGCCAGATGTTTGAAAGGTTGCTGCTTAATGGCGGGGCGATCCAAGGCCAATGGCCGTAGACTTTCCTATCTTTGGTTCTCTCTTGAGGGGGTGCCGCTGCAGAGCGGCGGGTGTGGTCGGACGATCGCGGCCCTAGTCTTGTCTTGAGATTGCGGTGAGTCACCCCACCCCAGGGCTCGGCTCCGACCCTCCCCCTCAAGGGGAGGGTGTGAAAACGAGCTGCATCGGGCTCTTACATCACTCCCAGCCGGCGGCCGCGTCCGGCAAAGGCGCCGCGCGGCACACCGGCGAGGTTGGAGAGAAACTGGCGGGCGCATTCGCTCCAGCTGAATGTCAGCGCCTTTTGGCGCGCCTCTTCCCGTGAATATGTAAGGGCCGCGAGGGCTGCCTGGCGCAGGTCGCTCGACACGACGCCACCGCCATCACTGAGAATATCCTTCGGCGCCGTCACGGGAAAGGCGGCCACCGGACAGCCGCTGGCAAGCGCTTCCAGAATGACATTGCCGAACGTATCGACCCGGCTTGGAAAGACGAAGACATCCGCCGAGGCGTAGATCGCCGCCAGCTCCGTGCCAAGGCGTTTTCCAAGGAAATGCACATCCGGATAGCGCTGGCGCAAAGCCGCAAGATCGGGGCCATCGCCGACGACGACCTTGCTGCCCGGCAGGTCGAGGTCGAGGAAAGCCGGCAGGTTCTTCTCGACGGCAACGCGCCCGACATTCAGGAAGATCGGGCGCGGAAACGGCAGGTCCTGACGGCGCGCCGGATCAAACAGCGTGGTGTCGATGCCGCGTGTCCAGCGCTTGATATTGTGAAAGCCGTGCGCGGCCATTTCCGTTCCCAGCGAAGCGGTCGCCACCATCATGCCATTGCCGGAATTGTGAAACTGGCGCAGCCACCAATAGCTCCAGCTTTCCGGGATGGGCAGGCGGGCGCTGACGAATTCCGGAAACCGGGTGTGGTAGCTGGTCGTGAACGGTAGCTTGCGGCGCAGACAGATGCCGCGCGCCACCAGGCCAAGCGGCCCCTCCGTTGCGATATGAATATAGTCCGGCGCCACCGCGTCGATTTCATCCGCCACCTGCTGGCGCATCGGCAGCGCCAGCCTGATGTCGGAATAGAAGGGCAGCGGGAAGGTCGCAAAACGCTCTGGCGTCAGGAAATGAATGGCAATGCCCTGTTCCTTCAAGGATCGGGCGAGTTCATCAAGCGTGCGCACGACGCCGTTGACCTGCGGGTGCCAGGCATCGGTGACAACGAGAACGGTTTTTTCCATAGGTCGCCTCGACGGGGCTTTGCCACCGGCCGGGGAGCACCGGCTGACCTCGAATCAGGTGGCGGCTGCATTTGCCCCCTTTGATCATGCTCTGATGACAGGCGGATGATCGGTTCGGCTGATCGAAAAGATGTCTGGCGCAAGAGTGGAGATTTACCGGCCCATCAATGCCATCTGCTCGAAGCCACGTCCTGCGGAAGTCGCGACAACAGCCAGGAGAGAGCCTTCGAAGGTGCGCACATGGACGGTGAGCGAGCGATAGTCGCTATCGCGGCCGATCTTGTCGGCAATTCTCTGGCCGTAATAAACGGCGGACCCGACGTCGAAATGATCGACGCCTTCTTCATCGACAACCCGTTCATTGCCGAAATGCAGATCGAAGAAATAGTGTTCCACCTGGTGCCCCGAACCCGTGCGCCGCAGGAGATGTCTCCGGCTTGAGGACGCGGGTCGAGAGATATCGCATTGTGTCCGAATACAGGCTGAATTGTGCGTTCAGCCTGTATTCATCGGGCGCGTCAGTACGGCCGTTATTTCCCAGCCTTCAACAGCGCGGCAACCAGCCCCGCAGTCGAGGAATCATGGCCCGCAGCACTTTCCTTGCCTTCAACGACGGGCAACAGGCCTGTGGCCAGTTCCTTGCCAAGCTCGACGCCCCACTGGTCGAAGGAGTTGATATTGAACAGCGCGCCCTCGACGAAGACGCGGTGTTCGTAGAGCGCGATCAGGCGGCCGAAGGTGAAGGGCGTCATCTCGTCATAAACGAACGTCAGCGACGGGCGGTTGCCGGTGAAGACGCGGTGCGGCGCGATGCGGTCGATGAAATCCTTGTCCTGACCCTTGGCCGCCATCTGGGCCTTGGCCTCCTCCAGCGTGCGGCCCTTCATCAGGGCTTCCGACTGGGCAAGGCAATTGGCCATGAGCAGCTGATGCTGGTGGCGCAGGTTCGGTTCATGGCCGTTGGCGGCGATCATGAACTCGGCCGGGATGATGCTCGTGCCCTGATGGATGAGCTGGTAGAAGGCATGTTGCCCGTTGGTGCCGGGTTCGCCCCAGACGACCGGGCCGGAATTGCCCTCGACCGGCGTGCCATCCAGCGTCACGCCCTTACCGTTCGATTCCATGTCGAGCTGCTGCAGATAGGCGGGAAAGCGCGACAGGCGCTGATCATAGGGCAGGATGGCGCGCGTTGCATAGCCGAGCACGTTGCGATGATAAAAGCCGAGAAGGCCGAGCAGCATCGGGATGTTTTCGCGCAAGGGCGCGGTGCGGAAATGATTGTCGATCGCATGCGCGCCGGCCAGAAACTCCCCAAAATTCTCCTTGCCAATGGCAATCATCAGCGGCAGGCCGATCGCCGACCAGATCGAATAGCGCCCGCCGACCCAGTCCCAGAAACCGAAGATGCGGTCGCTATCGATGCCGAACGCGGCAACTTTGTCGAGTGCCGTGGAGACGGCGCAGAAATGATGGCCGACGGCCTCTTCGCCCAGCTTTTCGGCGATGAAGGCGCGCGCGGTTGCGGCATTGGTCATCGTCTCGATGGTGGTGAAGGTCTTCGATGCAACAATGAACAGCGATGTTTCGGCGTCGAGAAGCTTCAGCGTATCGGCGATATGCGCACCGTCGATATTGGAAACGAAATGCAGGCGCGGGCCGTCATGATCGGGCGCAAGCGCCAGTGTCGCCATGACCGGCCCGAGATCGGAGCCGCCGATGCCGATATTGATGACGTCGGTGATCTTCTTGCCGGTTGCGCCCTTCAGAGCGCCCGAGCGGATGCCATCGGAAAAGACGCCCATGGCCGCAAGCACGGCGTTGACATCCGGCATCACATCCTTGCCATCGACCAGAACCGGCGTGTTTGACCGGTTGCGCAGTGCGGTGTGCAGCACCGCGCGGCCTTCGGTGATGTTGATGATATCGCCGGCAAACATCGCATCGCGTTTTTCAGCGACCTTGGCAGCCTTGGCGATCGCCTCCAGTCCGTCCAGCACCTTCTCGTTGACGGCGCATTTCGAGTAGTCGAACAGCATGTCGTCAAGGGTCATGCTATATTTGGCGAAACGCTTGGGATCGCTGGCGAAAGCAGCCCGGATGTCGGTTGCATTGGTGTCGGAAACGGTGGATTTCAGCTGTTCGACAAGCGCGTTCATGGCAGGTTCCTTGCGTTGCGGAAGGGTTGCGATAGCTAGTCGCTTTGCCCTCAGCAAATCAAGCCTGTCCTCACGCGAAGGCTAAAAAACCCGTGGCACGCCTTTCATGGCGCAACCCGATAGCACCTTATGGTTGTGAATTGCCGTGTTTGCGTTAATGTTGTTTCGTTCGGGGACGAAAGCAGCGGCGCCATGCCAGCTGGCGCATCCGGACGGATGGGCTTTCCGGACTGTAGCAGGACACAGCCCCGTCCTCGAATGTGGAGGTGATCTATGTGGTTTCAACCATTTAGCATCACGTTTGGCATAAGAAAAACCCGCACGAGCTGGTCACTCACCGTGCGGGTCCAATTCTTAAAATAAACAAACGATGGCTGGAGTTAGCGCTCCGGCCATCACTCCACCAAAATAGCGGCTTTTCCGCAGTCTGACAAGGGACCACTTCCTACCCGCGCAGATCTTTGCGCAGGATCTTGCCGACATTCGACTTCGGCAGCTCGGTGCGGAACTCGACAAATCTTGGGCGCTTGTAGTTGGTCAGGTTGGCGATGCAATGCTTTTTGACATCCGCCTCCGTCAGGTTCTGATCCTTCTTGACGACGAACAGCTTGACGGCCTCGCCGGAATGTTCGTCCGGCACGCCGATCGCCGCGCATTCGAGAATGCCGGCAAGGGTCATTGCCACTTCCTCGATCTCGTTGGGAAAGACGTTGAAGCCGGAGACCAGGATCATATCCTTCTTGCGATCGACGATCTTCACCAGCCCTTCCGGGTTCATGAAGCCGATATCGCCGGAGCGGAAAAATCCATCAGCGGAAATGGCCTTCGCGGTTTCGTCAGGCCGCTGCCAGTAACCGGCCATGACCTGCGGCCCCCGGATGCAGATTTCGCCGATATCGCCGAGCGGCAGCGTATTTCCGTCTTCGTCGCGGATCTCGACATCGGTGGAGGGCAGCGGCAGGCCGATCGTGCCGGTGAAGTCGCGTCCGTCTAGCCGGTTGGCGGTGGCGACCGGAGATGTTTCAGAAAGACCATAGCCCTCCTTGATCGGCGATCCCGTCATGGCTTCCCAGCGTTCGGCGACCGGACGCTGCACCGCCATGCCGCCGCCAAAGGTCAGGGCCAGGTCGGTAAAGTCCAGCTTCTGAAATTCGGCGTTGTTCATCAGCGCGTTGAAAAGCGTGTTGAGGCCGGGGAAGATATTGACCTTGTATTTGGCGATTTCCTTGACGAAAGCCGGGATGTCGCGCGGGTTGGGGATCAGGATATTTTCACCACCAGTGCTCAAGCCCATCAGCGAATTCACTGTCAGGGCGAAAATGTGATACAGCGGCAGGGCGCACAGGAATACCAGCCGTTCCGGCCGTTTCTTCTGCAGGAAGGCCGTGTCCAGCCATAGGCCCATTTGCGCCATGTTCGACAACAGGTTGGAATGCGTCAGCGTCGCGCCCTTGGAGACGCCGGTGGTGCCACCGGTATATTGCAGGAAGGCGACGTCGGCGGGTTTCACATCGACCGCCTTGAGTGTCTGGCCGGCACCCTTTGCAAGAACGGCCTTGAAGGACACGTGCCCTGGCAGCGACCAGGCCGGGACCAGCTTTTTCATCTTGCGCACGACGATATTGACGATCAGGCCCTTGAGCCCGAGAAGGTCGCCCATGGTGGCGACGACGATGTGCTTCAGATCCGTGCGTGCCGCCACCTGTTCGACGGTATGGGCGAAGTTTTCGAGAACGAAAATCGCCTTGGTGCCGGAATCCTTCAGCTGGTGTTCCAGCTCGCGCGGCGTATAGAGCGGATTGACATTGACGACCGTATAGCCGGCCCGAAGAATACCGAAGACAATCACCGGGTTCTGCAGGATGTTCGGCATCATCACCGCGACGCGGTCACCCTTGGCAAGGCCTGTCGATTGCAGCCACCCGCCAATCTTTCTGCTTTGCGTCTCGAGATCCCCAAAGGTCAGCGTCTTGCCCATGCAGGTAAAGGCGCTGCGATCAGCGTATTTTTTGCACGATTGCACAAAGAGATCGCCGATCGAATTGTAGGGCAGGGGATCGATATGGCTCGGCATGCCGGGGGGGTAGGATTGCAGCCAGGGTTTGGCCGATTGCGGGCCGGGGGTCTGCATCAATGTGTCAGGCATCGTCTCTCTCCCTCATCGGTCCGGCGCTGCGCCACGAAAACAAAGCGCACCGTCTCTCCCTTGTCCATGAACAACCCTGTCCGAACATGTCTCCGGCAGGCCTGTGCGCAGGCGCGAAACAATCCCTCCAGATCCTTCGCCCGATCAAGATGGGGCTTTTGCTGCACGCCATCAAGACTATTCCGAATTATATAACCTTGACGTAAACGTCAATAAGCAGCGCGCCTGCGGCCAGATTTTGCGGTATCCCTCCGCATCAATCCCTTTGCGAGCAGGCGCGAAAAGGTATATTGCGTTGCAATACCGCCAAGATCCTCCTCCCAAATCGGCCTTGGCTTCCCATTTCAGAACGAAAATCCTTTGGGCCGATGCGGCTCCAGGCAGGTCTTCCCATGTCAGACGATGCTCTTTCTTCCATTCCGGCCGCCCGCTGGGGAGGCATGTCCAGTGCAGAACTGGCCCTGGCCGTCGGCGGCTTCGGCATCGGTACCGGTGAATTTGCCATCATGGGGCTTTTGCCGCAGGTGGCCGGTGATCTTTCGGTCTCGGTTCCCTATGCCGGCCACGTGATCAGCGCCTATGCGATCGGCGTTGTCGTCGGCGCGCCGCTTATTGCAGTGCTTGCTGCGCGGTATTCGAGACATAACATGCTTCTGGCACTGATGAGCCTGTTTGCGCTCGGCAATCTGGCCAGTGCCGCCGCCGGGAGTTTCGGTCTTCTGGTCGCGGCCCGCTTTCTCGCAGGCCTGCCGCATGGTGCCTATTTCGGCGTTGCGGCCCTGGTTGCCGCCGGCATGGCGGCGCCGCATCAGCGCGCACGCGCCATCGGCCGTGTCATGATGGGTCTGACCGTCGCGACCTTGGTCGGAACGCCACTTGCGGCCTGGTTCGGTCAGGCGCTCGGCTGGCGCGCAGCCTTTGCCATCGTCGGCGCCATCAGCGTGCTGACCGTTGTCCTGACATGGTTTTATGTGCCGAAGGACCGGCGCAACCCGTCAGCATCGCCGCTGACGGAGCTCGGCGCCCTTGGCAAATCCCAGGTCTGGCTTACGCTTGGCATCTGCGCAATCGGCTGTGGCGGCATGTTCTCGGTCTTCAGCTACATCACCCCAGCCTTGACCGAGGTCGCAGGCGTGTCGCTTGGAACCGTCCCGATCCTGCTATCGGTTTTCGGCGCCGGCATGATCCTCGGCAATATCGCCGGCTCGCGTCTGGCCGACTGGCGGCTGATGCCGGCCATCGGCATTGCGCTGGTCTTCAATCTGTTCGCCTATGTGCTGTTCTATTTCACCATGAACACACCCTGGATGGCGGTCATCAACGTTCTCCTGATCGGCGGCGGTTTTGCCGTCGTGCCGGGCATCCAGATGCGGCTGATGGATGTGGCCGGCAAGGCACAGACACTGGCGGCGGCGCTCAGCCATTCCGCCTTCAATCTCGCCAATGCGCTTGGCGCCTGGCTTGGCGGCCTTTCCATCGCCGCCGGTTACGGCTGGACATCGACCGGCCTCGTCGGCGCGATGATGGCAGTGGCCGGTATCGGCATCTTCCTGTCGTCTGTCTTCCTCGACCGGTCGAAGAAGACAGCGGCCCTGAAAGTGGCATGATGCCGCATTTGACCGTTGATCATCACCTTTGACAATCGTTTGTCATCCGCTTGTGTTGACCCTACGGCCATACTTACCTATGCCGCATGCTGACGCGTTTGCCGTGCACAACGCAAACATGCTGGCTAGCCGTGGGTTTTGCTGTCATCTTGTGTGACACTTGGAGGAACGCCTTTTGCAACTGAGCAATCGTGATCGGGATCAATTGCCATCGGAACCGCGGCTTTTCGGCCGCGCGTCCTATGAACGCTCGGCGCTGGTCGGCCCGATTGCGGCCGCGCGCTGGCTTCTCGTCTTTGTCCTCCTGGCAGGCGTCTATTTTTTTCACGGGTTTCTGGTCCCGGTGCTCGCAGCCCTCGTCATCGGCTTTGCCAGCTGGCCGATCTACCGCAGGCTGCTTGGCGCAATCGGCGGCAACCGGACGATCGGCGCAACAATTGCCATCATTGCAGTGATATCCTTCATCGTGGCACCGATCTCGCTTGCTGCCGTCTATGCGGTTGATGAGGTCCATAACTGGGCCGTCTGGACGATCGAGACCAATGCAGCCGGCGCGCCTGTGCCGGTCTGGCTCACGCAGATCCCCGGTCTTGGCGTCTGGCTGGGCGTTCAATGGGGCAAATATGTCGGCCATCCCGGTGCGCTCGGCGAACTGGTGCAGCTCGTCAGCGGGTCCAATATCGGCAATATCTATCGCGGCGTGCTTGTCGTCGGCGCATCGGCCTTCCAATCGATGCTGACACTTCTGTTCATGCTCATTACGCTGTTCTTCGTCTATCGCGATGGTGAAAAGCTCGTGACCCAGCTCGATCATCTCGGCGAGCGGATCCTGCCAATGCGCTGGGAGCGGGTGTCGCGCATCGTTCCCTTGACCATCAGCTCGACCGTGACCGGCATGGGCATTATCGCGATCGGCGAAGGCATCGTGCTGGGGATCGCCTATTGGATGGCGGGGGTTCCGTCCCCGGTCACGCTTGGCATCATCACCGGGATAATGGCCCTTATCCCCGGCGGCGCGCCGTTGTGCTTCACGTTGGTTTCAATCTATCTGGTGGCCAGCGGGTCGCCGGTGGCTGGTGCCGCGCTGTTCATCTGGGGAACGGTCGAACTGTTCATCGTCGACAAGACGCTTCGCCCCAGGCTTGTCGGCGGCCCGATCAAGCTGCCCTTCCTGCCGACATTTTTCGGACTGGTCGGCGGCGTCAAGACCATGGGCTTCCTTGGCCTGTTCGTCGGGCCGGTGCTGATGGCGCTTCTCGTGTCGATCTGGCGGGAATGGCTTCGCGAGGTAACGACCCCAACCCCGCCCAGCACGATCATCAAATAATACGGACCCTCTCGCCCTCCCTGATCGGGGCCGCCTCGACGACACCGGCAAGAATACCGAAACCGCCGCCGCCGTGACGCGCAATCGTGTGCAGGACCTCCTTGGCAAAGGGCAGGTCGCCCTGCGCAAGTGCTGTAAAACTGCAGCGTTCGCAGGGCTCGTTGACAGAAACCAGAGCCTCGCCGATCCGAAGCTGCCTGCCGATCAGCTGCCTGTCCGGAAAGCCGGATTCGGCCTCTTTCATGTCGATGACAATATTCGGCCGGAAGCGCCTGACATCCGCGAGCACATATGGCGGTAACAGCTCCGCCAGGCTCCGCAGCGACGCAGTCGTCAGGATATGCAGGTGGCCCCGGTCATAGCGCGGCGCGATCTGGTCAGTGTTCGCTGTTTCCATGGTGGTAGCCAAGCGGCGAAACGTGACCGGAAACCCGGCGCGTTGGGAGGCCGCAGCATTGGCCGCGTCCGATGGGACAGGAAGCCACGCCGCGCCGTCCGTATTGATCTCCACGCCATCGCTCCCGATGCGCGCCATCATATCCGGCACGAAACGCCACCGGCGCTCGGTTTCCGGCGATGCCACACTGCCGGCCGCGTCGATCAGACCCCAGCCACGGTCATGAAGGACGCCATGTGCATCCAGCGGCGCCCAATCGATACGCTCGCCCCGCAGGGCGCTTACCGGATAGCGCCAGAGTTCCGTCACCGTGCCCCAAAATTCCGCCATGCAATTCCATTCCAGCCAATATTGTGTCGCGGCTTAGATAGAGCAGCACTCAAGGCACAAAAGGTCTGTGCTGCGTGTTGTGGATGTATTCGCCGATTTCCCCTTTCTACGTGAAACTGAATCCGGAGATCGGAGGGAATTGCCGCGTGATCTGGGCGCTGGGTTGCGCTAATGATTTCCTGTGTCTGATGGCATCCCGCCGCCGTCATGGCTGATCATTCGAACGTTCAGGGAAGCAGATGAACCGCACTTATTATGCCCCGCAGGGCGGCGCGCCCGCGCAGACCCAGTTGCTGACGGACCGCGCCGTCTTTACCGAAGCCTATGCCATCATTCCCAAGGGCGTGATGATGGATATCGTCACCAGCTTCCTGCCGTTTTGGGAAAACACCCGGCTCTGGATCCTGTCACGGCCGCTCTCCGGTTTCGCCGAAACCTTCTCGCAATATATCATGGAAGTCGCGCCCGGCGGCGGCAGCGACCGGCCGGAGCTGGATGATGGCGCCGAAGGCGTGCTGTTCGTCGTCGAAGGCGAGTTGAGCGTGACGCTCGATGGGAACACGCATCAGATGCGCCCGGGCAGCTATGCCTTCATCCCGCCTGCAAGCCAATGGTCGGTGCGCAACACAAGCAGCCAGCCGGTACGGTTTCATTGGATCCGCAAGGCCTATGAAGCCGTCGAGGGGCTTGATGCGCCGACGCCGCTGTTTCTCAATGAAGCGGATATCGCGCCATCGCCGATGGCAGGAACCGAAGGCAAATGGGCGACGACGCGTTTTGTCGATCCGAACGACCTGCGCCACGATATGCATGTGACGATCGTCACCTTCGAGCCGGGTGCGGTGATCCCGTTTGCTGAAACCCATGTCATGGAGCATGGGCTCTATGTGCTGGAAGGCAAAGCGGTCTACAGGCTCAATCAGGATTGGGTCGAGGTCGAGGCCGGTGATTACATGTGGCTTCGCGCGTTCTGCCCGCAAGCCTGCTATGCGGGTGGCCCCGGAAAATTCCGTTATCTGCTTTACAAGGACGTCAACCGTCACATGAAGCTGAAGCCGCGCGCTTGAGCGTCGTAATTATTTCCGTTTACAGCCTAACTTTTCCAGCCGGATGCCCTCAGGCAAATCCGGCTGGGATCGGCTCGATCGTGCGGTTGCGGCCATAGTCGCGCTGATGGGCGGCGTGGCCGCGAATGCGGCGTGGCGACGCCTTCAAGTCGATAGCAGGCAGATCGAATGCGCCATCGGCATAGGTGCCGGTATCGTCGGCTTCGTCGGGCTTTGTCATGAGAAGAGTGAAGATCATCGAAAGTCCTCCCGGGTTTTCGCATCAACGGTCAACCCGCCGAACCGTTCCCCAGATAACCGTAAAATAGTTAAAAAATTAACCATCTTCGTTAGGGAAGTGCTAGCTCGGACCGTGATGGAAGCCATCTTGCCGGGGCTCGTTATCGAGCCCCGGTACAGGAAGATCATAGAGATGCAACACGACAGGCGTGCGTCGGGAGGTGTCTGAAAAGCGCTGCTAACTCAGTTCAGCGCGCTGGAACCCAGCTCATCGCGCAGGATCCGGAAGGCTTCGTCCAGCGCGTCCACCAGAATGTCGGTCAGCTTGTCGCCGTTCTCGTCCTGCAGGAAAAGTGCGATGGCCGCATCGTTGGAATCGGCGGAATATTCGGTGATGTTCGACATGTCATTGTCCCCTTCTGCCCGGCATCATGCCGGTGATCGGGACAGGGTAGGGAGCGTCGCTTGCGCCGGGCTTGAATGGTGCGCAAGAACAGCCGCAGAAAATTCCCTTAGAAAATATTCTTTTGAATAAGGGTGCCGGTCGCAGGTCAGGCCAGCTGCGGCCATCGTGATAAATGTTAAATCTTTAGCTTTCCACATGGCCCGGTCTTAGCAGCGGCCGTGTATTTTTCAATGTTCGAAGTGAATTTGGGGCAAATTTCAGCGGCGTGGCGAGGCCGCATCTTCCAAATTGTGTCGAGCGCTACCGCTCCCGCATCGCTTCACCAGCCTTGTGCAGCGGTTTCAGCAAATAGTTCATGACCGTATTGCGCCCGGTTTTGATCTCGGCGGTCGCTATCATGCCGGGCATGATCGGGTGTTGCTTGCCATCCTTGGTTTCCAGATAGGCTTGGTCGGTCAGCACGTAGACACGGTAATAGTAGTTGCCCTTGTTCACGCTGTCTTCGATCGTATCCGGGGAAATCCGATCGACCTTGGCCGTCAGGGTTCCGTAGATGCCCGAATCATAGGCACTGATTTTTACCGTCGCGCCTTGGCCGGGATGGATGAAGGCGATGTCGCGCGGGCTGAGCCGCGCCTCGATCAGCAGCTGGTCCCCCAATGGCACGATCTCCATCAGTTCCCCGCCCGGACCCATGACGCCGCCGATGGTGGAAATGCGGATATCTTTCACGATACCGCGCGCCGGCGAGGTAATGGCGGTCCGGCGCAGCTGGTCGGCGCGCCCTTCCCAGACCTTCAAGAGCGGTTCAAGCTCGGCCATTGTCGTGGCGAAATCGGCCTTTAGCGCAACGCGATATTCGCTTTGCGTGGACGCGAGCGTCGTCGAGAGTTCGGCCACCTTTTGCCGCAGGCGCAGCACCTCGGTCAGGTTTGAAGCGCCGGTCTTCAAAAGCGGCGCGGCAATTTCCAGTTCGTCGCGCGCCAGTTGCAGCTGCTCGCGAAGATTGGCCACGTTTTCGGCAAGCGCGCTGCGATTGGCGGCAAAGAGCTGCCTTTCGCGCTCCACCACCGGCATGTCCTCGCGAAGATCGGCTGGAAACGTCACGCCGGTCTCATCGTTCATTTCCGCTTCAAGGCGGGCTGCCCTTGCCTTGAGGGAAGCGATCTTGGCCAGCGCCTCTTCCATGGAAGCCCGCGCCAGGACGGGATCGAGCGTCGCGATATTCTGCCCTGCCTCGACAATATCGCCTTCGCGCACGGAAAGCTCCGCCAGGATACCGCCTTCCAGGCTCTGGACGATCTGCCCCTTCAAGGCTGGCGTGACCTTGCCCTCGCCGATCGCGACCTCGTCGAGTTCGGCAAAGGCCGACCAGGCGAGGAGAATGGCGAGCGACGCCATGATCAGCCACAAAAGTGAGCGGGCCCGGCGCATATCGCCGGTATAATCGATCGAAGGCAAAAGAGCCGTCATGGGAGCTGCTCCAGGTTCGCCCTGTTAGCGGGCTGCGCCGGACCCTTGCCGGACAGGACCCGCAGGACCTCATCCTTGGCGCCGTTGAGCACGATGCGCCCGCCATCGACGACAATGATGCGGTCGACAAGAGCGAGCAGGGCGAAACGATGGGTGGCAACGATCAGCGTGCGTTCCCCAAGCCAGGCCTTCATGCGCTCGATGATCAGGAGTTCTGTGCCTTCATCGAGAGATGCTGTCGGCTCGTCGAGAATGACGATGCTGGGAGCGCGCAAAACCAGCCGCGCCAGCATCAAGGCCTGTTTCTGGCCGCCCGACAGGCCAATTCCCCCCTCGCGTAATTTGAGGTCCAGCCCGTGCGGTTGATCGAGCAGAAGCTGATCGGCGCAGGAAAGCCGCATGGCTTCCAAAATCTGGTCGTCCGAGGCAAGCGGGTTGCCGATCAGGAGATTGTCCCGCAGCGAGCCGTAAAACAGGCTGGTCTCCTGGAGGAGGACGCCGGTATCGCGGCGAATATCGGCGATATCGATCAGGCCCATCGCCGTGCCATCGAGCAGGATATTGCCCTTGCCCGGCGTCGCCAGCCCGGCTGCAAGCCGCAGAAATGTCGATTTCCCGGCGCCGACCCGGCCAAGGATCGCGATGCGTTCACCGGGCTCGATCGCCAGCCCCGGAATGACGAGGGCGGGCTTTGCCTCAGGCTCATAGGCGTAGACGACGTTTTCGAAGCGATAGCGGCCCATCAGAGCGGGCTTGTGGTAGCTGTGTTTTTCCGGATCGTGATCGACGGGAAGATCGAGAAGGGAATCGAGGCCCTTCTTGCCGGCACGCGCATTCTGCAGGCGGCTGAGGATCCCGGAAATCTGACCGACCGGAGCGATGGTGCGGCTGGTGAGGATCGAGCAGGCGAGAACCGCGCCGAACGACAGGCTGCCATCGAGGATGCCGTAGACGCCGGCAATCACCACACCAGCATAGGCAAGCTGCTGCACGGCCTGGGCAAAATTCACCAGCAGGCCTCCGAGCTGGCGCTGCTTCAGCCCGATGTCACCGCTCACCTGATTGGTGCTGTTCCACAATCTGCGGAAGCGCGGTTCGGCCTGCAGGATCTTAATATCCTCCGCCCGGTAGATCGATTCCATCAGGATGGTGTTGCGCAGGGCAGCCTCGCTCAAACCCTCCGCCGACAGACGGGCAAGCGGCAGTTGCGCAAGGACGCCGGGAATGATCAAGAGCGGGATCGCGGCAAGCGGAACGAAGACAAGAGGACCGCCCAGCAGCCAGATGATGAACAGGAACGCGGCGACGAAGGGCAGATCGAGCATCACCCCGAGTGCAGACGAGGTCAACAGCTCGCGGATCTGCTCGAGATCGCGCAGCTGCGAAATGAGCGTGCCCGGCGAACGCGGCCGCGCATCATTGCGAATGTTGAGGACGCGCGCAAAGAACATCGCGGAAAGCTTCAGATCGGCCTGTTTGCCGAAATGATCGACGATCGAAAGGCGCGCCGTGCGGATCAGGAATTCCAGCACGAGCGCCACAACCAGTCCGGAGGTTAAGACCCACAGCGTATTGAGCGACTGCGCCGGCACCACGCGGTCCCAGACCTGCATGGCAAAAAGCGAGGTGCCGATCGCCAGCAGGTTTGCAAAAAGCGAGCCAAGTCCAAGCTCGATCAGAACCGGCCAATTGCTGGTGAAAATACCGGTGAGCCAGGAACGCGGCCGTTGGCTGAGATAGCGGTCGAGCCGCGAATCCCGCACGATCTCGCGCGCGCGCACCAGGAGCACCCGCCGCTCCGGAAGCTTGGTTTCCAGTTTTTGCAACGGCACGGTATAGTCAACCGCCCGGCCATCGATCCAGATCGAAAGGGTTGCTCTGTCGCCGTCTATTCTGGTGATGACGCCGGTATGCGTATCGCTGACTGCAACCAGCGCAGGGAGCATGATCGGGGAAAGTTCATGCAACGGGATTTCGACGAAAGTGCCGGAAAGCCCGGCGGAGAGGGCGATGTCGATAATGGCCTGCCCACTATCGGCGCGGCCGGCCCAGGCCGAAGAGTTGCGCACCAGCTCGGGCGACACCGCAACGCCGAGATAACGCGCTGCAAGCAGCACCGCATCGACCCACGGACCCGCCGTGCCCTCCCGGCCCTCGCGGACCCGGCCAGCATCTTCCCGATCCCCGCCGTCCCGATCTTCGCCTTCTCGATCGCCACTTTGAGGCGGGCCTTTCGCTTCTCCGGCGGCTGTGAGGGTCATGGCTGCTCCCGCATTTTCTGGCTCAGCATCGCGGTCAACCGGCCGAGCGCAGCATAGGCCTTGATCTTCGAGACTATGCCGTCCGCCGCCGCATTGATGCGTTCGCCTTCCGCGGTGTAGACGTCCCGTTCGGCGTTGATGACGTCGGTGAGAGGGCGCTTGTTGAGCGTGTATTCCTGCCAGTAGAGATCGCGCGACGATCGGGTCAGCGCGATGACCTTGTTGTAGCTGACCAGACGGGCGGCAGCGCCAGCCGTCTCCGTTTCTGCCGATCCGAGCGCGGTGCGCGTCACGAGCCGCTGGTTTTCGAGCGCCTGGGCGCTTGCGCGTTTCTCCGCTTCCGCGGCGGCGACTTTATGTTGGGCAAGGCCGCCAAGCGAGAAGCCTCCGCTGATCGCCAGTCCGACGAACGGCTTGTCATCGGATGAATCCGAGGCACTCGATCTGCTCTGGCTGGCGGTGATGCCGAGCGACGGCCAGCGATCGGCCTTTGCGACCCGCAACTGGGCGTCTGCGGCGTCCACAGCGGCGCTCGCAGCACGAATGGCAGGCGTCTGCTCGATATTGCCGGCCTCGGCGCCGAGGCTTTGCAGAAGCTTTTGCGTTCCTGCCAGACTGGCAATCCGCTGCGGCCGCACGCCGATGAGTTCGGCGAGCTTTCCGGCTGAAAGGTCAAAGCGCGTCTCTGCTTTCAGTCCCTCGGCCGAAGCGCGCTGGATGGCGACATCCGCCTGGCTTTGGTCGGACGCGTCGGAAAGGCCCGCCTGCACCCGTTGCCGGATCTTCGCGTGAATATCCTGCAGCGCCTTTACCTGCCGGGCTGCGGCGGCCTTCATATCCTGCCCGGCGGCAAGCTCGACAAACACGGCTGCAGTCTCGTAGGCCACCGTTTCGGTGGTATCGTTGAGAAGATGGCGGCGTTGCGACAGGGTGGCGCTGGCGGCGGAAACCTGGCCGGGTGTCTTGCCGAAATCGTAGATCAGCTGCGTGACGCCGAGCGAACCATGCAGCCCCGCCTTCCTCTCGCCACCAAACGTGCCGTAGCCGGGCTGCACATTATAGGTCAGGGCGGGATACCAGGCGGACCTGGCGATTGCCACTTCAGATGCGCTTTGCGCGACAACGGCATTGGCACGGCTGATATCCGGATGACGGGAGATCGCGATGCCGATCGCTTCAGTGAGATTCATGCCGTCGATCCTGATGCGCAGCGCCTCTGATGGCTTGGAGGCAGCAACACGCACGCTACCCGTGTGCAGCGCTTCGCTGGTGCTTCCGCTTTGCCGGTTGACCGGCGGATTGACCGCCGGGCCGGTCGCACCGGTCTCGCACCCCGCCAGGCCGATGGCGCAGAATGCGGCCACAACGGGCAGGGTTGCGATACGGAGCAAACGCACTGCGAAGTTTCGGCACGTCTCCCCGATGACAAGACGAAAGGTTCGTTGAAAATGGATCGCCGGGGACCGAAAAATAAGGGTTCCGCCGGCGATCGGCACACAGTCTGAAATCTGCATATTGCCCAAAAAGCGTCTCCGAATCTGTTGTGTCCGCAGCATGTCCGCTTTCCAGGAAATGCGGACGTGCTCTGCCCATTCGTGTTTACGCAAGTGCGGACGCAGTACAGTTCCCGCAGTTTGCCCGGACTTGCGTCTGGGCAGGCAAGGCAGCAAAAACGCCGCCTTGCGGCAGATCACACAACGCTGATGCCCTGCTGGATCAGCAGGTCGGCATTGGTGTTGCTCCCCATCGTGGCATTGTGCCAGACGTCGTAGGTGACGGCGCCGATCGTCTGGTTCCCTGAATCCGCCCAGCCGGTGCCGATCGCTTCGGCCAGGTTTACGGTATCGTCCGCTCCGCCATTGATCAGAAGCGGATGCAGGGATGCGCCCGTTTGATCGGGAAGGCGCAGGACATCGGCAAGACTGAGAGCCAGCGTATTGGCTCCGGTGCCAAGGTCTATGCGCTCGAACCCCTGGACCCTTAGGCCATAGGCTGTCAGGTCGAGGCTGAGACCAACCGCATTGTCGAAGCGCAGGATATCGTTGCCCGATCCGGCGTCGATCAGCGTGAAGTTGGTGCCGGCAATGCCGATCGTGTCGTCGCCAACTGCACCGTAGACCGCATCGTGAAGCGTCGATGTTGCCGTCGTGCCGGTCGTGTCGGTGCCAATCCCGGTAATGATGTCGTTGCCGGCCCCGCCGGTGATCCGGTCGACACCATTGACGGGTGCGCCGAAGCCGACGCTGGTTCCGCCCACCGCCAGGATATCGTTGCCGAGTGAATAGGATTGGGTGAGATTGGCGGGGTTGGTGAAATAGGCATAGTAGGTTCCACCGTTGAGCGCGCCGGTGCTGCCATGATTTTCGCCGATACTGACATCGGCAAAGCCATCGCCGTTCCAATCCCCGAATGCCGTCGCCGAACCGAAAAGCCCGTTCACGGACGTGCCCGTGTATTTCACCGCGCGGCCGCCAGTGACCATGGCATCGAGATCGGCCACTCCACCGCTCAAAAACGCTCCCGAGAACCCGCCCGCCTGGCCATAGACCAGATAGGCGGCACCGGCGGATACATTGAGCCCGACGGTTTCATTGGGAGCGCTGACCACGAAATCGCTGATACCGTCGCCATTGGCATCCCCCAGACCGGAGATCGAGTAGCCGAGCGTATTTATGGAGGCGATGGTGGCGGAAGGTTTCTGCAGGATGAAACCATTGGTGCCGTTCAAGGTAGCGAGACTGATATTGCTCCAGGCAACGCCATTGGCCTTTCCGTAGATCACGTAGACGCGGCCGGCCCCGAAGTCGTCATTGTTGCCGTCGCCCCATCCCGGTGAGCCGATGGCGAAGTCGGCAATGCCGTCGCCATTGATATCACCGAGATTGGCCGTCGCCTGGGGATGATTGTACAGCATGCCGATGGGACCGTTCGTTTCACCGCGTCCGCCCAGCCATTCCGAGGCCTGTGTTCCGGTCAGTTTGATCATCTGCGTGGAGGAGAGGCTTCCAAGCCCGATGCCTGTGGTGGTGCTGCTAAGAGGGGTCCGGCTCCCGAAAACCAGATAGGCGGTCCCGGCATCGCCCGCGCCATCGTCGGCGAGCGGTGATGTCAGCAGATAATCGTTGATGCCGTCTCCATTGACGTCTCCGAGTATCGTCGTGTTGGACGCGAGTTCATCCGCATAGCTGCTGGAGCCGCTGGCGGTGACGCGCATATAAAGCGAGGTCGAAAGCGGTGAAACCGGGGCGCCGTTGACCATCGTATAAAGCCCGGCGCCGTCAGATAGGTAAAAGTTCCCCCATGACGCGGAACCGGGCGCTCCCCCATGGCCGAAAATGACCCAGACATTGTCATTATTGATATCCCCGACCAGCAGATCGTCATAGCCATCCGCATTCATGTCGCCGACAGCGACGCTGGCGCCGATCCAGGCGGAATTGCCATGGAAATAGGTGCCGTCGGTTGTCGCCGTATTGCCGAAACTGCTGACATTGATGCTCGCGGTCGTATTGCCGCCGCGTCCCCAGATGATCACGCCGCCATCGTTGACATGCGACGACATCACCACATCGGCATAGCCGTCATTGTTGAGGTCGCCGGTCGAGGCGGCTGCATAGGGCGGATAGCCGTCGCCTCTTCCGTCGGTGTTGGTGACACGGATACCCTGCGCCGCAGTGAGCGACGCCAGAGACACGTTGGGAAGCCCGGTGCTCGAACCGTAGAGAATATAGGCCGAACCGGACGTCGAGCCGCCCAAGGTCAGCTGCTGCGGCGCGGTGACGAGGAAGTCGTCGTACCCGTCGCCATTGAAATCGCCGACATTTTTCGCCGAAGACCCAAGGCCGCTATTGGCCGTCGCGGAAAAGCCGGTACTTGGCGTCCCCGCCGTGTCGATCACCAGGCGCGGCACAGCGCTGCCATCGAGCAGGCCAACCAGCTTGACGCTGCTATCGACCGTATCGATCAACGCCGTCTTCACATTATACGAGCCGTTCGGCAGCGCATTCATGCTGACATTGAACGTCGCCGAAGAGCCGCTGCCGGTCATCGAGATACCGCTGAGCATCACCTCGCCCGCATCGATCACACCATCATTGTCGCCGTCGACAAACAGGGTCGCCTTCAGTCGGCCGGAATTGATCGCAGCCACTTCGGTTGAGAACAGCCCAGAAACCGTCCCCGTCATCGAAGGCGTCACCAGGCCGGTAATATTGTCCGTCGTGCTGGCGCCATTGTCGCTCGTCGCGTTCAGATCCAGTACCATCTGCGCATTGGCAGCGCTGTTGATGATCACCGCCTGCGAGGAGGCGGTGCCGACGACACCCGACAGGCTTTCCACGCGCGCCAGGAATGTGTGGGTGCCATTGGCAAGGGCGGTGGCCGCCGTCCGATCGAGCGACCAGGTGGTGGCGGACGCTTGCGTGGCCGTCAGCCAGGTCGTGCCATTGTCAAGCGAGACCCGCACGATCTCGCCGCTGTGCAAGACCGTATTCGTCCCGGAAATCAAGAGCTGGTTATCGTTGGTGGCAAAGTCATTCGCGAGCAACGCCCCATCCTGGCTGATCCCGCTGACGGCCGCTGTCCCGACCGGCGCATTCGCCGCAACCGTGACCGTAAAGGCATTGGTAGTTGCGGCATTGCCTGCAGCATCGGTAACGACGGCACGGAACTGGTACTGTCCGTCCGCAAGCCCGGTCTGCGCTGATGTCGTGGCTGTCCAGGTGGCACCACCATCGGCCGATCTGCTATAGGCAATGCCTGCCGCCGCTTCCTGACCACTCAGCGACAGATTGAACGTGGCGTCGGTGGAGATGAAGTCGGAAGCGGACGTACCGCTGTCGGTATACCCCGTCAGCGTGATTGCGCCTGCAGCCGGCGCAGTATTGTCGATGGTGACCGCAATGCTGTTGGACGCGGCAGAATTCCCGGCGGCATCGGTAACGACGGCCCGGTAGAGATAGGCGCCGTCGAGGAGGCCCGTTTGCGCAGAGGTCGTGGCCGTCCAGCTCGCACCGGCATTCGCCGAGATTTGATAGACGACGGTTGCTCCTGCCTCGCTGCCCGCAAGGCTGAGATCGAAGGCGGTATCCTGCGTGAGGAAATCGCTTGCAGACGTTCCGGTATCGGTAAAGCCGGTAAGCGAAAGCGTGCCGGGTGTGATGGCTGTATCGACGGTGACCGTGACGCTGTTGGACACAGCCGAATTCCCAGCTGCATCGGTAACGACAGCCCGGTAGAGATAGGCACCATCGGGGAGGCCCGCTTGCGCTAAGGTCGTGGCCGTCCAGCTTGCACCGGCATTGGCCGAGATTTGATAGACAATACCGGCCCCTGCCTCGTTGCCCGCAAGGCTGAGATCGAAGGCGGTATCCTGGGTGAGGAAGTCGGATGCGGACGTTCCGGTATCGGTAAAGTTGGAAAGCGAAAGCGTGCCTGGGGTGACGGATGTATCGACGGTGACTGCAACGCTGTTGGACACAGCCGAATTCCCAGCTGCATCGGTAACGACAGCCCGGTAGAGATAGGCACCATCGGGGAGGCCCGCTTGCGCTAAGGTCGTGGCCGTCCAGCTTGCGCCGGCATTGGCCGAGATCTGGTAGACGACGGCTGCCCCTGCCTCGCTGCCCGCAAGGCTGAGATCGAAGGCGGTATCCTGGGTGAGGAAGTCGGATGCAGACGTGCCGGTATCGGTAAAGCTGGAAAGCGAAAGCGTGCCAGGGGTGATGGCTGTATCGACCGTGACCGTAAAGGCATTGGTGGTTGCGACATTGCCTGCAGCATCGGTAACGACGGCGCGGAACTGGTATTGTCCGTCCGCAAGCCCGGTCTGCGCTGATGTCGTGGCTGTCCAACTCGCGCCGCCATCGGTCGATCTGCTATAGGCAATGCCCGCCGCCGCTTCCTGACCACTGAGCGACAGATTGAACGTCGCGTCGGTGGAGATGAAGTCGGAAGCGGACGTACCGCTGTCGGTATACCCCGTCAGCGTGATTGCGCCTGCAGCCGGCGCAGTATTATCGACTGTGACCGCAATGCTGTTGGACGCGGCCGAATTGCCGGCCGCATCGGTGACGACGGCCCTGTAGAGATAGGCACCATCGGGTAGGCCCGTTTGCGCCGGGGTGGTGGCCGTCCAGCTTGCACCGGCATTCGCTGAGATCTGGTAGACGATGGTTGCGCTCGCCTCGCTGCCTGCTAGGTTGACATCGAAGGCGGTATCCTGGGTGAGGAAATCGCTTGCAGACGTTCCGGTATCGGTAAAGCTGGCAAGCGAAAGCGTGCCGGGTGTGATGGCGGTATCGACCGTGACTGCAATGCTGTTGGACACAGCCGAATTCCCGGCGGCATCGGTGACGACGGCCCGGTAGAGATAGGCGCCGTCGGCAAGGACGGATTGCGCCGGGGTCGTGGCCGCCCAGCTTGCACCGGCATCGGTCGAGACCTGATAGACGATCGCTGCCCCCGCCTCGCTGCCCGCAAGGCTGAGATCAAAGGCGGTATCCTGCGTGAGGAAATCGCTTGCCGACGTCCCGGTATCGGTAAAGTTGGAAAGCGAAAGCGTGCCGGGTGTGATGGCTGTATCGACCGTGACCGTAAAGACATTGGTGGTTGCGGCATTGCCTGCAGCATCGGTGACATCGGCGCGGAACTGGTACTGTCCGTCCGCAAGCCCGGTCTGCGCTGATGTCGTGGCCGTCCAGGTGGCACCGCCATCGGCCGATCTGCTATAGGCAACGCCTGCCGCCGCTTCCTGGCCGCTGAGCGACAGATTGAACGTCGTGTCTGTGGAGATGAAGTCAGACGCGGACGTACCGCTGTCGGTATACCCCGTCAGCGTGATAGCACCTGCAGCCGGCGCGGTATTGTCGACCGTGACCGCAATGCTGTTGGACGCGGCCGAATTGCCGGCCGCATCGGTGACGACGGCCCTGTAGAGATAGGCGCCGTCGGGTAGGCCCGTTTGCGCCGGGGTGGTGGCCGTCCAGCTTGCCCCGGCATCGGCCGAGATCTGGTAGACGATACTGGCCCCCGCCTCGCTGCCTGCAAGGTTGACATCGAAGGCGGTATCCTGGGTGAGGAAATCGCTTGCAGACGTTCCGGTATCGGTAAAGCTGGCAAGCGAAAGCGTGCCGGGTGTGATGGCGGTATCGACCGTGACCGTAAAGACATTGGTGGTTGCGGCATTGCCTGCAGCATCGGTGACATCGGCGCGGAACTGGTACTGTCCGTCCGCAAGCCCGGTCTGCGCTGATGTCGTGGCCGTCCAGGTGGCACCACCATCGGCCGATCTGCTATAGGCAACGCCTGCCGCCGCTTCCTGGCCGCTGAGCGACAGATTGAACGTCGTGTCTGTGGAGATGAAGTCAGACGCGGACGTACCGCTGTCGGTATACCCCGTCAGCGTGATCGCGCCTGCAGCCGGCGCGGTATTGTCAACTGTGACCGCAATGCTGTTGGACGCGGCCGAATTGCCGGCCGCATCGGTGACGACGGCCCTGTAGAGATAGGCGCCGTCGGGTAGGCCCGTTTGCGCCGGGGTGGTGGCCGTCCAGCTTGCCCCGGCATCGGCCGAGATCTGGTAGACGATACTGGCCCCCGCCTCGCTGCCTGCAAGGTTGACATCGAAGGCGGTATCCTGGGTGAGGAAATCGCTTGCAGACGTTCCGGTATCGGTAAAGCTGGCAAGCGAAAGCGTGCCGGGTGTGATGGCGGTATCGACCGTGACCGTAAAGACATTGGTGGTTGCGGCATTGCCTGCAGCGTCGGTGACATCAGCGCGGAACTGGTATTGTCCGTCCGCAAGCCCGGTCTGCGCTGATGTCGTGTCTGTCCAGGTGGCACCGCCATCGGCCGATCTGCTATAGGCAACGCCCGCCGCCGTTTCATGGCCGCTCAGCGACAGGGTGAACGTTGTGTCTGTGAAGATGAAGTCGGACGCGGACGTGCCGCTGTCGGTATACCCCGTCAGCGTGATCGCGCCTGCAGCCGGCGCGGTATTGTCAACTGTGACCGCAATGCTGTTGGACGCAGCAGAATTCCCGGCCGCATCGGTAACGACGGCCCTGTAGAGATAGGCACCATCGGGTAGGCCCGCTTGCGCCGGGGTGGTGGCCGCCCAGCTTGCACCGGCATCGGCCGAGATCTGGTAGACGATGGTTGCGCTCGCCTCGCTGCCTGCCAGGCTGAGGTCAAAGGCGGTATCCTGCGTGAGGAAATCACTTGCCGATGCACCGGTATCGGTAAAGTTGGCAAGTGTCAGCGTGCCGGGTGTGATGGCGGTATCGACCGTGACTGCAATGCTGTTGGACACAGCCGAATTCCCGGCGGCATCGGTGACGACGGCCCGGTAGAGATAGGCGCCGTCGGCAAGGACGGATTGCGCCGGGGTCGTGGCCGCCCAGCTTGCACCGGCATCGGTCGAGACCTGATAGACGATCGCTGCCCCCGCCTCGCTGCCCGCAAGGCTGAGATCAAAGGCGGTATCCTGCGTGAGGAAATCGCTTGCCGACGTCCCGGTATCGGTAAAGTTGGAAAGCGAAAGCGTGCCGGGTGTGATGGCTGTATCGACCGTGACCGTAAAGACATTGGTGGTTGCGGCATTGCCTGCAGCATCGGTGACATCGGCGCGGAACTGGTACTGTCCGTCCGCAAGCCCGGTCTGCGCTGATGTCGTGGCCGTCCAGGTGGCACCGCCATCGGCCGATCTGCTATAGGCAACGCCTGCCGCCGCTTCCTGGCCGCTGAGCGACAGATTGAACGTCGTGTCTGTGGAGATGAAGTCAGACGCGGACGTACCGCTGTCGGTATACCCCGTCAGCGTGATAGCACCTGCAGCCGGCGCGGTATTGTCGACCGTGACCGCAATGCTGTTGGACGCGGCCGAATTGCCGGCCGCATCGGTGACGACGGCCCTGTAGAGATAGGCGCCGTCGGGTAGGCCCGTTTGCGCCGGGGTGGTGGCCGTCCAGCTTGCCCCGGCATCGGCCGAGATCTGGTAGACGATACTGGCCCCCGCCTCGCTGCCTGCAAGGTTGACATCGAAGGCGGTATCCTGGGTGAGGAAATCGCTTGCAGACGTTCCGGTATCGGTAAAGCTGGCAAGCGAAAGCGTGCCGGGTGTGATGGCGGTATCGACCGTGACTGCAATGCTGTTGGACACAGCCGAATTCCCGGCGGCATCGGTGACGACGGCCCGGTAGAGATAGGCGCCGTCGGCAAGGACGGATTGCGCCGGGGTCGTGGCCGCCCAGCTTGCACCGGCATCGGTCGAGACCTGATAGACGATCGCTGCCCCCGCCTCGCTGCCCGCAAGGCTGAGATCAAAGGCGGTATCCTGCGTGAGGAAATCGCTTGCCGACGTCCCGGTATCGGTAAAGTTGGAAAGCGAAAGCGTGCCGGGTGTGATGGCGGTATCGACCGTGACCGTAAAGACATTGGTGGTTGCGGCATTGCCTGCAGCATCGGTGACATCGGCGCGGAACTGGTACTGTCCGTCCGCAAGCCCGGTCTGCGCTGATGTCGTGGCCGTCCAGGTGGCACCACCATCGGCCGATCTGCTATAGGCAACGCCTGCCGCCGCTTCCTGGCCGCTGAGCGACAGATTGAACGTCGTGTCTGTGGAGATGAAGTCAGACGCGGACGTACCGCTGTCGGTATACCCCGTCAGCGTGATCGCGCCTGCAGCCGGCGCGGTATTGTCAACTGTGACCGCAATGCTGTTGGACGCGGCCGAATTGCCGGCCGCATCGGTGACGACGGCCCTGTAGAGATAGGCGCCGTCGGGTAGGCCCGTTTGCGCCGGGGTGGTGGCCGTCCAGCTTGCCCCGGCATCGGCCGAGATCTGGTAGACGATACTGGCCCCCGCCTCGCTGCCTGCAAGGTTGACATCGAAGGCGGTATCCTGGGTGAGGAAATCGCTTGCAGACGTTCCGGTATCGGTAAAGCTGGCAAGCGAAAGCGTGCCGGGTGTGATGGCGGTATCGACCGTGACCGTAAAGACATTGGTGGTTGCGGCATTGCCTGCAGCGTCGGTGACATCAGCGCGGAACTGGTATTGTCCGTCCGCAAGCCCGGTCTGCGCTGATGTCGTGTCTGTCCAGGTGGCACCGCCATCGGCCGATCTGCTATAGGCAACGCCCGCCGCCGTTTCATGGCCGCTCAGCGACAGGGTGAACGTTGTGTCTGTGAAGATGAAGTCGGACGCGGACGTGCCGCTGTCGGTATACCCCGTCAGCGTGATCGCGCCTGCAGCCGGCGCGGTATTGTCAACTGTGACCGCAATGCTGTTGGACGCAGCAGAATTCCCGGCCGCATCGGTAACGACGGCCCTGTAGAGATAGGCACCATCGGGTAGGCCCGCTTGCGCCGGGGTGGTGGCCGCCCAGCTTGCACCGGCATCGGCCGAGATCTGGTAGACGATGGTTGCGCTCGCCTCGCTGCCTGCCAGGCTGAGGTCAAAGGCGGTATCCTGCGTGAGGAAATCACTTGCCGATGCACCGGTATCGGTAAAGTTGGCAAGTGTCAGCGTGCCGGGTGTGATGGCGGTATCGACCGTGACTGCAATGCTGTTGGACACAGCCGAATTCCCGGCGGCATCGGTGACGACGGCCCGGTAGAGATAGGCGCCGTCGGCAAGGACGGATTGCGCCGGGGTCGTGGCCGCCCAGCTTGCACCGGCATCGGTCGAGACCTGATAGACGATCGCTGCCCCCGCCTCGCTGCCCGCAAGGCTGAGATCAAAGGCGGTATCCTGCGTGAGGAAATCGCTTGCCGACGTCCCGGTATCGGTAAAGTTGGAAAGCGAAAGCGTGCCGGGTGTGATGGCTGTATCGACCGTGACCGTAAAGACATTGGTGGTTGCGGCATTGCCTGCAGCATCGGTGACATCGGCGCGGAACTGGTACTGTCCGTCCGCAAGCCCGGTCTGCGCTGATGTCGTGGCCGTCCAGGTGGCACCGCCATCGGCCGATCTGCTATAGGCAACGCCTGCCGCCGCTTCCTGGCCGCTGAGCGACAGATTGAACGTCGTGTCTGTGGAGATGAAGTCAGACGCGGACGTACCGCTGTCGGTATACCCCGTCAGCGTGATAGCACCTGCAGCCGGCGCGGTATTATCGACTGTGACCGCAATGCTGTTGGACGCGGCCGAATTGCCGGCCGCATCGGTGACGACGGCCCTGTAGAGATAGGCGCCGTCGGGTAGGCCCGTTTGCGCCGGGGTGGTGGCCGTCCAGCTTGCCCCGGCATCGGCCGAGATCTGGTAGACGATACTGGCCCCCGCCTCGCTGCCTGCAAGGTTGACATCGAAGGCGGTATCCTGGGTGAGGAAATCGCTTGCAGACGTTCCGGTATCGGTAAAGCTGGCAAGTGTCAGCGTGCCGGGTGTGATGGCGGTATCGACCGTGACTGCAATGCTGTTGGACACAGCCGAATTCCCGGCGGCATCGGTGACGACGGCCCGGTAGAGATAGGCGCCGTCGGCAAGGACGGATTGCGCCGGGGTCGTGGCCGCCCAGCTTGCACCGGCATCGGTCGAGACCTGATAGACGATCGCTGCCCCCGCCTCGCTGCCCGCAAGGCTGAGATCAAAGGCGGTATCCTGCGTGAGGAAGTCGCTCGCCGATGTACCGGTATCGGTAAAGCCGGTAAGCGAAAGCGTGCCGGGTGTGATGGCTGTATCGACCGTGACCGTAAAGACATTGGTGGTTGCGGCATTGCCTGCAGCATCGGTGACATCGGCGCGGAACTGGTACTGTCCGTCCGCAAGCCCGGTCTGCGCTGATGTCGTGGCCGTCCAGGTGGCACCGCCATCGGCCGATCTGCTATAGGCAACGCCTGCCGCCGCTTCCTGGCCGCTGAGCGACAGATTGAACGTCGTGTCTGTGGAGATGAAGTCAGACGCGGACGTACCGCTGTCGGTATACCCCGTCAGCGTGATAGCACCTGCAGCCGGCGCGGTATTATCGACTGTGACCGCAATGCTGTTGGACGCGGCCGAATTGCCGGCCGCATCGGTGACGACGGCCCTGTAGAGATAGGCGCCGTCGGGTAGGCCCGTTTGCGCCGGGGTGGTGGCCGTCCAGCTTGCCCCGGCATCGGCCGAGATCTGGTAGACGATACTGGCCCCCGCCTCGCTGCCCGCAAGGCTGAGATCAAAGGCGGTATCTTGGGTGAGGAAATCGCTTGAGGACGTGCCGGTATCGGTAAAGTTGGAAAGCGAAAGCGTGCCGGGTGTGATGACTGTATCGACTGTCAATGAAAAGAGGGAAGAGGGCGTACCCTCGTTGCCAGCCTGATCGGCGATCACGGCAACGTAGCTGTGCGTGCCATCAGCAAGCGCGCCGAGCTGGAAGGACCAACTGTTGCCGGCAATAGTCGCAGTACCGATGTAGGCAGCTCCCCTATAGATTCTGACAATATCCCCATCGGCAAGACTGCTGACATCGCCTTTGAGCAAAGGCTCACCATCGTTGGTAAGTGCCCCATTCGAGAGATCGCCGATATCCTGTGACTGGTTGTCAGTGAACGCCGTGATGGTGGCTGTCGCAGCCGGATCGACAGCGTCGGTATAGGCGGCCGTGGAAGACGGTCCATCATTGCCGGCGGCATCCGTGGCCTGGGCCGTGATCGTGCCTGATGTCTGCACACCGGGCGAGGTGATCGTATAGTTTCCATTGGGCCCAGCCACGACCGCTCCGGATGTGCCATCGGGATAGGTAATGGTCAGTGTCGCACCGGGCTCGGCTGTTCCGGTGACGGTGATGGTGCCATCGCCATTGCCAGTGACGGTCACCGAAGGCGCTGCGGGATCGACGGCGTCCGTATACGCGGCACTTGCCACCGGTCCATCATTGCCAGCAGCGTCCGTGGCCTGTGCTGTGACCGTGCCCGTTGTCTGCACACCGGGCGAGGTGATGCTGTACTGCCCATTGGGACCAGCCACAACGGACCCAAATGTGCCATCGGGATAGGTAATGGTCAGTGTCGCACCGGGTTCTGCGGTTCCCGTGACGGTGATGGTGCCATCGCCATTGCCGGTGACGGTGACCGAGGGGGCGGCGGGATCGACGGCGTCGGTATAGGCAGCCGTGGAAGACGGTCCATCATTGCCAGCTACATCGGTGGCCTGGGCTGTGACCGTTCCCGTCGTCTGCACCCCGGGCGAGGTGATCGTATAGTTTCCATTGGGACCCGCCACAACGGACCCAAATGTTCCATCGGGATAGGTGACGGTGAGGGTGGCACCGGGCTCGGCCGTGCCTGTGACGGTGATGGTGCCATCGCCATTGCCGGTGACGGTGACCGAGGGAGCGGCGGGATCGACGGCATCGACATAGGCGGCCGTGGAAGACGGTCCATCATTGCCGGCGGCATCGGTGGCCTGGGCTATGACCGTTCCCGTCGTCTGCACGCCGGGCGAGGTGATCGTATAGTTTCCATTGGGACCCGCCACGACTGTTCCGGTCGTTCCATCCGGATAAGTGACGGTGAGCGTCGCACCGGGTTCTGCGGTTCCCGTGACGGTGATCGTACCGTCACCATTGCCGGTGACGGTGACCGACGGGGCAGCGGGATCGACGGCGTCGACATAGGCAGCGGTGGAAGACGGTCCATCATTGCCGGCGGCATCGGTGGCCTGGGCTGTGACCGTTCCCGTCGTCTGCACCCCGGGCGAGGTGATCGCATAGTTTCCGTTGGGACCCGCCACAACGGACCCAAATGTTCCATCGGGATAGGTGATGGTGAGGGTGGCACCGGGTTCGGCTATGCCTGTGACGGTGATGGTACCGTCACCATTGCCGGTGACGGTGACCGACGGGGCAGCGGGATCGACGGCGTCGACATAGGCAGCGGTGGAAGACGGTCCATCATTGCCGGCGGCATCGGTGGCCTGGGCTGTGACCGTTCCCGTCGTCTGCACCCCGGGCGAGGTGATCGCATAGTTTCCGTTGGGACCCGCCACAACGGACCCAAATGTTCCATCGGGATAGGTGATGGTGAGGGTGGCACCGGGTTCGGCTATGCCTGTGACGGTGATGGTACCGTCACCATTGCCGGTGACGGTGACCGACGGGGCAGCGGGATCGACGGCGTCGACATAGGCAGCGGTGGAAGACGGTCCATCATTGCCGGCGGCATCGGTGGCCTGGGCTGTGACCGTTCCCGTCGTCTGCACCCCGGGCGAGGTGATCGCATAGTTTCCGTTGGGACCCGCCACAACGGACCCAAATGTTCCATCGGGATAGGTGATGGTGAGGGTGGCACCGGGTTCGGCTATGCCTGTGACGGTGATGGTACCGTCGCCATTGCCGGTGACGGTGACCGAGGGAGCGGCGGGATCGACAGCATCGACATAGGCAGCGGTGGAAGACGGTCCATCATTGCCGGCGGCATCGGTGGCCTGGGCTATGACCGTTCCCGTCGTCTGCACGCCGGGCGAGGTGATCGTATAGATTCCATTGGGACCCGCCACGACTGTTCCGGTCGTTCCATCCGGATAAGTGACGGTGAGCGTCGCACCGGGTTCTGCGGTTCCCGTGACGGTGATCGTACCGTCACCATTGCCGGTGACGGTGACCGACGGGGCAGCGGGATCGACGGCGTCGACATAGGCAGCGGTGGAAGACGGTCCATCATTGCCGGCGGCATCGGTGGCCTGGGCTGTGACCGTTCCCGTCGTCTGCACCCCGGGCGAGGTGATCGCATAGTTTCCGTTGGGACCCGCCACAACGGACCCAAATGTTCCATCGGGATAGGTGATGGTGAGGGTGGCACCGGGTTCGGCTATGCCTGTGACGGTGATGGTACCGTCGCCATTGCCGGTGACGGTGACCGAGGGAGCGGCGGGATCGACAGCATCGACATAGGCAGCGGTGGAAGACGGTCCATCATTGCCGGCGGCATCGGTGGCCTGGGCTATGACCGTTCCCGTCGTCTGCACGCCGGGCGAGGTGATCGTATAGATTCCATTGGGACCCGCCACGACTGTTCCGGTCGTTCCATCCGAATAAGTGACGGTGAGCGTCGCACCGGGTTCTGCGGTTCCCGTGACGGTGATCGTACCGTCACCATTGCCGGTGACGGTGACCGACGGGGCAGCGGGATCGACGGCGTCGACATAGGCAGCGGTGGAAGACGGCCCATCATTGCCGGCGGCATCGGTGGCCTGGGCTGTGACCGTTCCCGTCGTCTGCACGCCGGGCGAGGTGATCGCATAGTTTCCATTGGGACCCGCCACGACTGTTCCGGTCGTTCCATCGGGATAGGTGACGGTGAGCGTCGCACCGGGCTCGGCTGAGCCTGTGACGGTGATCGTACCATCACCATTGCCGGTGACGGTGACCGAGGGGGCAGCCGGATCGACGGCATCGACATAGATGGCCGTGGAAGATGGCCCATCGTTACCAGCAGCGTCCGTGGCCTGGGCCGTGACCGTGCCTGACGTCTGCACGCCGGGCGAGGTAATGCTGTACTGTCCGGTGACATCGGCGATCACCGACCCGGATGTGCCATCGGGATAGGTGACGGTGAGGTTCGCACCGGGCTCGGCTGTTCCCGTGACGGTGATGGTGCCGTCACCATTGCCGGTGACGGTGACCGAGGGGGCAGCCGGATCGACGGCGTCCGTATAGGCAGCCGTGGAAGACGGCCCATCATTGCCGGCCGCATCGGTGGCCTGGGCCGTGACCGTGCCTGAGGTCTGCACACCGGGTGAGGTGACGCTGTACTGCCCATTGGGACCCGCCACGACGGTTCCGGTCGTTCCATCGGGATAGGTGACGGTGAGTGTGGCACCGGGCTCGGCCGTGCCCGTAACGGTAATCGTACCATTGCCATTGCCGGTCACCACCACCAGCGGCGCTCCCGTCGTCGTGTCGACCGTGATGTCGAGAAGTTCCGAAACCGGGCTGACATTCCCATCCGCGTCGGTGGATGTGGCGGTCAGCAGGTGTTGGCCGTCCACCAGGGGAGGCGACGGGGTGAATGTCCAGGTGCCATCGGGGCCTGCCTGCGCGGTTCCGATCAGGCGGCCGTTATCGTAGATATGCACGGTGCTGCCGGCTTCTGCGGTTCCGGTGAGGACAGGACTTGCATCATTGGTGGTGGAACGGTGCTCGATCGGGCGGGCCGGTAGGCCGGCGTCGTCTGCCGCTGCAAAGTCCGGTCGTGAGGGGGAGGTCGTATCCGTTTCGGCTTGAGGCGTCTCATCGCTGCCGCCAGCCGCTGCAATGCCGCCTGCGCCCGCAAGTGCGGCGCCCAGAAGTCCGAGCAGGATCAGGGTCGAGTCATCGTCTTCGATCTTTTCGAGCACAACTTGCGCATCGGCAATGCCGTCTCCGCCGCCGAGCGCCGGGTCAAAATTCGCCAGCCATTGTGCATTGTCATCAACGAAGACGAGATTGTTATATTGGGCGCCGCTGGTAAAGAAGCCTTCGATGCGCAGCACTTTGCCATCATCGAATTCAATGATCAGGTCATTGCCGTCGCGCCCGTAATTCCGCACAGTCGAGGCGTCGCCCGAGACCAGGAAATTTGTCGGTTCTCCCGGTGCGCGAACGATGCCCGCATCGCGGGAAATGGAGATGTCGTTTTGCTGACTAAGCTTCATCTGCGCGACCATTCTAGAGCCTTCCCATGATGCTGAAATCAGCGTGTTCTTTAAGTTTCAGGTTCGTTTGCCGGTGAGAGATGCGGATTTCGTCAAGTATTAGAGGCGGTTTTGGTGGCTCGCAGGGCCGGCGTCGATGGGTGTCATGTCGCGCCTATCTCCGGCCTTGTCTGGTTTGCGCGAACGGTTTTCAGGCGTTCCGCGAGCTCAGCTTGAGAAAGCCCGAGAGTTGTCGCCGCGAGGCCGAAATCAAGGGAGTGATGATGCAGGGTCGCCAAGATTACCGCGTGCTCGATCTGTGCGATCGGCAGTCCGATGAGGATGCCGATCGCATTCCAGATCGTTCGAGGCGTCAGCGACGGTATCTGGACGGACAGGAGCATGACGATATGATCGAGCATCCGCTCTTCGCTCGAGGTGGAAAAGATGGCGCCCGGCGGCTTTCCCGTTTCGGTAAAGACATAGGTCACGCCATCGGTATCGATGGACAGCAATCCCGTCGCGCGGATCAAAATACCCGGCTGTGGCGCCTCAACGATGCTGAACAAAGCCGGGCCTGCCGCTTCCTGTCCGGAAAGCGCCGAGAGCAGGGAATGGAAGACGGCGAGGTCCGGACGGAATGGGGTTGTTCCCGTCTCGCGTGCAACGGCGACGCAAGGTCCGGGTGCAATCGCTGGAGGCTGCAGGGTTGGCGTCATTGCTTTTTCCTGCCGGCCCTGACAAGGCGCCGCAGAGGCCGGTATGCCGGGTAGGAATGGTGGAGAGGAGAATGGGTCGGGCGCGACAGCAGATAGCCTTGCAGATGGGTGGCGCCCGCAGCGAGTGCGGCCTGCATATGTTCCTCGGTTTCCACGCCCTCGACGACAACGATGGGGACGGCACAGGCCGCAAGCCCGACAATGTGATAGAGGCTGCCGCGGCCATCGTGACCGCGCAGGATCCGGTGCGTGAAGGAGGCATCGATCTTGACGATATCAACGGCAACGTCGAGCAGACGCGATGGCGCGGCATAGCCAGCGCCAAAATCGTCGATGGCGATCCGGCATCCGGCAGCGCGCGCGGCTTTTAGAAACTCCTGTGCCGCCGCCGGATAATGCAGCGGCGCCGTTTCGGTGACTTCCAGAATCAGCCGGGACGCGGCGATGCGATGACGCTGAATGCTGTCCAGCAGCAGCGCGCAATGGTCCGGATTGGAGAGCGTATGGGCGGAAAGGTTGCAGCCGAGAACCGCATCCGGTTCGCTTGTGAGTTCCTGGAAGATCAGTTCGAGCATGTAATGGTCAAGCACGGCAGCGCCGCCAGCCCCTTCGAGGTAAGGGACGAACGCTCCGGCTGAATGGACCACGCCCCATTCGTCGATCATCCGTGCCAGGCACTCCGAATAGAGCAGCTTTCCGGTATTGCCGACGTCATGCACGCCTTGCTGGCGGCAAAGATCCTGCCTTCGGAAAGTGCGGATTTGGTGCGGGCTATGCGCGAGAGTGCAGGCTCCTCATAAATGCTTGGCACATTCATTCTCTCATTCCTGATCCGTCTGTAGAGCATAGTTCTCTATAGATTCGCCGGGATGGCGAATTCTTTGATTGATTTCCTTGTATTTATGCGGATGTGCCAAACATGTTTTGATGTATTGACGGTAATATAAAGAGATATATTTCAGTGCCGATTTATTCTTACAATTTATACGTAGATGCACGCTCTATCTTGATCAATCACGACCATTTACCGGAGCGCACTGTCAAACTGTTCTCTAGAGACTTGGATTGCCCTCTCCTCCAGAAGACCCAAACCAATGCATCGATCGTGCTTTCCCTCTTACGAAGCATCCCGATTAGCACTGCGGTGATTCGCTCAACCATCAGGAAATGCTACATGAAGGCAAAATCTATTTCAAGTTGTCTGCAATCTAAAATAACACCTAAGATTGTATCTATCAATACTTGTAGGTGGCGGAAGAAGCGTGTGATTCCGATTACGCTTAATGGATGGTTTATAGGGCGGCAGGATGCGTTTGCCGATCGCCCGGCCGCAAGGGAGATATTCGGCATCGGATGCTGCTTGGTTTCTGTAAGCAAAGACCTACACCGGTGCCATTGGAGCAGGGACTATGTGGCTATAACGGAATGTTGTTTGGCTTCGATATCAGCCATGTACCGGCCTTGGAGAAAGCTTCTGCGTGATCGACGGTCATAGGGGGATCGGAGGCGAGGCGCCGCGTGATAAGACCGAAAAAGCCTGACAAAATTGAAGGAAACTGGTGCCGCTTGCAGGACTCGAACCTGCGACCCCATCATTACGAATGATGTGCTCTACCACCTGAGCTAAAGCGGCCAGCATGCGTTGCGCAAGGCTGCGAAACGATGTGTGAGGGGCTGATACCCGCAAACGGATGCGATTTCAAGCCATCAGTGTTGGGAAGGGCAAAAAAGCTTGGGGCAAGTGGCGTGGCGCTTTTTAGAGCGCCAGCCTTTGTCTCGCTTGCGCATATTCGAGCGCCAAGCGATCGACGAGGCTTGCGGTCGGGGCGATCTCCGTGACGGCGCCGATGCCCTGGCCGCAGCCCCAGATGTCCTTCCAAGCCTTGGCGCCCGATGTGGCCGTCTCGAAATCCATCTTGGACGGGTCGGCTTGCGGCAGATGATCGGGATCAAGGCCGGCGGCGACGATCGAGGGCTTCAAGTAGTTGCCGTGGATGCCGGTGAACGAGTTGGAATAGACGATATCGGCGGCCGCGCTGTCGACGATCATCTGCTTGTAGGCATCGCTGGCGCGTGCTTCCGTGGTGGCGATGAAGGGCGAGCCGATATAGGCCATGTCGGCGCCCATGGCCTGCGCAGCCAGAACCGCGCCGCCGGTGGCGATTGCGCCCGAAAGCAGAAGCGGTCCGTCAAACCAGGTGCGGATTTCCTGAATGAGGGCGAAGGGCGACAGCGTGCCCGCATGGCCGCCGGCGCCGGTGGCAACCGCGATCAGGCCGTCGGCGCCCTTGCGGATGGCCGAATTGGCGTGGCGGTTGTTGATCACGTCATGCAAGACAATGCCGCCATAGGAATGGATTGCGGCATTGACCTCGGGCACGGCGCCCAGCGACGATATGACGATCGGAACCTTGTATTTGACGCAGAGCATCAGGTCGTGTTCGAGCCGCCTGTTGGACTTGTGGACGATCTGATTGACCGCGAAAGGGGCTGCCGGTTTCTCGGGATTGCGGGAATTGTAGGCCGCCAGATCTTCGGTGATCTCGGCCAGCCATTCGTCCAGCTGTGCTTCCGGCCGAGCGTTCAGGGCGGGAAACGAACCGACGACGCCGGCCTTGCATTGGGCAAGCGTCAGCGCCGGATGCGATATGATGAACAGCGGCGCTGCGACGACGGGCAGGCGCGTTGTGCCGGTGAGAATGGCTGGCAGGGACAAGGTTCACTCCCGTTTTGTATTTTTTGACGTTTCCGTAAACGTAAGAACTTTAGCAGCGGAGTTGTGTTTTGCAAGGCCGATTTGTTGCCGGCGGTGTGGTGGCTGCGCTGAAAGTACCGGGTTTTCCCCGGTGCTGACGGCCCGTTTGCCGCGCAAGGCTTGCAGATCGCGGCGTCAACCGTTACCCAATTGTTAACACGTCTAAAAGCGTGCCGGGAAAGCGGTATGCCGCCGTAAGGACGGATTGACTGCAAGGCCGATGCGGCCTGCACCAAAAAGGACGAAGAGTGAGCGGACTGGAAACTGCGATCAGACAGGCGCTGGAGCGTTCCGAAAGGGCGAATTCCGAAACCCGTGCGCGCATCTATCAATCGGCGCGCAACGCGCTGGAGGCCGGGCTTAAAAAGCAGGATGTGCACGATCCCGATGTGATCGCCCAGCAACGCCACCGGCTTGAAGGGGTGATCCACGCCATCGAACTGGAAGAGCGCGCCAGCTTAAAGGCCGCCGCATCGGTATCCGCGCCGCCGCCGGTGCGCGTTGCGGCAAGCGA
This sequence comes from Pararhizobium qamdonense, assembly GCF_029277445.1. Classification (NCBI taxonomy): domain Bacteria; kingdom Pseudomonadati; phylum Pseudomonadota; class Alphaproteobacteria; order Hyphomicrobiales; family Rhizobiaceae; genus Pararhizobium; species Pararhizobium qamdonense. The sequence goes on along the minus strand of NZ_CP119566.1, from coordinate 4,110,906 downwards.
GGTGCCTGCACCCTCCGCCGAGCTTGATCACGATATCCACATGCCCACGCAGCGCAATGAGGACCGTGCTGAAAGCCCCGTGCTCGACGGCGGGCTTGCGGGCTTGCGGCCGGAACGACGCGAGGGACCGCAAAGCCGCGACGGACAGCGTGCCGCCGACACGGCACCGCTTGAACCGGTCGCGGGAAAGCGCGGCAAGGCTGGCAAAGCCGGGAAGGTCGAGGCACAGGCGGTCAAACCCCGCCGGCGCAAGCGTGGCAGCTTTCTCTCCTTCGTCATGGTCATCACGACGCTGGTCGCAGCCGTTGTGATGGGCGCCTGGTGGGTTGAAACCAGTGGACTTTTGAAGACGGCGGCGGAGCGCGATACCAGCGTCGCCAACCCGCCATCGACGGTGCAGTCGGAAGATTTCGACGGTGAGGCGGGCTTGAAGACGCTTGGGCCGCAGGCGGGGTTCTCCGGTGACTGGATCGATGTCTTCACGCCTGCCGATACCAGCAATGTCACCGCAGGCAGCCGCGCTGCGGCCGAACCTGTCGGCGACGAGCGCGGCCAGCGCCTTCGCGTCACCTCGGCCATAGCGGATGCCGATGGCAACGTGTCGGTCGAAATCCCGGCTTCGGTCCTCGAACAGATGTCCGGCAAGACATCGACCGTGGCGCTCAGCGTCCAGGCCGACGGCGGCAAGCAGACGCAGTTTTCCGTCGAATGCGATTTCTCATCGCTCGGCGATTGCGGCCGTCACCGGTTCACGGTGAACGATGAAAAGAACGACATGCTGTTCCAGGTAACGTTCGATCGCAGCCTGGCACCGAGTTCGCCAGGCCGCATCCTCATCAACAGTGATGTGACCGGCGCCGGCAACAGCCTTAGTGTCTATGCTGTCCGGGTGCTTCCCGGCCAGTAACAGACCGCGTCAGCGGTTTCACGATGAACAACCGCGAATGCCACGGCTATTTGACGAAGCCGTGGCCAAAGCCGAGGATCTTGTCGTCGATCTTGCCGATCGCGCTCTTGTCCTTGCCGTCATAGTCCAGCGAATCGAGCAGGTGTCGGATCAGGTTCAGATGCGCCCGTTTCTTGTCGTTGGCGCGAACCACGGTCCAGGGTGCGGTGTCGGTATGCGTTGCCTTCAGCATGCTGTCGCGCGCCTCGGTATAATCATCCCATTTCGTCAAGGCGGCGATATCCATCGGCGAAAGCTTCCACACCTTCAACGGGTCGTGACGGCGGTCGTGGAAGCGCTTCAGCTGCATCTCGCGGCCGATATCGAGCCAGAATTTGAAGAAGAATATATTGTCGCCGGTGATCAGCTTCTCCAGCCGTGGCGTGTGTTTCAGAAATTTTTCATGCTGTTCCGGCGTGCAAAAGCCCATGACCGGCTCGACACCGCCGCGATTGTACCAGGAGCGATCGAACATCACGAATTCGCCGGCCGAAGGGAAATGCGAGATGTAACGCTGGTAGTACCACTGGCCCTGCTCGGTCTCGGTGGGTTTGGGCAGCGCGACGACACGGGCAGAGCGGGGATTGATATAGGACCGGATGGCATAGATCGAACCGCCCTTGCCGGCGGCATCGCGGCCCTCAAACAAAGCCAGCACGCGTTTGCCGGTTGCCTGCAGCCAGAACTGGACCTTGACCAGCTCGATCTGCAGCTTCTCGAGAAGGTCGTCATATTCGTCGCCGTCGAATTTCTTCTCATAGGGAAAGTCCCCGGACGCCAGCGCATTGTTGTCGATCCAGCCGGGCAGCTTCGGATCGTCAATGTCGAAAATGCGCTCTTTGCCGTTGACGATCAGTTCGACCGGCTTGTTTTCCTGAATATCCGTCATCCCGTATCCTTACTGACTATAGTGTACGGCCGGCCGCCGATTTCACGGGAGGAGGCCACAATTGCATTGCGAATTCAAGCATGCCGTGAAAATCATGTCATGAACCTCCGCTATCACCGGTCAATGGCACCGTGCACGTGAGATGATTTTGGAAGATACAGCAAATGTCTGGGAGCGACTGAAGCAGACGGCCAGGTCGGAGATATGGATCATCGGCCTGTCGGTCGCCGCAGCCGTTGTCCTTGTTCTGTCGGGCATCCATACGGCAGCCGTGCTGCTGTTCTGGCTCGTCTGGATGATCGTGCTCTTCAATCGCTCCGCCGATCCCAAGCCGCCGGTCGCAGCCGTTGCACCCTCCGTGGTGGAAGAAACCGATCTCGACATGCTCGCGACGGTCTTCAACGCTCTCGATACCCCGATCCTGGTGATTGCGCCGGATGAAACCGTGCTTTTGCAGAATCAGGCGGCAGAAAAAGCTTTCGGCACCATTCCACCCAATACCGACCTTTCGGCACGGGTCCGCTCGCCGGGCATCCTCGACATGGTTCGTGAAACCATCGTCACCGGCAAGGTCAACCAGATCGAGCATTCCGAACGTTTTCCGTCCGAAGCCGTCTATATCGTGCGGGTTGCACCGGCGCAGGTTGGCCAGCAAGCCGATGAGCGGCTCTATATCCTGTCCTACCGCGATATTTCCCAGGCGCGCCGCATCGACCGGATGCGCTCCGATTTTGTTGCCAATGCCAGCCATGAGCTGAGAACGCCGCTCGCCTCCCTGCGTGGCTTCATCGAGACCCTGCAGGGGCCGGCCCGCAACGACCAGAAGGCGCACGAGAAATTTCTGGGCATCATGCACGAGCAGGCCACACGCATGAGCCGGCTGGTCGATGATCTCCTGTCCCTGTCGCGGCTGGAGCTCAAATCGCATATCGCGCCGGATGAGGCGATCAACCTCGCGCCATTGCTTGGCCATGTGCGTGATGCGCTGGCGCCGCTTGCGGAAGATGTCGGCGTCGAGATTTCGCTGATCGTGCCGGATGATCCGGTGATCGTGCAGGGAGATCGCGACGAACTGACGGAAGTTTTCGAGAACCTGATCGAAAACGCCTGCAAATATGGCCAGGAGGGAAAAAAGGTCGAGGTCACGCTGTCAGGCGGCGGCGATATGCCTGCGGAAGTATCCGTTCGCGATCACGGGCCGGGTATCCCGGCCGAGCATGTTCCGCGCATTACCGAACGATTCTACCGGGTTAACGTGGAGGCCAGCCGGTCGAAAAAAGGCACCGGGCTTGGGCTTGCCATCGTCAAGCATATCCTCACCCGCCATCGCGCCCGGCTGCTGGTTCAGTCTGAAGTCGGCAAGGGCACGGTGTTTACCGTCAGGTTTTGACATAAACCTGCCACCCGAAAAGTCATTTATTTAAAATATTGAAATATTTCAATAACTTGATTTGTCACAAATGTTTCGTCAACTTGACATAAAAGGTGTGGGCATCGGGCGCTAACTAGGGCGGCCGATCGACACGGCGAAGCGAGCGCTGATGAAACGCGCACCCACACAAGCCCATTATGGGAGTATTTTGATGAAGTCCTTGAAACTTACTGTTGCAGCTCTGGTTGCATCCGCCGCTTTTGCAGGCGTTGCCATTGCTCGCGACCAGATCCAGGTCGCTGGTTCCTCGACAGTTCTGCCTTACGCAAAGATTGTTGCCGAAACGTTCGGCGAAACCTTCCCTGACTTCAAGACCCCGGTTGTTGAATCGGGCGGCACCGGTGCCGGCCTGAAGGAATTCTGCAAGGGCGTTGGCCCGGACACGATCGATATTGCCAACGCATCGCGCAAGATCAAGGACAGCGAGCTGGAAACCTGCAAGGCAGCCGGCGTTACCGAAGTCCAGGAAGTCAAGATCGGCTATGACGGCATCGTCTTCGCAACCGACAGCAGCAATGCTGACCTGAAGCTTGAGCCGAAGGATATCTACCTGGCTCTCGCCGCTGAACTCGTTATCGACGGCAAGCTTGTTGCCAATCCTTACAAGAAGTGGTCGGAAGTCAACAAGGACCTGCCGGACGTTGAAATCGCCGCCTACATCCCAGGCGAAAAGCACGGCACGCGCGAAGTCTTCGACGAGAAGATGCTGGCCCACGGCTGCAAGGACACCGGTGCTGACGTTGCCATCAAGGGCCTCGTTGCCGACGAAAAGGAAGCTGCCAAGAAGTGCATCGCTGTTCGCAAGGACGGCCTGGCGATCGATATCGATGGTGACTACACCGAAACCCTCGCCCGTATCGCGTCCAACAAGAACGGCATCGGCGTTTTCGGCCTGTCCTTCTATGAAAACAACGCTGACAAGCTGAAGGTTGCCACCGTCAGCGGCATCGTTCCGTCGGGCGCGACGATCGCTTCGGGTGAATATCCGGTTTCCCGCCCGCTGTTCTTCTACGTCAAGAAGGCCCATCTCGGCGTTATCCCGGGCCTGAAGGAATATGTTGAATTCTTCCTCGACGACCAGATGGTCGGCCCGGAAAGCCCGCTGGCTGCCTACGGTCTCGTTCCGGCTCCCGATGCCGAGCGCGAAGCTGACCGCAAGGCCTTCACCGACGGCAACATGCTCTAATATAAGTCAATAATCCGGCACGGCGAAACGCCGTGCCGGACCTCCCGAAGTATGCGGATTTGCCGGCTTTCAATGATTGATGGGCCGGGGGGACATATCGATGAGCACTTCTCTTATTCTTTTGGTCATTTTGATCGTTGGCCTTGGAGCATTTTTTGCCGGCCGTGGGCGGGCGATGGCCAGCTCCAAAGGCAAGCTTTCCGCCCTGCATTCTCTTCCTGGTTATCATGGCGCCTATGTCGCCATCTGGGCGGTTCTGCCGGCTGTTTTCGTTCTTGCCGTGTGGCTTCTCGCCAGCCCGTTTTTCGTTGAAAATTCCGTCCGGTCCGCTTTGCCGGAAACTGTTCAAAGCCAGGGTGGCGCGACCACCGAGCTAATGCTCGGCCAGGTCATGCAGGTTGCCAATGGCCTGAAGCTTTTGAACAGTGCTGAGCTTGAAGCCGTCACCAACGGCTCCTCCAGCCTGCGAGACGCGCTGGCGGCCAAGGGCGTTCCAATGGCCAATGCCGGCGAGCCTTATATGGTTGCGGCCGCCCAGCATTATAACAGCTTGAGAGACGGCAGCCGGTGGGTGATGAGCGCGGTCGTGCTGATCATCGCCCTTGCCGGTGCTGTTTTCGCCATTCGCGGTATCAGCGCGCCCTTCCGGGCCAGAAACCGTGTCGAGCGCGTCATGCTCGGTACGTTGCTTTTGGCCTCTTCCATTGCGATCCTGACGACGGTCGGCATTGTCGGCTCGATGTTGTCGGAGGCCATCCGCTTCTTCCAGTCGGTATCCCCCAGCGCATTCTTCTTCGGCACTGTCTGGGATCCGCGCTTTTCGGCGGCCGGCAGCGGCGGCACGGAAGGCCAGTTCGGTCTTCTGCCGCTTCTCGCGGGTACGCTCTATATTGCCTTTGTCGCCATGCTCTTTGCCGTGCCGGTCGGCCTGTTCGCCGCCATCTACATGGCCGAATATGCAAGGCCTGTGGTGCGCGGCATTGCCAAGCCGCTGCTCGAAATCCTCGCCGGCATTCCGACCATCGTCTACGGCTTCTTCGCGCTGGTGACGGTCGGGCCTTTCCTGCGTGATATCTCGGCGCAGCTGAATGGGCTGGTGACGGGAAACTACGTCAACTTCATCCAGGCGCAGAGCGTTCTCACCGCCGGTCTCGTCATGGGCATCATGCTGATCCCGTTCGTCTCCTCCCTGTCGGACGATATCATCACGCAGGTGCCGCGTTCGCTGCGCGACGGCTCGCTCGGTCTTGGCGCCACCCGCTCCGAAACCATCAAGCGCGTCATCCTGCCGGCAGCACTTCCCGGCATCGTCGGTGCTCTGCTTCTGACGGCTTCGCGTGCTGTCGGTGAGACCATGATCGTGGTGCTGGCTGCCGGTGTTGCCGCCCGCATGCAGCTCAACCCGTTCGAGGCGATGACCACGGTCACCGTCAAGATCGTCAATCAGCTGACGGGCGACCTCGAGTTCAACTCGCCTCAGACATTGGTGGCGTTTGCTCTCGGCATCACGCTGTTTGCCATCACGCTCTGCCTCAACATCTATGCACTCTACATCGTGCGCAAGTATCGGGAACAGTACGAATGACCGACATGACATCCTCCGTACAGTCCACCTTCGTGCGCCCGGCGCAGACAAGACGCGATATCGGCATCAAGAAGCGCTACGCGTCCGAACGCCGCTTCAAGGCTTACGGCCTGACGGCAATCCTGATCGGCCTGTTCTTCCTCTTCGTTCTGTTGTGGACCGTCGTCTCCAAGGGCTACACGGCCTTCCAGCAGACGGCGATCACCCTGCCGATCGAGTTTTCGGAACAGATCATCGATCCGAAGAACGAGCGTGGCGCCAATCCGTCCAAGCTGATGACGGCGAACTATCCTTTTCTGGTGCGTGACGCGCTGATCAAGGCACTTGGCATCGATCCTGCCAACAGGCCGCTCGTCAAGCAGGCAACGGACATGGTTTCGGCCAGTGCCCGCACGCAACTGCGCGATCTGGTGGTTGCCAATCCGGCCATCATCGGCACGACCGCCAATGTCTCTCTGCTCGCAGAAGGCAATATCGACAGCGCCAACAAGGGCCAGATCGACCTGACCGTTGCCGAAGCCAACCGCAAGGTGAAGGATCAGCAGCTCGAATGGATGAAAAAGCTGACCGAAACCGGCGCAATGGCCAAGCAGTTCAACACCGGCCTGTTCACCTATGGTGCCTCCAGCCGTCCTGAAGCCGCCGGTATTGGCGTCGCCGCACTCGGCTCGCTGTACATGATGCTGATCGTCCTGGCGCTTGCCCTTCCGATCGGCGTTGCGGCATCGATCTATCTGGAGGAGTTTGCGCCGAAGAACCGGCTGACCGATCTGATCGAGGTCAATATCAACAACCTCGCGGCGGTTCCCTCCATCGTCTATGGTCTGCTCGGCCTGTCGATCTTCATCAACTTCGCCGGCATGCCCCGTTCGGCCGCCGTCGTCGGTGGCCTGGTGCTGACATTGATGACGCTTCCTACGATCATCATCGCCACCCGCGCAGCCTTGAAGGCGGTGCCGCCGTCGATCCGCTCGGCAGCTTTGGGTCTTGGCGCGTCGAAGATGCAGACCATCTTCCACCATGTCCTGCCGCTCGCCATGCCAGGCGTGCTCACGGGCACCATCATCGGCCTGGCGCATGCGCTCGGCGAAACCGCGCCGCTTCTTTTGATCGGCATGGTGGCCTTCGTGGTCGATTATCCGGGCTCGCCGATGGACCCGTCCACTGCTCTGCCGGTCCAGATCTATATGTGGGCCAACGAAGCCGAACGTGCATTTGTCGAACGGACTTCGGGTGCGATCATGATCCTCTTGATCTTCCTCGTCGTCATGAACCTGGGCGCAATCCTGTTGCGGCGTCGCTTTGAGCGGCGCTGGTAGTGAGGTAGAAACATGAACATGATGTCAGAAGCAGCAGTTGAAAAGGCGCTGGACCAGAAAATGAACACTGTTCCCTTCAAGATGATCGGAAAGGACGTTTCGGTATATTATGGCGAAAAGCGTGCGCTTTTCGATGTGAACCTCAACGTCCGTGAAAACACCGTCACCGCGCTGATCGGCCCGTCCGGATGCGGCAAGTCGACGTTCCTGCGCACACTCAACCGCATGAACGACACGATCGACAGCTGCCGCGTCACCGGCAAGATCACCCTCGACGACGGTGATATCTACGACCCGAGCATCGACGTCGTCGAACTGCGCGCCCGCGTCGGCATGGTTTTCCAGAAGCCGAACCCGTTCCCGAAGTCGATCTACGAGAACGTCACCTACGGTCCGAAGATCCACGGTCTCGCCCGCACCAAGGCCGAGCTTGACCAGATCGTCGAGTCGAGCCTTCAAAAGGCTGGTCTCTGGAACGAGGTGAAGGACCGCCTGCACGAATCCGGCACCGGCCTGTCCGGTGGTCAGCAGCAGCGCCTGTGCATTGCCCGCGCCGTTGCCGTCAGCCCGGAAGTCATCCTGATGGACGAACCCTGTTCGGCGCTGGATCCGATCGCGACTGCCAAGGTCGAGGAACTGATCCACGAACTGCGCACGAACTATACGATCGTCATCGTCACGCACTCGATGCAGCAGGCCGCCCGCGTCTCGCAGCGCACCGCCATGTTCCATCTCGGCAATCTCGTCGAGGAAAACGACACCGACAAGATGTTCACCAATCCGGACGACCAGCGGACCCAAGACTACATCATGGGCCGCTTCGGCTGAGGACGCTTTCGCCACCCTGTCATGAGGGCAGGGTGGTGGTCTTCCAACCCGGATTGTGATCGCAAGGAAAAACAATCATGTCTACGCACATTGCTTCCGTCTATGACGAAGATCTGAAGTACCTGACCCGGCGCATCTCCGAGATGGGCGGCCTGGCCGAACAGATGGTGGCCGAATCCGTGCGCGCCCTGGTCAATTCCGACCTGGCGCTCGCCCAGAAGGTCATCTCCGACGATGCCATTCTCGACGAGGCCGAGCGCCAGATCGGCGAGAAGGCGATCGTCACCATTGCCAAACGCCAGCCGATGGCGGCGGACCTGCGCGAAATCATGGGATCGATCCGCATCGCGGCCGATCTGGAGCGCGTCGGCGATCTCGGCAAGAACAACGCCAAGCGCGTCATCGCCGTTGCCCATGCCAGCCTGCCCCGGCAGCTGGCGCGCGGCCTGGAGCATCTGGCCGAGCTCGCGCTCGTTCAGCTCAAGGAAGTGCTCGATGTCTACGCTTCGCGCTCGCCGGAAAAGGCCAACAGCATCCGCGAACGCGACAATGAGATCGATGCGATCTATACCTCGCTGTTCCGCGAACTCCTGACGTACATGATGGAAGACCCGCGCAACATCACGCCCTGCACGCATCTCCTGTTCTGCGCCAAGAACATCGAGCGTATCGGCGACCACGCCACCAATATCGCCGAAACCATCTACTACATGGCGACTGGCGCACAGCCGGTTGGCGAGCGTCCGAAGGACGATACGGCCAATACGGTTGGCGCAATCGGCAATTGATGCCCACAGTAAAGTAAGTGAAATCTTACGGATAAATGCGCGAGCGGCCGCTGGAGCCGCTCGGCAAGCCTTCGGCCAGCCGGCCGGGCGCCAAGGAGCAGAACTGAATGTTGCCAAGAATTGCTGTTGTTGAAGACGAAGAGGCGCTCAGCGTCCTCCTCCGATACAATCTCGAGGCCGAAGGGTTCGAAGTCGATACGATCAATCGTGGCGACGAGGCGGAAATGCGCCTGCAGGAACGTCTTCCCGATCTCCTCATCCTCGACTGGATGCTGCCGGGCGTTTCCGGCATCGAACTGTGCCGCCGGCTGCGCCAGCGCCCGGAAACCGAACGCCTGCCGATCATCATGCTGACGGCACGCGGCGAAGAGAGCGAGCGCGTGCGCGGTCTGGCCACCGGCGCCGATGATTATGTGGTCAAGCCGTTCTCGACGCCGGAACTGATGGCACGGGTCAAGGCGATGCTGCGCCGGGCAAAGCCCGAAGTGCTGTCAACGCTGCTGAAATGCGGCGATATCGAACTCGATCGCGAAACCCACCGCGTCCACCGCAAGACCCGCGAGGTCCGCCTGGGCCCGACGGAGTTTCGCCTGCTGGAATTCTTCATGGCCTCGCCAGGCCGCGTCTTTTCGCGCTCGCAACTTCTGGACGGTGTCTGGGGTCATGACATCTATGTCGATGAGCGCACGGTCGACGTGCATGTCGGCCGCCTGCGCAAGGCGCTGAACTTTTCCAACATGCAGGACGTGATCCGCACGGTGCGCGGTGCTGGCTATTCGCTGGAAAGCTGATCGAGCGGTTCGCCAATTTCAATGGCGTGACCATCCGGATCGTAAAAGCGGAATACCCTCTGTCCCCAGGGCTGGGTCTCGATGGGATGGATGAGGATTACATGACCGGCGATGCGGGCAAACAGCGCATCCAAAGGATCATGTTCGAAATAGAGCAGGACATTTTGACGGCCATAGGCCCCGGAACTGACTGACGGATGTCCCCAAACCGTCGTTTCCAGGGATTTGCCCTCATGGATGGCAAATCCCGTTTCAAACAGGACGAAATCGCCGAAATCCTGCTTGATCGCCAGTCCCAGCTTCTCGCCATAGAAGGCTTTCGAGATGCTGATATCCCGCACGAACGGGATGGGATTGACGAAGCGCAAGGCAGGTTCCGCCCTTAGCGAGCCCGGCGGCGCTCGCCGGAGGGCTGGTAGGCCAGCTTGGCGTGGAATGTGCAGTATGGGGATGTGTCCGGGGAATCGTTGCCGCAGAAGTGGAACTCTTCCTTCATCGGGTCGCCGATCGGCCATTTGCAGGTGCGGTCGGTCAGCTGCGTCAGCACCAGGCGGCGCGACATCGGAACAACGACATTGTTGCCGGCGGGCGCTGTTTCCTGATCCTCGATCGCGTCGATCTCGACCTCTTCCTTCATGACGGTCGCGCCGGTGGTGCGGGTCACGGTGCGGGTGGCTGTCATGCGTGCTGCGGTAAAGCTCGGTGCGCGTGGTGCAGCGGTCGGGGCAGGGCGTTTGGCCCGTGCGGTTGCCGTGCTGCCGCCGGCCTTGGCGCGGCCCGGCAAGCAGAGACGGTGAACCTTGCCGATGACGGCGTTGCGGCTGACGCCGCCGAGTTGTGCAGCGATCTGGCTCGCGCTCAAACCCTCGGACCACAATTTCTTGAGTTTTTCGACCCGCTCGTCAGTCCAATTCATGGTCTTGTCTCCATTCCCAGCGTTGGTGATGGTCGAATCCTTCACCGGGCCCTGGATGTAATCCAAGGCTGAAACGCGATAACACTTTTGGTGACTAGGTCCGCCGCATGCGTTCTAGTAGTTGTTTCTTAACGTAGAGCCCGGGGGACTCCCTGACAAGAGTCAGGGGAATCCCGCCGAATCGATTTCTGAGTTTTCCCCAACTTGCTTGCGATGCGTGGCATTTTTGCAAGTGTATCCGGCTAAAAAAATCACATCCTCTGTATCAACGGGAATTGCCGGAAATCATGGGCTTTTGTTGACATTGCACTGCGAAATGAAGATAGTGCGCTGGCCGCCGCAAGGCGGCATTTTGATTTTTTACCGGCTGGTCACAGCCCTGTTGACGACGCCGATTATACAATTGCCGTGATGGTTTGAGGAGACATGCGCCATGGCCGATGCCACGCCGCTTTATGACACGTATGCACGCGCACCCTTGCGGTTCGAGCGCGGCGAAGGCGTCTGGCTGATTGCCGAGGATGGCACCCGTTATCTCGATTTTGCCGCCGGTGTCGCAGTCAATTCGCTCGGTCATGCGCATCCGCATCTTGTCTCCGCCCTGAAGGCGCAGGCTGACAAGGTCTGGCACCTGTCGAACCTTTATGAAGTGCCCGGCCAGGAAAGCCTCAGCCGCCGCCTGACGGAAGCAACGTTCGCCGACAAGGTGTTCTTCACCAATTCGGGTGCCGAAGCGCTGGAATGCGCCATCAAGACGGCACGGCGCTATCATTTCTCCAAGGGTCAGCCGGAAAAATTCCACATCATCACCTTTGAGGGCGCCTTTCACGGCCGCACGCTGGCGACCATCGCCGCCGGTGGTCAGGCGAAATATCTGGAAGGCTTCGGCCCGAAGGCACCGGGCTTCTATCAGGTGCCGTTCGACGATATGCCGGCGCTGAAGGCTGCCATCAGCGAAGAGACCGCCGCGATCCTGATCGAGCCGATCCAGGGTGAAGGCGGTATCCGCACGGTGCCGAAGGAATTCCTGCAGGAGCTGCGTTCGCTTTGCGACGAATATGGCCTGCTGCTCATTTTCGACGAAGTCCAGTCCGGCGTCGGCCGCACCGGCAAGCTGTTTGCCCATGAATGGTCGGGCATCACGCCGGATATCATGGCGGTTGCCAAGGGCATTGGCGGCGGGTTTCCGCTCGGCGCTTGCCTTGCGACCGAAGAGGCCGCCTCCGGCATGGTCGCCGGAACCCACGGCTCGACCTATGGCGGCAATCCGCTGGCCATGGCCGTCGGCAATGCCGTTCTCGACGTCATTCTTGCGGATGATTTCCTGCAGCATGTCCGCGATGTCTCGCTGGTCTTCCGCCAGGGTCTTGCCTCGCTTGCCGATCGGTTCCCCGATGTCATCGAGGAAATCCGCGGCGAAGGCCTGATGCTCGGCATCAAGGCCAAGGTTCCGTCCGCCGATCTGTTAAAGGCCATCCGTGCGGAAAGACTGCTGGCAGTGCCTGCGGGCGAAAATGTCATCCGCCTGCTGCCGCCCTTGGTGACGACGGCCGATGAAGCCCGTGAAGGCCTGGCGCGGCTTGAACGCGCGGCCGAACAGCTGACAGCGGAGCGACGACAGGCATCGGCCTGAACGACGCTTCACTGACACGCTGAAAAAACACAGGACTTTGAATAGAATGGCCGGTACCAGACATTTTCTCGATCTTTCTGCCATGACGACAACCGACTTGAGGTCGATCATCGAGGACGCCCGCGTCCGCAAGGCCGACACCAAGGCTGGCACAGCTGAAAAGCCGCTGGCCGGCAAGATGCTGGCGATGATCTTCGAAAAGCCCTCGACCCGCACGCGCGTCTCCTTCGATGTCGGCATGCGCCAGCTCGGCGGCGAGACGCTGTTCCTTTCCGGCACCGAAATGCAGCTCGGCCGCGCCGAAACCATCGGCGATACCGCCAAGGTCCTGTCGCGCTATGTCGATGCGATCATGATCCGCACCACCGATCACAATCGCCTGCTGGAGCTGGCCGAACATGCCACTGTGCCCGTGATCAATGGCCTGACGGATGCAACGCATCCCTGCCAGATCATGGCCGATATCATGACCTTTGAGGAACATGCGGGTCCCGTGAAGGGCAAGACCATTGCCTGGACCGGCGACGGCAACAATGTGCTGCATTCCTTCATCGAAGGTTCGGCCCGCTTCGGTTACCGCATGAATATGGCGGTGCCACTCGGCTCCGAGCCGGACGACAAGATCCTCAACTGGGCCCGCAACAATGGCGGCGAGATCAAGCTCTATCATGATGCCGATCAGGCCGTGGACGGCGCCCATTGCGTTGTCACCGATACCTGGGTGTCGATGAACCAGGAACACCGCGCCCGCGGCCACAACGTCTTCCAGCCGTTCCAGGTGAACGCCGCGCTGATGGCCAAGGCCGACAAGGATGCGCTGTTCATGCATTGCCTGCCCGCCCATCGCGGCGAGGAAGTCACGGACGACGTCATCGACGGCCAGCAGTCGGTGGTGTTCGACGAGGCCGAGAACCGCTTGCATGCGCAAAAGTCCGTACTCGCCTGGTGCCTTGGCGCTCTTTAGAGCGCTTCCGTCTAATGACGAGGCTCTCTAAGGGCTTTCCCGGCATATTGAAAACCGGGCTGCGGCACACGATCTAAACAACACGCTGATGACCGGCAGGTGGCGCGTCCGCCTTTGCCGGTCATTCTTATTGAAAAATCCATCCATCCGCGCCGCCGTTCTTCAGGGAGGCGGAAACGCGATCAGCCGTTTTTTCAGGAACGATCTGGACAAATCCGGCCCGCGCAGGATCAATAGAAGCATCGGACACAGTCCCGGCCTGCATGGCGGGCGGATATCCGAGGGCTAGGAGCAGAGTGATGACGGAAGCAGGTTTGGGCCTTGGCCATTTCGATTATGCAGGCGACGATCATGTCGTGCCGTTTCAGGTTGAGGGTCTCGACGTGCGTGGCCGCGCCGTCCAGCTCGGCCCGATGCTGGATGCCATCCTCGAGCGTCATAACTATCCGCTCCCGGTCGCCCGCCTGGTGGCCGAAACGGTGGTGCTGACGGTGCTTCTCGGCACGTCGCTGAAATTCGAAGGCAAGCTGATCATCCAGACCAAGAGCAACGGCCCGGTCGATCTGGTCGTCGCCGATTTCGCGACGCCGGACCGGGTGCGCGCCTATGCCCGCTACAATGAAGAGGCCTTGAAGATTGCCGAGGAAAACGGCCTGACCCAGCCGCAGCATCTGCTCGGCGATGGCGTTTTGGCCTTCACCATCGATCAGGGCGCGCATATGCAGCGCTACCAGGGCATCGTGCCGCTCGACGGCGCCTCGCTGGAGGAAATTGCCGGCGTCTATTTCCGCCAGTCGGAACAGATCCCGACCAAGGTGCGCCTCGGCGTTGCCGAGCTGCTCGATCGCGATGAAAACGGCAAGCCGCGCCACCGCTGGCGGGCCGGCGGCATGGTCGCACAGTTTCTGCCGGAAACGCTGGAGCGCATGCGCCAGCCCGATCTTCCTGGCGGCGACGGCGCGGACGATAGTTTCGAAGTCGATGATCTCTGGGATGAAGCCAGCGTCATGGTCCAGACGATCGATGCCGACGAGCTGACCGATCCGACCGTTGGTACCGAGCGGCTTTTGTACCGGCTGTTCCACGAGCGTGGCGTCAAGGTCTATCCGCCGCAGGCTGTCTATGACAAATGCAGCTGTTCACGCGAAAAGCTGCGCGACGTTCTGGCAAGCTTGAGCCAGGACGACATTGATCATGCGGCCGAGGACGGACTTGTCTCGGTCACCTGCGAGTTCTGCTCGACGACCTACCGCTTCGAAGCGACGGAAGTGAAGCCGCAGTAAAGACCTGCGGCGAAAAGGAAATCCAGGAAAACTGCGAAGCGGTTTTCCGTCCGGACGTGCGTCAAAACAGGAAGAGAGCATTTCCGTTTCTTAAAAAAACGGGAATGCTCTAATTCAGCGTCCGGTTCTGGCCGGGCGAATCCAGCGAAAAGGCGGGAATATCCACGTTGAAGCTCTCGCCACGCGTGGTTTCCATCAGATAATGACCGAACATCACACCGGATGGCGTGTCGAGCGGGCAGCCGGACGAGTACTCGTAGGTGTCTCCCGGGTTTAGAACCGGTTGCTCGCCGATGACCCCCGGGCCATTGACCTCGTCCACCTGGCCGTTTTCATCGGTAATGTGCCAGTAGCGCGTCATCAGCCTGACGGTCTCTTCCGACAGGTTCGAGATCAGGATGCGGTAGCCCCAGACATAACGGCTGTCATCCGGATCGGATTGCTCCTCCAGATAATAAGGTTCGACGGTCACCTCGATGTCGCGTGTCAGCGCGCGGTACATATGCAAACCCTTTCAAGTCCATAGGCAATATTCTACAGCAAGATGGTTTCATCAAGAATAACGCGATCCTTGGTATCAGCGTAAACTGTCAGGATAGGGTACAGCATGCTGGACGGTCATGTGAGGCGATGGATTGACCCTTGGCTGGATCGTGCAGGCAGGGCTCTGGCCGCTTATGGGTTCACCGCAAACACGGTCACCGTCACCGGTTTCCTCATTGGTGTGGCGGCAGCGGCCGCCATCGTCCTCGACGCCTACGCCGCTGCTTTCGTGCTGATCGGCCTCAGCCGAATCTGTGACGGCCTGGACGGTGCCGTCGCGCGGGCGACGCAGAAAACCGATTTCGGCGGCTTCCTCGATATCGTGCTCGACTTTGCCTTTTATGGCCTGATCCCGTTCGCCTTCATTTTTGCCGATCCCTATGAAAACGGCGTGGCGGGCGGCCTTCTGCTTTTGTCGTTTTACATTAACGGCGCCAGTTTCCTCGCCTTTTCGATCATGGCCGAAAAGCGCGGCCTCTCGACGGACATTCGCGGCGCAAAATCGCTCTATTTCACCACCGGTCTTGCCGAAGCGACGGAGACGATCGCCGTGTTCCTGGCGTTCTGCCTGTTTCCGCACTGGTTTTGCGAGATCGCAATCTGCTTCGCACTCGTGTGCTTCTACACGACGGTGTCGCGCATCATACTGGCGCGGACCTTCTTTACGGGAGAGCCTCCGGCCTAGAAAAACGCCCGCATCCAGGGGACACGGGCGTTCTGTACGCGTTGAAAAATCAGGCCTGAACCGACTTCAGAGCACGGGCGAAATCCTCGATCAGGTCGGCGCTGTCCTCGATGCCTGCCGAGAAGCGCACGGTGCCCGGCGAAATGCCAAGCTCGGCACGCGCCTCGTCCGACAGGTTCTTGTGGGTGGTCGTTGCCGGATGGGTGATCAGGCTCTTGCTGTCGCCGAGATTGTTGGAGATCAGCACCACATCCAGCGCGTTCTGCAGCGCAAACGCCGCCTCCTTGCCGCCCTTCAGCTCGAAGCAGACGAGCGTCGAGCCACCCTTCATCTGCCGGGCGATGATATCGGCCTGCGGATGGTCCTTGCGGCCGGGATAGATCACCTTGGCGACCTGGCTCTGCTCGGCCAGGAAATCGGCGACACGCGCGGCATTCTCGCTCTGCTGGCGCACGCGCAAGGGCAGGGTCTCGATGCCCTTCAAGAGCGTCCAAGCGTTGAACGGCGAAAGCGCCGGGCCGGTATGGCGGAAATAGTCGTGCAGATGTTCGTTGATCCATTCCTTGTCGGACAGGATCACGCCGCCAAGGCAACGGCCCTGGCCATCAATATGCTTGGTGGCGGAATAGACGACGATATGGGCGCCGAGTTCCAATGGCTTTTGCAAAAGCGGCGTTGCAAAGACGTTATCGACGATGACCTTGGCGCCGATCTGGTTGGCGATCTTGGCAACACCCTCGATATCGACCACTTCCAGCGTCGGATTGGTCGGGCTTTCCAGGAAGAACACCTTGGTGTTCGGCTTGACGGCCTTTTCCCAGTTTTCCAGGAAACGCCCGTCGATCAGCGTGAACTCGATGCCGTATTTCGGCGCCAGCGTTTCCACCACCCAGCGGCAGGAGCCGAACAGGGCGCGGGCCGCCACGATATGATCGCCGGCTTTCAGCTGGCACAGGATTGCTGCGGACACCGCAGCCATGCCGGATGCGGTGGCGCGTGCGTCCTCGGCACCTTCCAGCATGCACATGCGCTGTTCGAACATGTCGTTGGTCGGGCTGCCGTAGCGGGCATAGATGAAGCCGTCCGTCTCGCCCTTGAAGCGCGCTTCCGCCGCTTCCGAGCTGTCATAGACGAAGCCCTGCGTCATGAAGATGGCTTCGGAGGTTTCACCATGGTTTGAACGGGTCGTGCCGCCGTGAACGAGCTGTGTCGCGGGGCGCCAATTGTTGCTCATCGATTGTCTCTTTCAAAACAAAAAAACCGGCCGCGTAAAGCAAGCCGGTTTCAAACCCGGCCTTTTTAGCTATTTGTTTTACGTGGCTGCAAGCCGACCGGCCAAATCACCACGGGATAAGTCCGTATTTACTGATTAGCCGCGCTTGCGTCAATTCCCGTGAACAACAAGATATGTCACAGGGACAATTTAGGGTATGACGCCGGTTGGGCAAAGAGGACGATGGAAATGACCAGGGCCACAGGCATTCTCGCCGATCGCGCCATTGCTGCGCTGTTTGAGGCAGGGCGGTTGAAAAGCGAGGCGCGGCTCGATGAGGACCAGATCCAGCCGGCCAGTCTCGATCTGCGTCTGGGCTCCAAGGCATTCCGCGTGCGCGCCAGCTTCATGCCGGGCCCCGGCCATCTGGTGGCCGATAAGCTCGACCGGCTGAAACTGCATGTGATCGACCTCTCCGAAGGGGCTGTGCTCGAAACCGGCTGTGTCTACATCGTTCCCCTGATGGAAAGCCTCGACCTTCTGCCGGATATGTCGGCCTCGGCCAATCCGAAGAGCTCGACCGGCCGCCTCGATATCTTCACCCGCGTCATCACCGATCGCGCCCAGGAATTCGACAAGATCCCCGCCGGCTATTCCGGTCCGCTCTATCTTGAAATCAGTCCGCGCACCTTCCCCGTCATCGTCCGGCGCGGCTCGCGCCTGTCGCAGATCCGCTTCCGCATCGGCCATGCCTTGCTGACCGAAAACGAGGTGCTGGCGCTGCACGAAAGCGATGTCCTCGTTGCCAGCGAAACGCCCAACGTCTCCGGCGCCGGTATCGCGCTGTCGATCGATCTGAAGGGCACCGGTGCTGACGGCTTGATCGGCTATCGCGGCAAGCACCATACCGCCGTCGTCGATGTCGACAAGAAGGCCGAACACGGCATCTTCGATTTCTGGGAACCGCTCTACAGCCGCGGCCGCGACGAACTGATCCTCGATCCCGACGAATTCTATATTCTCGTCTCGCGCGAAGCCGTGCATGTGCCGCCGCTCTATGCGGCTGAAATGACGCCGTTCGATCCGCTGGTCGGCGAATTCCGCGTCCACTATGCCGGTTTCTTCGACCCCGGTTTCGGCCATGCCTCGGCCGGCGGCAAAGGCAGCCGTGCCGTGCTGGAAGTGCGCAGTCACGAAGTGCCGTTCATCCTCGAACATGGCCAGATCGTCGGCCGTCTGGTGTACGAGCACATGATGGAGCGCCCCGAAGGGCTCTATGGTCTGGGTCTTGGTTCCAACTACCAGGCACAGGGCCTGAAACTCTCCAAGCATTTCCGCGCAGAGTAAATTCCGCCCGGAAAACCGGCTGCCGCCTTGACAGGCAGCCGTGCTTGGTGGAAACCTCGGTCGCAAGGCGGGTATGATGTAGTGGTAGCTTGTCAGCTTCCCAAGCTGATCGTGCGGGTTCGATTCCCGCTACCCGCTCCACCTTGTTCCTCAAGCTCTTGCCGCATCAGGTCCCATGGTCTTTCACAGGAACATGCGGTGTCTTGTTCCAGGAAAACGGATGTGTCCGCAGCTCCAAAAGTGCCTTCCATGCGGCGAGCGACATGAAGAGCCAGTAAATTGGCACAAAAACCCAACGCCAGCCGACCGCCCGTTTTTCCCATATCGTCATCCGGTTACGCCCAAGCGAAATGAAGACCGCATAGCTGCCGAAGACATTGATGATATCGCCGCTGAACAGCCAGAAGGCCAGCCAGTCATGCGTAGATGTGCTGTTGTGCAGCATCAGCCAGGTCAGATAGGCGATGAAGCCGATGACGACGGGATGACTGAGCGCGGACAGCAGCATTCCGCCCACCAGGATCTGGAAGACGAAGAAAGCCGGCCAGCCCATTTCTTTGGCCAGTTGGCCCGGCTTGCGCATCAGCACCAGCCATGTCTGCAGCCACCCTTTGAACCAGCGGGTACGCTGCCCCAGCCAGACGGAGGGCAGGACCGGCGCTTCCTCCAGCGTCGGTTTGGCGATGACGCGCGATCGATAGCCGAGCCGGTACAGCCGCATGCCGAGATCGGCATCCTCGGTCATATTGTAGGGATCCCAGCCACCGATCATCCTCAGCTCCGCCGTGCGGAAATGATTGGATGTGCCGCCCAGCGGCAGGGGCAGACCCGTCAGAGACAGCATCGGCAGCAGCCCGCGAAACAGTCCGGCATATTCCAGCGCAAACAGCGCGCTCCACCAGGATTGCCGCGCATTGGTGATAATCAGCGGCGCCTGCAGGCAGATGATATGCGCAGGGGCTGCGATGAACGTGTCGTACGCTTCCCGCAACTGGCCGGGATGCGGCCGGTCTTCGGCATCATAGACCGTCACATAGGTGCCGCGAACGCCGGGCAGCGCATAGGCGAGCGCCTTTGGCTTGGTGCGGGGCAGGTGGACCGGCACCAGAACGATCTCGTATTCGCGCCCCAGCCGCAAAGCTTGGATCGCCGCGATGGTTGCCGCATCATCCGCCTCGCAGATCAGCTTGATATCGAGCCGCGAGCGCGGCCAGTCGATCTGGTTGAGCGCGTGGACGAGCTGCGCCACGACACTTTCTTCCCTGTAGAGCGCCACGAGCACCGAATAGACCGGTACAGGCCCCGCGGCGACGGGCGGCAATGCCCGCGCCCGTTGCAGCGCCAGGCGCTCCTGGCGCCCGGCGGCCCTCAACGCGTAGAGGCGCACCAGAAAATTGGCAAGATAGAACAGGGTCAGCACGATATGCAGCACCAGGATGCTGATGGTGGGCAAGGCCAGTGCCACCCCGATCAAGCTGCACAGCGTGACCCCGGTATAAAAACCCTGCTTGCCCCAAAAGGTGATGCGGGCGCTGTAGAGGGGCGCGGTTTCAAACAGCGCGCGCGTTACCACCGATACCCGCCTCTGGC
Organism: Pararhizobium qamdonense; assembly: GCF_029277445.1. Classification (NCBI taxonomy): domain Bacteria; kingdom Pseudomonadati; phylum Pseudomonadota; class Alphaproteobacteria; order Hyphomicrobiales; family Rhizobiaceae; genus Pararhizobium; species Pararhizobium qamdonense. The sequence continues at coordinate 4,090,968 of NZ_CP119566.1, read as the reverse complement.
TGCCCGCCTGCCAGGCGGCAGCGCGGACCGCTGATGGTGTCGAGATGGCCAGGCATTGGCGCAGCATCGGCATGCGCTGCAACAGCGTGGCAAGTTCGGCGAACCGGCCGATCGACGGAACGATCACGGTGACCGGCGGACGGCTGGCGTGATGCATCCTTAGAATTTCCGGCCGCACGATCTGGGTGTCGAGGCCGTCGACGTCCTGAACCCGCTCCGCATCGATCACGGGCATGAAATCAAGCCCCAGCATTTCCGCCAGCGCCTCGAAATAGATGGTTTCCTCGATCTCGCCGGATGCGAGCAACTCGTCTTCGACGCTTGTGCCATGCGCTTGCGCCAGTCGCATAGCCAAGGCAATCGCCGGCTTGCCGATCCCCATCTGGAGCAGCAGTCGGCCTTCGTGCTTCAACGCCGGCGCCAGGCGCGCAATCGCAGTATCGTTTCGAGATCGCCCGCCGGGCGGCTCATTCGCGGTAGCCATTCCGGAATTGTCCGGATATTCTCCCAGCCGCATAAACACCCTATCGCTGCGCGTCGCGCGGTTCTTTCTCACCGCTCTCCGGGATTGATCATAATGATACGCGCTTTCCGTGCATCTCTAAAATCCTATGGTATATTCTCGTTTTGCGTGTATTTGGTTGCATCTTTTCCAGTGTCATTGCGTGCTGCGGAAGGGGTGAACGATCTGCCCCTGTTGTTTGATGCGCGCGAACGGATTGCAAAACCGGACCTGAGTGGCCTCGCCCGGCTGCGGTTTTTGACCACCGTGGATTTCCCGCCGTTTAATTTCATCGATCAGTCCGGCAAGCTTGCCGGCTTCCATGTGGATCTGGTCCGCGAGATCTGCCACGAGCTGGAAATCGACGCCAAGTGCCAGATTCAGGCCGTGGCGTTTGCAGAGTTGCAGCCCGCTCTGGAAGGCGGGCAGGGGGAGGCAGTCATTGCCGGGATCGGCACCAGCTCGGAATTGCGGCAGCGATTTGCCTTTTCGAGAACCTTCATGAAGTTGCCCGCCCGTTTCGCTGCCAATCGGCAAATGATGGCCGGTGCGCTTTCGGTGGCGTCGCTTGCGGGAAAGCCGGTCGGCACCGTGTCGGGAACCACGCATGAGGCCATGTTCAAGGCATTTTTTCCCAAACTCGAAAGCCGCTCTTTTCCCAGCCGCGACGCGATGCTGGCGGCCCTGAAGCAGGGAAGCGTTGCGGCGGTGTTTTCAGACGGCATGCAGTTGTCGTTCTGGACGGCCGGCAGCGATGCGGCCGGATGCTGCGCCCTGATCGACGGCGCTTACTTCTCGCAACGGTTTCTGGGCGAGGGGCTGGCGGTCATGAACCGCAAGGGCGATTCCGCGCTGACGCAGGCGATCGATCATGCGCTGCTGGAATTGTCGCGCAAGGGCCGGCTGAACGAGATTTACCTGCGTTATTTCCCAGCCGGGATCTATTGAGCTTTGTCATTTCAACTTTCGAAATGGCAGAAACAACGACCAGAACAATCGGTATGGCAAAGGGTTGCGATATTGCGCAAGCCCGATCCCCATGACATCCGGCGGATGTTGCGAGCGGCCGCGATAGGTTGAAAACAGCTGGTCCCAGATCGACAGGTTGAAGCCGTAATTGCTGTCGGTCTCGTCTGGCTCCGTGGAATGATGGATGGCGTGCATGTCCGGCGTGACGATGAGGCGGCGCAACAGCCCGTCGATGCGGCCGGGAAGTTTCAGGTTGGCGTGATTGAACATGGCTGCGCCATTCAGCACGATCTCAAAGACCAGAACGCTTTCCGGCGGCGCGCCGATCGCAAGGATCACGGCGGATTTCCACAGGACCGAGAGCATGATTTCCAGCGGGTGGAAGCGCAGCGCGGTCGTCAGGTCGAGACCGGTATCGGCATGGTGCACCCGGTGGATGCGCCAGAACAGTGGCACTTTGTGAAAAATCAGATGCTCCAGCCAGATGGCGAAATCGAGAATGACGAAGGCTAGAATACCGCCGATCAGCGGTGGCATCCCGAGCATCGGCAAAAGCCCGTATCCATGCGCAGCGGCAAACAGCGCGACACCGGTGGCCGCTGCCGGAAAGATCAGCCGCAGGATCAGCGATGACAGGACGAGGATCGAGAGATTGGTAAACCAGCGCCGGGCTTTCAAGGCGCGCATCAATTCCGGCCGCTCCAGCCGGGGATGGAGCAGTTCGAGCATGGCAAGCGTCAGGAAGATTGCGGCAAAGAAGGCAAGCCTCAGGGCCGGTTCGCCAATGCCGAACAGCGTCATGCCTGCACCATCATCGATTGCCTGTTCGTCTTGTGAACCCTTATTCTATCGGGATGGCGACTGAGGTGAATGCACTTTGGCGTGAAGCGGAAAACCGCTCTCTGTCACCTGCGAAACCGTGCCATGGCACCGCGCTCGATGGCAGCGCAGGTCAGCTTGTCCAGCCCCAGCCGGTCACGCAGCAATTGCAGCAGCCGGATTTCCTCCTGGGCAATCGCGTGGTCGGCAGCGGCAATCTCGACGGCCAGCGCATAGGCCGTATCATTGAGACGCGCGGGAAGCGCTTCCCGTACCACTTCAAGCGCGATGTCCAATCCTTCCGGACCGTCGAGAAGGGCCGTGCATTCGCGCGCGGCATGCATCAGATGGTCGTGGTCGAACCCTTCGAACACCGGCAGGAAGCTGGTCAGCCGGCCGATGCGTTCCAGCTCATTATCGGTCATCGCGGTATCGACGGCCGACATCATCACCATGACATAGATGAGGGCTTCGTGATGGCTCATGGTGTCTGGCATGGATGATCCGTGTGGCTGTTGCAGTTCCGGGAGATATGGATCGCCGATGCGGTCTACAAGTCTTCACCTCTCATATCAACGTCCGGTCATATCAACGCCCGGTCATATCAACAGCGGCATCCGTAGACGGCAGCGTTTCATCCGGGACAGCCGGTACCGGGCCCAAATCGCGCGGATCGTCGCCGAAAAAGCCGAGACGGGACTGGCGGGCAGCGGCAACCTTAACCGAAAGCGGCGACTTTTCCGGGGCGTCCGCCCAGCCGTTTTCGGCAAGCCAGGCAGCCGGATCGGTGGCATTGACGCTGCAGGCGGCGGTCAGCGTCCCCTGCCAGCCATTCTTCGGCACGGTGCAGACAAGCGCGCGAGCCCGCAGGAAATTGCGGAATGCGGTTTTGGCCACCATGCCGCAGGGCCATGTCTTGCCTTGTTCGCCGCAGATGCGGTCCGCCTTTTGCGGTTCGATCCCGTCGAGTTGCAGCAGCCGGTCGCCAAACTGGATGAGGCCCGCCGATAGCGCCACCGGATGGCGAAGAACAGCGGGAACCGGCTCCGGCCGGGCCACGGGCTGCGACAGCGGCTTGCGTGCCTCGATCCGCTCCAACGGCTGCGCCGTGACCTCTTCGGGATATCCGAATTGCTCGGGCGCGATATCGCGAACGGCTTTGTCCTGCCTCTCCAGCTTTGCAGGAAGGCCGGCATCCGGAGTTTCAGTGGATGCTGGATCGGCACTCCCGCCGTTTTCGGTGTCAGCGCTGTCCATCCTGTCGCCAAGGCCGGGCACATCCGCCATATCCGGTGTTTCCAATGCAAAGTCCGGCGTCTCGGCGCTCTGCCGTCCCTGAATGGCCGATGCGCCTGTTATCAGCAGCACGATGGTCAGGAGAATTCCGGCCAGGCCGCCGCCAAGGGTGAGCAGGTGCCGCTTCATCGAGGAAAAATGTCCTATTGGCTGGCCCAGATGATGCGGGCGATCCATTCGACGTCGCTGAGCTCAAAGGTCCGGTTGGGATGATCCGGATTGAGCGACAGCAACTCGATATTGCGCGGCGTCTGGCGCACGAGAACCTTGGCCATGACTTCACCCTCCGTGGTCTTGACCACCACGCGGTCGCCGCGGCGGATCTGCGCGCCGGGCTCGACGATCAGCACATCGCCGTCGCGATAGAGCGGCAACATGCTGTCGCCCTGGATTTCCAGCGCATAGACGCCGGCCTTGGTGCCGGGGGCGGCCGGAAACTCGACGACATCCCAGCCCTGGCCTGCGGGAAAGCCGCCATCGTCGAAAAAGCCACCGGCCCCAGCCTGGGCAAAGCCGAGCAGCGGAATGGAGCCGGTCTGCGGCGGAAAGGCGCCTTCAGGCAGTGCCCCGGCCGTTGGCCCCGGCCGCAGGAATTCCATGAACTGGTTGATCGTCGAGCCGGTCGCATCCAGCACCTTGGCGATCGATTCCGTCGATGGCCAGCGCTCGCGCCCATCGGCGGAATGGCGCTTGGACTTGTTGAAAGAGGTCGGATCAAGCCCGGCCCGCCGGGCAAGACCCGAAGGGGACAATTGATGCCGCTCGGCGAGCGCATCGATGGCGCTCCAGATCCGGTCATGTGAAAACATCGTTGCGCATCCTGCAAGCGGTGAAGCGTGACGCTTTCCTTGATATCCTGGCTTCGTGTTGACGTGGGTCTCTGCCGGTCGAGATTAGCCAAAATGTGGCAGCGAGTAAAGTGAGCAAGGAAAATAATCCTGTCGTTTCGACCTCCCGCGCACCGGCGTGATTGAAATACGCACCGCGCCGCCTATACTTCGCTGGACCTTATTCCGCTGGTTGCGAGGCGCCGCATTTGTTCTCCATCTTGAAGTCCGAAATCCTCCTTGCGGCGGCGCTTGCTTTTGCAGCCGTTGGCTTCCTGTTTGAACATGCGGTGCTGGAGGCGGGGCAAGTGGCGTCCCTTGCCGGCGCCGCGGTGCTGGTCTTTGCCATCGTGCTGGCCTCGTTGCGTGTCGCGCATCATGCCGAGGTTCTCGCCGCCAAGGTCGGCGACCCCTATGGCACGATGATCCTGACCCTGTCGGCAGTGCTCGTCGAGGTGATCATTCTGGCGATCATGATGAGCGGCGAAGAGATTTCGCCGACCCTGGTGCGCGACACCATCTATTCCGCCGTCATGCTCGATATCAACGGCATCCTGGGGCTCGCAGCCCTTCTGGGCGGCCTGAAACATGGCGAGCAATCCTATAACGACGATTCCAGCCGCACCTATAGCGTCATGATCCTGACGGCGATGGGCATTTCGATGATCGTGCCGGAATTCGTTCCGCAAGCCAAATGGCACCTCTATTCCGCCTTCACCATCGTCGCGATGGTGACGCTCTACGCGGTCTTTCTGAAGATGCAGGTCGGCGTACACAGCTATTTCTTCAGCTACAGCTACCCCAAGCGCGAGGGTGCGGAAAAGCGGACACCGGAAGAGGAGCCGGTGGCCGTATCCATCGGCATCCTGATTGCCGGCGTCGTGATCATCGGGATCCTGGCCGAAATCATGTCGGGTTTGATGACGGCTGGCCTGAAAGGATCCGGCGCGCCGCCGGTGCTTGCGGCGGTCGTGGTTGCTGCCATTTCGGCCTCGCCGGAAATCATGACGGCAATGCGCGCAGCACTTGCCAACCGCATGCAGGCCGTCGTCAATATCGCCCTCGGCGCCTCGCTCTCCACCGTCATCCTGACGGTGCCGGTGATGGAAGCAATCGCGCTCTATACCGGCCAGCCCTTCATCATGGCGATGACGCCGGTGCAGACGGTGATGGTAACGATCACGCTGGTGGTTGCGGCAATCAATCTCAACGATGGCGAAACCAATGCCATCGAGGGCATGACCCATTTCGTGCTGTTTGCCACCTTCGTCATGCTGTCGGTGATCGGACTTTGACACAGCGGCCGTGAAGCGCAGGGTTTGGCAGGTCGGCATGCGCCGTCCTTGCGCTTTATTTTCAGCTCCGCCCCCATTTTTCGCCACATGCCGCGCTGTCCTGCCTCTTCCTTGCACGCGGGCGCCGCGATATCACAGAGCGCGCGCGATTTGCGCAGCACCTGCGGGAGCCATGCGTGAATACCTCCATACTGTCGGGCATTCTGCTGACGATCTTTTCCTATTTCCTGTTCACGCTGCAGGATGCCTCGGTCAAATGGCTGGTGGTGGCGCTGCCGGTCTGGCAGATTCTCTTCGTGCGCAGCGTGACGATCTTTGCGATCTGCACTGCGATCGGCCGCCGTCCTCTCCTTGTCCGCGCGGTGCATTCCCCGGTTCTGAAGCCGATGATCCTGCGCAACCTTTTGCTGCTTGCCGCCTGGCTGTCCTACTATACCGCCGCCCGCGATCTTGGGCTGGCCGAACTGACGACGATCTATTATGCCGCGCCGATCCTGATCACCATTCTCGCCGTGCCGATCCTGAAAGAGGATGTGCCGCCGCTGCGCTGGATCGCCGTCATCGTCGGCTTCATTGGCGTGCTGGTGGCAACCGACCCGTTCGGCAACAGCATGAAGCTCTCCCTGCCGGTCTGGCTGGCGCTGCAGGCGGCCGTGTTCTGGGCGTTTTCCACGGTGCTTTTGCGCAAGACCGCGATGCAGGAGGTGACGATGGTGCAGATGACGCTGTCGAGCGGTTTCTTCATCCTTTTCACCGGCATTGCCGTTGCCGTCACCTGGGTTGCGCCCAGCCTTTTGGATGTGGCACTGATGGTGGGGACGGGGCTGATTGCCGGCATCGCTCAATATGCGCTGTTTGAGGGCATGCGCCGGGCGCCGGTCTCGGTGCTGGCGCCGTTCGAATACTCATCGCTGATCTGGGCCTTCGGGCTCGGCTTCCTGATCTGGGGCGATATTCCCGCGACCCAGGTTTTTGCCGGTGCCGCGCTGATCTTTTCGGCCGGCCTCATCATCATCCTGGGCGAACGCTTCGGACGCAGGCTGCGGGCCGGCTAATTTTGCCTGTCGATAAACCGGCGGAAGGCTTCCAGTGTCTCGACGCTGACATGATGCTCGATACCCTCGGCATCGATGCGCGCCGTTTCCGGGCTGACGCCGAGGCAGCGCAGGAAGGCCTCGACCGTCTGGTGGCGGGCCCGGCTTTCCAGCGCCATCTTCTGGCCGGCCTCGGTCAGGAAAACACCGCGATAGGGCTTTCGCGAGACCAGTCCCTCGGCGGCAAGCCGTGCCAGCATCTTGGCCACCGTCGGCTGCGCCACGCCAAGGCGAGCGGCGATATCCACCTGGCGCGCCTCGTTGCCGTCCTCGATCAGATCGGCGATCAGCTCGACATAATCCTCGATCAGCGCGCCGCGCCGTGCCTCACGGGTCTGCCGGAAGCCCTCGGAATGTATGTCCGCATCTGGGAGCGGATCCGTGCGGGGAACAGGGCGGCGCGGCAACGGGGCGATATCCTCTCAAAGATCTTCATCATGCTTTTGAGGTTTCATACCACGGGCTTGGATTTTTCATAATGATTTATCCCGTCTTCCACATTCCCGTCCTGGATGCGTTTTTATCTACCAAAACAGCCTGATCGATAAAATATAGCCTATTGCATAATGTTTTGCCTTGGCATAGGTTTTGGAAAAGTCAGCCCTTCCGCGTCCGGAGCCCGTCTATGTCCAATCCCGAAGCCGCCCTTCCACCTCAAAAGAGCTGGACGTTTGCCAAGCCGGAAGAGGATGCGCGCCCGAGCCTTCCCGAAGTCAATGCCAGCATTGCCGTCCCCTCGGGCGGTGTCTGGTTCCGTAGGCTTCTGGCCTTCATGGGGCCGGGCTACATGGTCTCGGTCGGTTATATGGATCCCGGCAACTGGGCGACCGATATCGCCGGCGGCTCGCAGTTCGGCTACACGCTGCTGACCGTCATTCTGCTGTCCAACCTGATGGCGATCCTTTTGCAGGCGCTGGCCGCCCGTCTCGGCATCGCCACCGGCCGGGACCTTGCCCAGGCCTGCCGTGACACCTATTCGCGACCCGTCAATTTCATGCTCTGGCTTGCCTGCGAAGCGGCGATCATCGCTTGCGATCTGGCAGAAGTCATCGGCACGGCGATCGCCCTGCAGCTGTTATTCGGCATCCCGCTGATCGCAGGCGCGCTGATCACGGCGGCCGATGCCTTCCTGCTGTTGCTCCTGATGAACAAGGGTTTCCGCTATCTCGAAGCCTTCGTGATTGCGCTTCTGATCGTCATTGCCGGTTGCTTCGTCATCCAGATTGCCGCCGCCGCACCGCCGATTGCTGCTGTACTTCAGGGCTTCCTGCCCTCGACCGAAGTCGTCACTAATCCGGCCATGCTCTACATCGCCATCGGCATTATCGGCGCCACCGTCATGCCGCATAATCTTTATCTGCATTCCTCCATCGTCCAGACCCGCAATTACAAGCGCACCGACGAGGGCAAGCGCGATGCGATCAAATGGGCGACCGCCGACAGCACGATCGCGCTGATGCTGGCTCTGTTCATCAACGCCGCTATCCTGATCATCGCGGCTTCCGTCTTCCACGCCAATGGCCGCACCGATGTGGCCGAGATCGGCCAGGCCTATGAACTCCTGTCGCCGCTGCTCGGCCTTGGCATTGCTTCGACGCTGTTTGCGGTGGCGCTGCTCGCCTCCGGCCTCAACTCCACGGTGACGGCAACCCTGGCCGGCCAGATCGTCATGGAAGGCTTTTTGCGGCTGCGCATTCCGCAATGGGCCCGGCGCCTCATCACCCGTGGCATCGCCATCGTCCCGGTCGTCGTCGTCACCTGGATCTATGGCGAAAAGGGCACGGCCGAACTTCTTGTGTTCAGCCAGGTCATCCTGTCGATGCAGTTGCCCTTTGCTGTCATCCCGCTGGTCCGCTTTGTCTCCGACAAAAAGAAGATGGGCACTTTCGTCATTCCGAAATATGTCGCAGCGCTCGCCTGGATCGTCGCCTCGATCATCGTGGTTCTCAATCTCAAGCTGCTCTACGATACGTTCATCGGCTGACGCTTGTTCAGGTCTGGTTCCATCGCCGGATCACCGGCTCGGTGCGGTTATGCTCGTAACCGAGCACGCTGATGCTTGCGGTATCCAGCACGAACTGCCTGCCGTCCCCGGGCGGCAGCCCCAGCCAGCGGGCGGCGAGCACCCGCAGGAAATGGGCGCTGGAGAAGATCAGCACCGCATCATCGATCTCGCGGATCTCCCGGATGATCCTGTCGGCCCGCGCTCCGGCATCCACTGCTGTCTCACCCCCAGGGCATCCGTCCCGGAACAATTGCCAACCGGGACGCGCAGTCAGGATTTGTTTCGTCGTCAGGCCCTCGTAGGCGCCATAATCCCATTCGGCAAGGTCGTCTTTTTTCACGCATCTGTCGCCAAAGCCCGCGAGCACGCAGGTGTTGAACGCCCTTTGCGACGGGCTTGACCAGACAATCGGGAAGGTCAGGCCCTGCATCCGGTCCGCCGGGCCACGGGCCGCATCCGCGCCCGCCTGGGTCAGCGGAATGTCGCTGCGCCCGGTATGTTTTCCGGAAAGGCTCCATTCCGTCTGTCCATGCCGTACGAGATGAATTTCGGGCAATGCATGGCTCATCTCACGTTCCTTCGATGACAAAGACGGCTTCCACAATGCGCAGGGTGGCCGCGCCAATCCTTCGGCTTCGGCGGACTTTTCGTCAATTCCCCTGGGGTCAAAAGGCATAAGCAAGCCCGCTTTACCGTGAACTGCAGCGCAAAAGCCTTCAATTCGCCGCGCGATGTCCCCATATGTCTGCCAAGAGGCGCGCGTTTGCGGGCCGGGAGTGAACGATAGGATTGGGTTTCATGTTGAGAGTTGGACGCGTTTTGGCAACCGTTGCGGTTGCTTCCATGATGATGCTGACGGTGGCCGACCTGGCGGAGGCCCGCCGTGGCGGCGCAAGCTTCGGCAGCCGCGGCACCCGCACATTCTCCGCACCGCCGGTTACCCGCACGGCGCCGGCCGATGCGACGCCGATCAACCGGACGATGACCCCGCAGAACCAGGCGACGACACCCGGTGCTGCCCAGCAGAATATGGGCCAGGCGGCGCGTCCCGGCGCGCAGCGTCCGGGTGGTCTCTTCGGCGGTTTTGCCGGCTCCATGCTCGGCGGTCTCGCGCTTGGCGGCCTGATCGGCATGATGATGGGCACGGGTTTCGGCGGCATGGCCGGCATGCTCGGCATGCTTCTACAGATCGCGCTGATCGGCGGCGCCGTGATGCTGGCCCTGCGCTTCTTCCGCAACCGCCAGACGGCGGCACCGGCCGGCTATGCGCCGCGCGGCAACTCGCCGATGCAGGGTTTTGGCCAGAGTTCCGGCTCCGGCTCCGGCATGCCGTCCTTCAAGATCCCGTCCATTGGCGGCGGCGCGCTGGGCGGGCTTGCTGGAGCGTCACAGGGTGCCGCCGCAAATGGCAATGGTGCCGCCCGGCCGGAGCAGCCCCGCATGGCCGATGACACGACCGACGAGATCGGTGTCGGCGAAGAGGATCTCGGCCAGTTCGAAACCATGCTGAAACAGGTTCAGTCCGCCTATGCCGCAGAAGATTACGGTACGCTGCGCAAGCTGACGACGCCGGAAGCCATGTCGTGGCTGGCCGAAGAGCTGAGCGACAATGCCACCAAGGGCCTGAAGAACGAGGTTCGCGATGTGCATCTGGTGCAGGGCGACGTCGCCGAAGCCTGGAACGAGGCAGGCGACGATTATGCGACCGTGGCCATGCGCTACGAAAGCATCGACGTCACCCGCGACCGCGCCACCGGCCGCGTCGTCGAGGGCGATCCGGACAATCTGACGGAAACCGTCGAACTCTGGACGTTCCTGCGCAAGCGCGGCGCCGACTGGCAGGTCTCGGCCATCCAGGGCATGGCGGCCTAAACGCCGCACCAAAACTGCGCCCCTCGACCGCCGGCTTTGCCGGCGGTTTGCATAGGTTCACCGTCTTATCCGGCATGTCTTCCAGTCTGATCTACCCCTCGAGGTGCCACGCGACGGCTCGGTCCTTCGCGGATGAAGGGCCGGAAACACCACGACAGCGGCCGGACGTTGTCTGCGCCTCAGAGAGAAAGCCTCGGCGGGCTAAGCTTTGCGGAAGGGCGAGAGGCTGCAGGCCTTAAAGTAGCCAAGTGAACTAGCGCTGATTTTTAGCATTTTCTGGCATGTCTGCTCCTGGTGCTGCGGCAACCGGTGGAATTCGCCCCAGGTGGCGTTTTGCTCAGCCATTAGCAGACAGATGCCGGGGGCCTGACATAGCCTGGGACGGCTGCAGACCGCTCCTCCGCAGCCAATTGTTTCGCATGCACGACATTCCAAACTCCGTCATCCATGTGCCTGTCACAGGGATCCAGCCGCCGCGCGTCTGCGCGGCGAAAGAACGCAGCAAGAGAAGAAATCCTTGCGCACCGCAGACGCGGCGCACTGGATTCCTGTGACAAGCACAGGAATGACGGAGGGGAGGTGTCCCAACCGGAAGAGCCGAGCGTGATGACCGCGTAGGACGCAAGACGCAATGGCGAGAGCCGCATTCAAGAAGGCGCTACCGTCCTCTCACAAGCCATGCAGATAATGCGCGATATCCTCCCAGTCCGGGTTCATCGCCTCAATCAGGTTGAGCTTCCATTGGCGTGGCCATTCTTGATGGTCTTTTCGCGGGTGATGGCCGTCGTCACGAGGTCATACTCCTCGAACCATACCAGCGTCTTGACGCCGTAGCGGCTGGTAGACCCCTTGGTGAGTTCGTTCTGATGTTCGAACAACCGGCCGGGCAGATCGCTCGTCACCCCGGTATAGAGCGTGCCGTTACGTTTCGAGGCGAGGATGTAGACATAGCCTTTCATGGCTGGAAAAGTGCGGCATGGGCGGCGGGCTGGCAAGGGTACGCTTTGGCGTTCTTCTTCCCTTTGAAGTTTGCTGTCTGGCGTGGAGCGTTTCATGAATTCCGTCATCCCTGTGCTTGTCACAGGGATCCATCCACCGCGCGTCTGCGCGGTTAGGGACCCATATCGTGCGGACCAAGAGAGTCTTGCGCGCCGCAGACGCGGCGCTGCTGGATTCCTGTGACAAGCACAGGAATGACGGAAGAGAGTGGGTGCTTGTCTCCCCTACCGAAGGCTTCGAGTGTAGTGTCCAGCCGACAAACCAGATGATTCGGCTGCCACACAAGCCGCACTTTTTGGCAAGAAACGTACCGAAACAAAAACAGGCCCGAAGGCCTGTTTGATCGCTCATACCGTTGCAATGCGTCACGCAGCCTTGGCCGCCGCTCCATACGGATCAAACCGCCCGTAAAACGTCTCGCCCTTCGCCGCCATGTCCTTCAACAGCGGCGTCGGCTGGAAATGTTCGCCGTAACGAGCAGCCAGCTTTTCGCACAGCGTTACGAAGGTCTTCACCCCCATTCCGTCGATATAGCTCAGCGTGCCGCCGGTATAGGGGGCGAAGCCGAAGCCGAGGATGGAGCCGACATCGGCTTCGCGTGGATCGGTGACGATGCCTTCCTCGATGGTGCGGGCGGCTTCCAGCGCGATGGTGACGAGGAAACGCTGCTTGAGGGTCTCGACATCAAAGTTTTCGGCCGGCTTCTGCTCAAACAGGTCCTTGAGGCCCGGCCAGAGCGATTTCTTGGCAGGTTTTGCCGGGTAGTCGTAAAACCCCTTGCCGTTCTTGCGGCCGCGGCGGTCGAGATCGTCGACAAGCTTGTTGATCAGCGTCATGTGGCGCGGATCGACGGAGCCTTCGCCGAGATCGGCGATCGAGGCTTTGAGGATCTTCTGGGAGAGGTCGATCGCCACTTCGTCGTTGAGCGACAGCGGACCGACCGGCATGCCGGCCATCTTGGCGGCATTTTCGATCATCGCCGGCGGCACGCCTTCGATCAGCATGTCATAGGCCTCGTGGATATAGCGGAAGACGCAGCGGTTGACATAGAAGCCGCGCGTATCGTTGACGACGATCGGCGTCTTCTTGATCGCGGCGACGAAATCGAGCGCAGTGGCCAGCGCCTTGTCGCCAGTTTCCTTGCCGAGGATGACTTCCGTCAGCATCATCTTTTCGACCGGCGAGAAGAAGTGGATGCCGATGAACTGGGCCGGGCGTTTGGAATTCTCAGCAAGGCCGGTAATGGGCAGGGTCGAGGTGTTGGACGCGAAGATGGCATCCTCGGACAACACCGCTTCGACCTTTTCGATGACGTCCTTCTTCACCTGGCGGTCTTCGAACACGGCTTCGACAACGAGCTTGACATGTCTGAGGTCGGTGTAGTCAGCCGAGGGCGTGATGCGGGCCAGCAGCGCGGCCGCCTCGTCCTGCGTCAGTCGTCCCTTACCTATGGAATCCTTCACCAGGCCTTCTGAATGGGCCTTGCCCTTGGTCGCGGCTTCGATGTCGCGGTCGATCAGGGTTACCTCGATGCCGGCGGCTGCAGCGACATAGGCGATCGAGGCGCCCATGAAGCCGGCGCCGACGACGCCGATCTGCTTCAGGTCGGACTTCGGAATACCCGCCGGGCGGCGGGCGCCCTTGCCGAGTTCCTGCATCGAGACGAACAGCGAGCGAATCATTGAGAAGGCTTCTGTGGTCTGCAGGATTTCGGTGAAATAACGCTGCTCGATCTTCAAGCCGGTATCGAAGGGAACCTGCAGGCCCTCATAAACGCATTTGAGGATGGCAAGGCCGCCCGGATAATTGCCGGAGGTTTCGCGGCGCAGGATCGCGGATGCGGCCGGCCAAAGCTGGGCTGCAGCCGGCGTCCAGATGCCGCCGCCGGGAACCTTGTAGCCCTTTTCGTCCCAGGGCTGGACGGGCTTCAGGCCATTCTTGATCATCGCTTTCGCGGCATTGATCAGTTCGGCGGGCTCGGCAATCTCGTGGATCAGGCCCATGGCCTTGGCGCGTTGTGGTGTCAGCGAAGAGCCGGTGGTCATCATCTGCAGGGCGTCCTGCGCGTTGGTCAGCCGCGGCACACGCTGCGTACCGCCCGCACCTGGGAAGATGCCGACCTTGACCTCGGGAAGCGCGAGCTTCACCGATTTCGAATTGGCAGCGACGCGGCCGTGGCAGGCGAGCGACAGTTCGAAAGCGCCGCCCATGCAGGTGCCGTTGATGGCCGAAACCCAGGGTTTGCCGGAGGTTTCGAGCTTGCGGAACAGGCCGGTCATCTGGCCGGTCAGCTCGAACAGTTTTTGCGCCGCATTGTCCGGGTCGATCTTCTTCTGTTCGGCCTGGAAGGTGAACATGCCCTTGATCATCGACAGATCGGCGCCGCCGGAAAAGGTCGATTTGCCGGAGGTGAAGACGACGCCCTTGACGGCTTCGTCGGCAACCGTCTGGTCGATGATGGCGTCGAGTTCCTTCATCACCTCGACGGTGAAGACGTTCATCGACTTGTCCGGCATGTTCCAGGTCACCAGCGCGATGCCGTCGGCGTCGGTTTCGATGGTGAAATTGGTGTAGGTTGTCATATGGGAATTCCTCTCCCTTGAAATCTTGGCTTCGCTCGATGCCGCCGCCTGAAATTAAGGGCGATCCGGCCGGGTTAAGCCCCTCCCCCTTGTGGGGAGGGGTTGGGGAGGGGCGTCCTGCCGTGCGGCGAAAACCCCTCCCGGCCCTTCGGGCCACCCTCCCCACAAGGGGGAGGGAAAGACCTCACACCCGCTCGATAATCGTCGCCGTGCCCATGCCGGCGCCGATGCACAGCGTCACCAGCGCAGTCTGCAGACCACGGCGCTCCAGTTCGTCGAGCACGGTGCCGAGGATCATCGCGCCGGTGGCGCCGAGCGGATGGCCCATGGCAATCGCGCCGCCATTGACGTTGATCTTGTCGTGGCTGATGTCGAAGGCCTGCATGTAGCGCAAGACGACGGCGGCAAAGGCCTCGTTGAGTTCGAACAGGTCGATATCGGCAATGGTCATGCCAGCTCGCTTCAAGAGCTTTTCGGTGACATCGACCGGGCCGGTCAGCATCAGCGCCGGATCGGAACCGATATTGGCAAAATGCTTGATGCGGGCGCGCGGCTTGAGGCCCATGGAGTCACCCCCGGCCTTGGAGCCGACCAGAATTGCGGCCGAGCCATCGACGATACCAGAGGAATTGCCGGCATGGTGGACGTAGTTGATGCGCTCGATTTCCGGATGTGCCTGGATGCCGACGGCATCAAAGCCGCCCATCTCGCCGGGCATCTGGAAGGAGGGGTTGAGGGAGGCGAGGTTCTGCATCGTCGTTGTCGGACGCATATGCTCGTCCTTGGCAAGGATGGTGATGCCGTTCTGGTCCTTCACCGGGATCACCGACTTGTCGAAATAGCCGCTGTCCCAGGAATGGCCGGCGCGCTTCTGGCTCTCGACCGCATAGGCATCGACGTCGTCGCGCGAGAAACCATACTTGGTGGCGATGAGATCCGCCGAAACGCCCTGCGGCATGAAATAGCCGGGGAAGTTGACCGACGGGTCCATGTACCAGGCACCGCCGGACATGCCCATGCCGACGCGCGACATCGATTCCACGCCACCGGCAATAACGATGTCATCGGCACCGGCCGCAATCTTGCCGGCGGCGAAATTCACGGCATCCAGGCCAGAGGCGCAAAAGCGCGAGATCTGCATGCCGGGCGCCCTGTTGGAATAGCCGGCCTCGAACGCGGCCGCCTTCGGGATCACGGCGCCGGCCTCGAACACCGGATCGACGCAGCCCATGATGATGTCATCGACGGTGGATGTATCCAGCCCATTGCGGTCGCGCAGCGCCTGCAGCACCTTGGCGGCCAGACGCGGCGTCGGCACTTCGTGCAGCGCCCCATCCTTCTTGCCCCGGCCGCGCGGCGTGCGCACGTGGTCGTAAATGAAGACGTCGGTCATGATTTTTTCTCCCTATGCAGCGATCATCAGACCGCGCGTCGTCTGTGTCAAATCGGTCGGGCTTCCTCTTCTCCCCAGCGGGGAGAAGGTGGCCCGCAGGGCCGGATGAGGGGGAGCCAAGACCGCAGCATGTTGCCGTAAGACCCCTCATCGCCTCGCTATGCTCGGCACTTCTCCCCGCTGGGGAGAAGAGGTTTTTACTCAAAACGCCGCTGCGTCCAGTGCCATCATCGTGTCGGCGCCGGTTTCGATGCGGGCTTTGCGCAGCGCCGTTTCCGGCATGATGCGCTCCATGAAGAATTTGGCGGTGATGAGCTTGTTCTTCAGGTAGGTCTCGCGCTCGCCGGCACCTTCCGCCAGTTTTTCCTCGGCGGTCTTGGCGATCTTGGCCCACATATAGCCGAGCACGACGAGGCCGAAGAGGTGCATGTAGTCGGTGGAGCCGGCGCCGGCATTGTCGGGCTTGGCCATGGCGTTGCCCATGAACCACATGGTGGCCGCCTGCAGGTCGTTCAAGCCCTTCTTAAGTCCCTTGGTATAGGCCGTGAGCTTTTCATCGGAGCGGTTTTCCTCGCAGAAATCGCCGATCTCCTTGAACAAAGCGGTGATGGCGCGGCCGCCGTTCAGCGCCAGCTTGCGGCCGACGAGGTCGAGCGCCTGGATGCCGTTGGCGCCTTCGTAGATCATCGCGATGCGGGCATCGCGGACATACTGGCTCATGCCATGCTCTTCGATATAGCCGTGGCCGCCGAACACCTGCTGGGCCATGACGGCGTGGTCGAAGCCCTTGTCGGTGAGCACACCTTTCAGGATCGGGGTCATCAGGCCGAGAATATCGTCGGCGGTCTGGCGGTCGGCATCATTGTCGCCGCGATGCGCGATATCGGATTTGAGCGCGGTCCAGAGCGTGAAGGCGCGGCCGGCCTCGTTGAAGGCCTTGATGGTCATCAGGGTGCGGCGCACGTCGGGATGGACGATGATCGGGTCGGCTTTTTTGTCCGAAGCCTTGACGCCGGAAATCGAGCGGCCCTGGAGACGGTCGCGGGCGTAGTTGGCAGCGTTCTGATAGGCGATTTCCGAAACGGAAAGACCCTGCAGGCCAACGCCCAGGCGGGCCTCGTTCATCATCACGAACATGGCGTTGAGGCCCTTGTTCTCCGCGCCGATGAGATAGCCAACGGCGTCGTCATAGTTCATGACGCAGGTCGAGTTGCCGTGAATGCCCATCTTGTGCTCGATCGCACCGCAGGAAACGGTGTTGCGCGCGCCAAGCGCACCATCGGCCTCCACATGGAATTTCGGCACGATGAACAGCGAAATGCCCTTCACACCTTCCGGTGCACCCTCGATACGGGCGAGAACCAGGTGGATGATATTGCCGGCCATGTCGTGTTCGCCAGCGGAGATGAAGATTTTCTGGCCGGAAATCCTGTAGGAGCCGTCGCTCTGCGGCACGGCCTTGGAGCGGAGCAGGCCGAGATCGGTACCGCAATGGGGCTCCGTCAGGTTCATCGTGCCGGTCCAGTCGCCGGCGACCATTTTCGGCAGGTAGGTTGCCTTCTGCGCGTCGGTGCCGTGCACGAGGATGGCGGCAATGGCGCCCTGGGTGAGGCCCGGATACATGGTCAGCGCCATGTTGGCGGATGACATATATTCGCCGATGGCCGTGTGGAGCGTATAGGGCAGGCCCTGGCCGCCGAATTCTTCCGGTACGGACAAACCCAGCCAACCGCCCTCGCGGTACTGGTCGAAAGCCTGCTTGAAGCCCTTCGGCGTCGTGACCGTCGCATCGTCGTTGCGTTTGCAGCCTTCCTGGTCGCCGGAAAGATTGACCGGGAACAGCACTTCCTCGGCAAGCTTGGCGGCTTCACCGACGATCGCCTCGATCATGTCGGGTGTCGCATCGGCAAAACCGGGCAGATTGTTGTAGCGCTCGATGCCGAGAACGTCGTTGAGAATGAAAAGCGTGTCTTCGACCGGGGCCTTGTAGCTGGGCATGTCTCGTGTTCCTCACCTGTAACCGTGTCATGCAGCGGCTTCTCCGGGAGCGCTCCATGTGATTTCCAGCATGCTACAAAACTTTGACGTGCGCGTAAACGTCAAAATTTGCGGAACGGCAAAATTTGATCGATGACTGGCCCTATCGGACCGGGTGTGCCGAAACTGTCTCTTCGAAGCCTCTCGACGCCAGCATGCGCGCAAATCGTTAAAAAATTTTTAGTCAGGTTAACGGGTTATTTACCACGTTTCGTGAAAGTGCGTGTTGAGATGGTCACAGTTGCAATAGTTTTGTCTTCGCGTCGTTGCAGCTCTGTCCGGATCGGTACCGGAACTACCGGAAGGCGGGGATTTGCCTTTCAGAAGCCCGGATTCCGATCAAGGCCGATGAAAGAGGCGAAGAACGATGAACGGATCGCGATCAAACACTCCACGTCCTGGCGCCCAGTCCTATGGCGACAGGTCGTCTCTCGACGCGCTGAACCGCACGATCGAGGGCCTGGAAGCGCGCATCGAAGGATTGATGGGAACGGCTGGACGCGATCAGCGGGGACGGATCCCGGCGGATGGCCCTGTCACCGTTGCCGATCCGGTCACGGAAATCATGCAGCGCCAGCGCACACTCTCGGCAACGCGGGACCGCGATGCTGTCCGGGAACGCGATGCCGTCCGGGAACGCACCTCCTCCCGTGCGGAGCCGCGTGCCTATGACGAGCGCAGCGTTCCCCCATTTCAGCCCCCAGCATTCCAGAGCCCCCCATTCCAGAACCCGGTACAGCCCCGTCGCGAGCTGCCGGTTGCCCCGCCGCTCAGCGAGCAGCTGCGCAGCGAGGTCTATCGCCGTGAGCCCGTCCGCCAGGAAAATCCGCGCCCAGACAGCCTGCGCGCCGATGCCTTGCGCACGGAGACCATCCGTCAGCAGACGGCCCAGCGTGCGGAGCCCGTCCGCAGCGAGCCGTTGCGTTCGCAACAGTACCGCAGCGAACCGCAGCGTCCCGATCCGGCCATGGCCGAGATTGCCCAGGCGCTGGTTGGTCTGCGACAGGAATTGAAGAAGGATATCGCTGACGGCCTGTCGCGCGAGATGACGGCATTGCGGATCGAAATCCGGGGCATTACCGTTGATGCATCCCAGGACCAGACGATGGCTGAGGACATTCGTGGCGATCTGCAGCGCCTGTCCGACAGCATCAACCAGCTCGGCCGCCAGGCATCGCCGTCGCAGGCCGATGCGTTGAAGGTCGAGTTCGACGAATTGCGCGTCATGATCGACGGCCTTGCCCGCGAAGACAGCGTGCAACGCATGGAAGCGCGCTGGACCGGTGTCGAAGACCGGATGAATGCGTTTGATTCCAACCGCGACGACGAACTGGTGGCGCTGGCCTACCGGCTTGACGAGATCAAGTCGCAGATCGGCTCGATGAACAGCGGCCCGGCCATTCATGCATTGGAAGACAAGCTGGTTTCGGTGGCGCAGGCGATTGAGATGATCGGCCGCCACATGCAGCCCGACGATCGCCAGATGGTATCGCAATTTGCCGATCTGGACGCGCGCCTCGACGAGATCAGCCGCGCCATCGTGGCAAGCGGCCGTGCTGCCGTTCCCGACAGCGCCGGTGTCACCCGCGTCGAGGGCCGCCTTGCCGACCTCTCCCGCCAGATCGACGGACTGCAACGGCCGGCCGACAATGGCGTCGGGTCCCGCATCGAAGCTTTGGCTGCACGGGTCGAGGAACTGGCCAACGAGGAAGCGGCGGTTCGCCTCGAGGAGCGCCTGGAACAGCTGTCGCAGATGCTGGAGCGTTCGCAAAAGGCATCCGCACAGCCGGATCTTACCGGATATCTGTCCGACATTTCGCGCAAGATCGATGCGATCGACCAGGGCTCGCTCAACGATGCGCTTGCCGGGCGTCTGGACGATCTCGCCCGCCGCATCGACCAGCTCGATGCGCCGCAGACGTCCTATGTCGGCGATGCCCGTTTCGACCGGCTGGAAGGCCAGCTGTCGGATATCGCCATCCGTCTTGAAGAAACGCACGCGGCGCCCTTTGACGACAGCGACATCCTGCGCAGCCTGCAGGACCAGATCGCCAATCTTTCGAGCCTCGTCAGCCAGCCGCGCGAGGCGGCGCCAGTGCCTGCCGAATTCGAAGGCCGGATGAGCGCGCTTGAGGATTATCTGGCGACCAGCGACGAATATATCATCGAGGCAGCCCGCCAGGCGGCCGAGGCGGTGATGGAAGCCTATTCGAAGAACGGCATCGGCCAGTCTGCGTCCGGCGGTTCGGACATGGCGGCGATCTCGGCGCTTGCCGACGACCTGAAGGTCTTGGAAGACATGAGCCGCTCGAGCGAGGAGCGCACGGCGCGCACGTTCGAGGCGCTGCACGAAACGCTGGTTCATATCGCTGAAAAGCTGGAGCGGCTGGAAGAGCGTGGCCAGGAACAGGATGCGCCGCGCGCCTTCGGTTCGCGCGGCCTCGACAGCCAGGCACCCATGCCGCGCGCCACGCAGCCGGTTTTCGAGACGCAGGACGATCCCTTCGCCGAAGCTGACTTTGGGCGCCGCTACGAAGATCTGAAGCGTGACATGCACGGGATCGCCGACGATGCCGAGCCCGCAAACCCCTCGCGTGAAGAGGTCGCGGAAGCCGTTGCCGAACAGGCGGCCGTGCACCAGAGCGATATCAAGAGCGCGCCGGCCGCTGCCGGCAAGCCCAGCCTCCTGGCCGGGATCGCCAAGCGGTTTACCGGCAAGCGGTCAGAGCCCGTGCGCGCCGTCGAACGCCAGGTTATCGATCCCTCGCCGTCGATCGATGCGGCCGATGCCATCGAGCCGGATGTGGCCAATCAGCTGCTGGAGCCCGGCTCCGGCGTTCCCGACGTGAAGAAGATCCTGGAGCGGGTGCGCGCCGGCCAGACCGGCCGCAACGCGCCGCCGAGCGAAGCGGACAAGGCGGACTTCATCGCCGCTGCCCGCCGCGCCGCCCAGCAGGCGGCCGAAGAAGTCGATTCGATGAACCGTGGCAAGGGCGGCGCCAGCGCCTCGCCGATGGGTGTCTTTTCCCGCAATCGCCGTCCGATCCTGATGGCTGTTGGTGCCGTGCTTTTGGCGATCATGTCCTATCCGCTGGTCAACACGCTGATCCGTGGCGATCAGGCGCCCGCCGTGGCGCCGGTGGCTGCGATCGAACAGCCGGTCACCAGCGAGCTGGGCAATGAAGCGATGAATGAAATGCCGGCTTCCGGCGAAACACCGGTTACGGCCAATGCGGCGCCCGCCATGCAGGCCGCCGACAACGACGTCGAGCCGCTCACCTCGTTGCAGCCACAGCCTGAGAACGAGACCTCCGTCCCGGCGGATGGTGTTGATACGCAAGTGATGCCGCCTGAAACGCCGGTTTCCGAAGCCACGCAGCCGGAGGCCAAGTTGCCCGACGCCGTGCAGCCGTCAACCGGCGCGGTCAACGCCCGCATGCTTTCGCCGGTCATCGAAGGATCAGCCACAGAGACGGCAGACGTCGCCACCGGTGCGGCAGCAACTGCGCCTGCTGCAGCCGAAGCGGCACTTACCGTTCCCGCCGACATCAAGCCGGAGGCGCTGGCCGAGGCTGCCCGCAAGGGCGATCCTCTCGCCATGTTCGAAATCGGCGCCGTCTATACGGAAGGCCGCGGCATCAAGGCCGATCTCGCCCAGGCGGCAAAATGGTATCAGCGCGCAGCCGATGCCGGCGTCACGCCTGCCGAATACCGGCTGGCAAGCCTGTATGAAAAGGGCACCGGTGTTGGCCGTGACCTGGCGAAGGCGCGCGCGCTCTATCAGCAGGCGGCCGACAAGGGCAATGCCAGCGCCATGCATAACCTTGCCGTCATGCTGGCAAGCGGCGGCGGCGCTGCACCCGATTTTGCCGGCGCCGGCAAGTGGTTTGCCATGGCTGCCGATCGCGGCATCCGCGACAGCCAGTTCAATCTCGCCATCCTCTATGCTCGCGGCAACGGGGTGAACCAGGACCTCGAAGAATCCTACAAGTGGTTTTCTGTGGCTGCCCGCGACGGCGATACCGATGCCGGCCAGAAGCGCGATGAAGTCGGCAAGGCCCTGAGCCCTGAACAGCTGAAAAGCGCCAAGGCGAAATTCGATGCCTGGAAGCTGACGCCGCTCGATCCCAAGGCCAATTCGGTCGATGTGCCGGACACCTGGGTCGGCAAGGGCACCAAGACCGCATCGGTCGATATGAAGAAGGCGCTGCGCAACATTCAGGCGATCCTCAACAATAACGGCTTCGACGCCGGCAAGCCGGATGGCGAGATGGGCCAGAAGACCGTCGCCGCCATCAAGGCCTTCCAGAAATCGATCAGCCAAAAACCGACGGGTCAGATCAACGACGCGCTGGTCAAGGAACTTCTGAAGCGGAACGGCTAAGCCTGCCTGTGTCCATCCGGGCACAGGACGGCGATTTGGCGGCTCCTGCAGGGGAACGGCGTGCGCGGCCGCAATAATGCCGCAGACCGGCCGGACACAGAGGCGCTAAAGGGTTAAAGCCTGCAAAAGGTTGACAGGCCGGACCCCGGGGCGCATGACGAAACGACGTTGAATTCGCAATTTTCACGATTGGTTTTCAAGACTGTTTCATTCCTTATCTCCCGTGGTGAATCACTTGCCACTTTGATGTTTTCCGCCCGCCTTGCGGGCTATTGGCATATTTTGAGGTCTGGCCGTGACGGTGTATCTGCCCATCGCAGAGTTGTCGGTGAACATTTTCATCATTCTGGGAATGGGCGCGGCCGTCGGCTTCCTGTCCGGCATGTTCGGTGTCGGCGGCGGCTTCCTGATCACGCCGCTCCTGATCTTCTACAATATCCCGCCTGTCGTTGCCGTCGCCACCGGCGCAAACCAGGTCGTCGCCTCCTCGATCTCCGGCGCCATCACCCATTTCCGGCGCGGGACGATCGATATCAAGCTCGGGACCGTGCTGCTCTGCGGCGGTCTGGCCGGGGCGACAGTCGGCATCTGGATCTTTTCGCTGCTGCGGCGCATCGGCCAGCTCGATCTGGTGATTTCGCTTGCCTATGTGCTGCTGCTCGGCACCGTCGGCTCGCTGATGCTGTGGGAGAGCATCAATGCGCTGCGGCGTGCGGCCAAGAACGAAACCGTGACGCTGAAGCGGCCGGGCCATCACAATTGGGTCCATCGCCTGCCTCTGAAGATGCGGTTCAAGAAATCCAAGATCTATTTGAGCGTCATCCCGATCGCAGCACTCGGCTTCTGCATCGGCATCCTGACATCGGTAATGGGTGTCGGCGGCGGCTTCATCATGGTGCCGGCAATGATCTATCTCCTGCGCATCCCGACCAATGTCGTCGTCGGCACCTCGCTGTTCCAGATCATCTTCGTGTCGGCCTATACCGTCATCGTCCAGGCCTCGGCCAACTATACCGTCGATATCGTTCTGGCCTTCGTGCTGATGATCGCCGGCGTCATCGGCGCGCAATATGGCGTGCGGGTAGGGCAGAGGCTGCGCGGCGAGCAGCTGCGGGCACTTCTGGCGCTTTTGGTTCTGGCCGTCGGCATCCGCCTTGCCATCGAGCTGGTGATCCCGCCGAAGGAAGTCTATTCGATCGTTTCCGCGGGGCTCGGCTTCTGATGCGGACCGTCTCGCAAATCATCCTCGCCGCTCTCCTGTTTGCCGCACCGCTTGCGGCAAAGGCAGAACCGGTCGATTTCACCGAAAAACTCGATATCGGCATTTCCACTGACGAGATCGCCATCACCTCGGATTTCCGAGGGGCGGATCTCACCATTTTCGGCGCCATTGACGGCGCCGATCCCGGACTGTTGGCGCAGGGAAAATACAATATTGTCGTGGCGCTGGAGGGCCCGAAGGAAAACACCACGGTGCGCAAGAAGGAGCGCGTCTTCGGCATCTGGATCAACACCAATTCGATGACCTTCGAAAAGGTGCCGGAATCCTATTCGCTGTCGAGCACGCGCGATATCGACACGATCGCACCCCCAGGCGACATGAACAATATGGGCATCGGCGTCGATCATATGCCGCTGACGCCGATCGGCTTTATCGGCGATGGCAGCAACCTCACCGAATTCCGCGACGCCTTCCGGCGGCTTCGGGAAACCACCGGCATCTACCAGCGCGATCCCGGCGGTGTGCAGTTCATCAGTTCCAGCCTGTTCAAGGCCTCGTTGCGCCTGCCGGCCGACGTGCCGAACGGATCGCATATCGTGCGCGCCTATCTGTTCCGCGATGGCCTTTTCGTCGCCGCCAAGGCGCTGGAACTGCGCGTCGTCAAGACCGGCCTCGAACAGGCGATCACCACGGCAGCACATCAGCAGCCCTTCCTCTACGGCCTCGTCGCCGTGCTTCTGGCCGTCGTCACCGGCTGGCTCGCCAGTATCGTCTTCCGCAGGGATTGATCGATCCGGCTTTGCCTCCTGGCAAAAACAGGCTATTTGCGATCGAAACATCAGGAGACTGAGCCATGAAGCCGATTTTCGTCCAGCTGCAATGCGCCCCCGGCAAAACCTACGAAGTTGCCGACGTGATCTACAAGAAGGAGATCGTCTCGGAGATGTATTCGACCAGCGGCGATTACGATCTTCTGATCAAGGTCTATGTCGATGAAGCGCAGGACATCGGAAAATTCATCAACGACAACATCGCCACCGTGCCCGGCATCAACCGCTCGCTGACGACGCTGACGTTCAACGCGTTTTAGAGCGCCGCGCACTGTTCTAGCGGCTGGGGCTTTTGTGCCGGTTGTATTTCAATGCTGCCGATGGGCGGCAAGCCGTCTCGACTGAAGAAAATGGGTAATGCCACTTTCTGGGATCCCCTTTCCCATGGGCGTCGATTTCAAGCTGATTTTAATAGGAAACTAAACTTTAGATTGTTTTATCGTCAATAAATCCATCATCATTGCAACTGGCCCAGTTGAGCAAAAGGGCACTGTGGTTTCGAATTTATGCAGGTTTTCAAAAATGGGAGTGCCAGAAATGGATAAAGCACTCGGCAAATTTACAGAATATTATTGCGGTCTGACAACAATTAAAAAAGTTATATTCACGGCACTGGCTGTATATTTTGTATTCTGTTCGCTCTTTTTCGAGCCTTATGCTCGATCAATGATTTTTGAGCATTTTAAAATCGTAAGGCTCAACGGGTGTCAACCAACAGATTACAAGAGAGGCGAGCTTTTCTGTGCAGAGCGCGCCAAGCAAAATGTCGCTTGTGAAAACCGTTCCGCAGGAAACCCATTTTATTGGTGGTGGTTGAATAAGGGTGAGCGACGCCTTTCTCAGAAATTAAACGAAAAATTTCAGGCACTCGGTCAAGATTTTCCGAAATTTGTAGAATGGATGGCCTGTCAAGGGTTCGCAATTAATAAATCTACGACGACAATAAATATTGGTTCACCATTGATATTTGGATATGGGCTTTTTGCGAATAATTTAATAGGTTTGGGGTATGCATCTTCGTTGAGAATAGAAAATATAGAGAGTGGTAAATTAAAGGTCAGGGTCGGATTTTCTTATTTATAGCTTCAGTTATCTGCGTCCTCCATCACCCCAGCAAATTCGCAAACCGCACCGAATAGATCCGATCCCGTCCCAGCATATGGGCGACAAGGCTCTGGTGGTCGAACAGGCCGCGCATGGCCTGGTGGCGCAGATCAAGGCCGCCGGTGGTGACGCCGAAGGCGGGCATGATCAGACGGCGGCCGTCGGTGGCAAAGCAGGCGCGGCGCATATATTTTTCGCGCCGACGTACCGTGGCTGACGGGTGGAGATGGCCGGCGATTTCGCCGGGCTTTGCGCTCAAAGCCGGTTCGTGTCGGAAGATCAGGCCGGAATGGATGAGTTCGTCCATGGATGCGCCGGGCAGGGCGGTTGTGCCGTCGGGATCGTGGTTGCCGTTGATCCAGATCCATTCGCGCCCGCGCGCCATGGTTTCGATCATGGTGCGAAACAGCTCCGGCATCAGGGCGGAGCCGTTGCGGTCGTGAAAATTGTCACCGAGGCTGATGACGGTTTTCGGATTGTGCCGGGCAATGATCGCATCGAGGATGCGCAGCGTCGCCAGCGTATCATAGGGCGGCAGCATCATGCCGCGCCGCGCAAAGGCCGAGCCCTTTTCCAGATGCAGATCGGACACGACGAGAATATCGAGATCGGGCAGATACAGCCCGCCGAGCGGATCGCAGATGCCGATCACGCCGTTCACGACGATGCGGGACGACAGCGCCGGATTGTCCGGAAGGGCAGAGATGGCGTGGGCGATACGGTACATGAAGTTTCCGGCGGCGTTGTTTTTTCAAGTCTTTGATCAAGCTTTATGGCGATGCCGTGGCCACCACATCCGCAAACAGTTCGTCGGCGGCTTCGGCAAGCAGAAAGTCCTGCGCGTCGCCATTGACCGATTCCCTGCCGATTTCGAGCATGACCGGAACGGCCAGCGGCGAAATCCGCTCCAGCGGGCGGTGGGTGATATGGCCCTTGATTCGCGACAGCATATCGCCAAGCCGCTCGATCTCCAAAAGCCCAGTGGATGCATCGTTGCGCGTGGCTTCCAAAAGGATGTGATCGGGCTCGTGGCTGCGCAGGACGTCATAGATGAGATCGGCTGAAACCGTCACCTGCCGTCCGCTCTTTTCCTTGCCGGGATGGCGCTGGTCGATCAGTCCGGCGATGACGGCGCAGTTGCGGAACGTGCGTTTCAACAGGAAGCTCTCGTTCAGCCAGGCCTCCAGATCGTCACCCAGCATATCCTCGTCGAACAGGTCGGCAAGCCGTGGCCGTCCGGCGGTGAAGGCGTCGCTTAGATCCTCCAGGCCCCAGATGGCGAGCGAATAATCGGTGGCGACGAAGCCGAGCGGTTTCAGCCCGGCGCGGTCGAGCCGCCGGGTCAAGAGCATGCCAAGCGTCTGGTGGGCAAGCCTGCCCTCGAAAGCGTAGATCACCATGTAATGGCGTGCACCGCGCGGAAAAGTTTCGATCAGGAGCTCGTCCTCCTTCGGCAGCATCGAAAGATCTTTCTGCAGCGCCAGCCAGTCGCGCACCTGATCCGGCAGGGTCGCATGCCGGCTGGGATCGGCGAGCATCTTGCGGACCTGCTGGGCGAGATAAGTGGAGAGCGGAAACTTGCCGCCATTATAGGAAGGGACCTTCGGATCGAGCTTGAAGCCCTGGCTGACCAGGCATTCGTTTTCGCGGATGCCTTCAAAACGCAGCACTTTGCCGGAAAAGAGAAACGTGTCGCCCGGAGACAGCATCTCGATGAAATATTCCTCGACCTTGCCGAGCGCCATTCCGCCACGGCCGATGCCGCCCCGGGCGTTGTGCTTGACCATGCGCACGTTGAGCATCGGCGATTCGATGATGGTGCCGACATTGAGGCGGTATTGCTGGGCAACCATCGGATTGGAGACGCGCCAGAGGCCTTCCGGCGTCTTGCGGATCTTGGCATAGCGCTCATAGGCGCGCAGCGCGTACCCGCCGGTGGCAACGAAATCGACGATGCGTTCGAAGGTCTCCCAGGAAAGGGTCGAATAGGGTGCGGCACTGGTGATTTCAGCATAGAGCGTCAGGGGATCGAAAGGCGCGGCACAGGCCATGCCGAGCACATGCTGGGCGAGCACATCCAGCGCGCCCTTGCCGACGGCGGGCGTGTCCTGCGCGCCGATATAGTTGGCATCGAGCGCTGCCTGGCATTCCATCACCTCGAAACGGTTGGCGGGAACTAGGATGGCGCGGCTCGGCTCGTCCATGCGGTGATTGGCGCGGCCGATGCGTTGGGCAAGGCGCGATGCGCCCTTCGGTGCGCCGACATGGATGACCATATCGACATCACCCCAGTCGATACCAAGATCGAGCGTCGAGGTGGCGACAACGGCGCGCAGCCGGTTTTCCGACATGGCCGCCTCGACCTTGCGCCGCTGGCCGACATCGAGCGAGCCGTGATGCAGCGCGATCGGCAGATTGTCGTCGTTGATGGTCCACAATTCCTGGAAGACGCGTTCGGCCTGGCTGCGGGTATTGACGAAGAGAAGCGTCGTTTTGGTCTCGCCGATCGCCCGGTAGATATCGCCGATTGCATAGGCTGCCGAATGCCCGGCCCAGGGCACGCGCTCCTCGGTGAAGAGGATGGAAATTTCCGGCCTTGCCCCGCCGGTCACGGTGATCAGGCCGGCATGATTATCTTCGCCCTCTCTCTGAGGGGCAAGCCAGCGCTGCAGCTCCATCGGGTCGGCGACCGTGGCGGAAAGGCCGATCGCCTGCATGGCGGGTGCGAGCTGGCGCAGGCGGGCGAGACCGAGCGACAGAAGATGGCCGCGCTTGGACGTGACCAGCGAATGCAGCTCGTCGAGGACGACATATTTCAGGTCCTTGAAGAAGCGCTCGGCCTCGCCATTGGCGAGAAGCAGCGCCACCTGTTCCGGCGTTGTCAAAAGGATATCGGGCGGATTGAGCTTCTGGCGCTGGCGCTTGGCGGCGGGCGTATCGCCGGTGCGGTTTTCAATGCGGATCGGCAGGCCCATGTCACCGACCGGCTTCATCAGGTTGCGCTCGATATCGACGGCGAGCGCCTTGAGGGGCGAAATGTAGAGCGTGTGGATGCCGGTAAAGGCCGAGCCGGGCGGGATTTTTCCGCGTTCAGTGAGGGAAACCAGCGAGGGAAGGAAACCCGCCAGCGTTTTGCCGGCACCGGTCGGTGCGATCAGCAACATGCTGTCGCCGCTCTGGACGCGGGACAGAAGCTCCAGCTGATGCGCACGCGGTTGCCAGCCCTTTTCCGCAAACCAGCGCAGGAAGGGCGGGGGCAGGAGAATTTGCGTCCTGGCGCGCGGGATGGAATCGATCTGGTTCACGCGAACAAATGTAGATCAAATGATGCGGATTTGAAGAGAGCCCTTTGAAATAGCGGGTATGCATAACGCCATCCGGAAGGATTCCGGTCGCCGTCAAAAATATGGCGGCTTGCGCCGGAACATTTCCGCAGTCCCGGCGTTGGAACAATTCTGCCGGAATCAAAGAGGCCGAATTCAAGCCAAATCAAGAAGGAGAGGGGCATGCCATCCTCCGCATCTGGTAAAACCATCATTCCGCCCGATCAGCATATCCTGACGGTTCAGGAGGCGCTGGAGCCGCTCTATCAGCGGCTGGAGCAGGAAGTGGAAACCAAGCTGGTGGAAGCCGCCGTCGATGCAGGCTGGTCCCCCTATGATGCACTGAGCGCGATCGATCAGCTGAAAAAACACGACGGGCTGTAGCGGCGTCGTCCGGTCATAAAGAATATGTGCCGTTGGTTAGCGCTGCGGCGTAAACACCGCGCAGGGTGCGGCGATGCCGCGCAGGCTATGATCGCCGAGGGGATCGAGCGGCTGCGTCGTTTCCGCCGCAAAGGCGCCGGAGACGAGCACCGTGCATCCGAGCGGGCGGCAGAGGCCCTCCAGCCGGCTGACGAGATTGACGGCAGGGCCGATGGCGGTGAAATCCAGCCGGTCGGCCGTCCCGATATTCCCCCACAGCATATCGCCGAGATGAAGAGCCACGCCGAACGTGAGGGGTTTTTGTCCTTGCGCAGAGCGGACTTTATCGAGGTGATCCATTCCAGCGCGTGCGGAAGATACCGCGCGCAAAGCGGCGTCGCAGGCGGCTGTCGCGCCGCGCTCGCCGACCGGAAAGATTGCCAGAACCCCATCGCCGATGAATTTCAGCACCTCGCCGCCAAAGGCATGGACGGCGCCCGCGACGCGGTCGAACCAGGCGTCGAGCGCTGCGATCACCTCTTTTGCGTCCGTTGTCTCCGACAATTCGGTAAAGCCGCGCAGATCGGCAAACAGAAGAGCGGCCCGGATCGTCTCTCCCGGGTCGCGCCGCAAACGTCCGGCCAGCACCTGCGCGGCGCTGCGGCGGCCGAGATAGGTCGTCAAAAGCGCTGAGAGCGTTGAGCGGGCAGCAAGCACGGCAAGCGGCGCTGCCGCAAAGCGTGCGACTTCGCGTAAAAGGTCTGCCTCATCCGGGGTGAATGGCCGGTTTGCCGACCAGGCGAGCGTCGCGCCACCGGCGGCCTCCTCCTGAATGCTGGGGGTGCCGAGGCCTGCCAGCCAAGTCTGTGCGATGTCAGTCCGCTTTCCGATGTCAGTACGGGCGCTGTCAGCACCGGCGATGTCAGTCTTCGCGATATCGCTGCGGCCGATATCAGCGGGTTGGACTGCGGCGGGACCAAAGGCACCCGTCAGTCCCAGCGCCTCGATCACCCGTCCGGTATCCGCCCGCCAGAGCCAGATGCGCCGCTCGATGACGGGATGCGGTGCTGCCTGCGTCAGCGCACCTCCGGTCAGCGGCAAGCCATCGGCAACAAGCCGTGCGGCCAGCGCCGTCAGGAACGCATCGCCATCAGGCATGTCGATCGCGGCATCGGCGAGGAAAGAGAGAGCAGACGGCAGTTGCATAGCGGCCATCATGCCGTGGGGCCTGCCTGCTGTCACGAGATTTTGCATCTTGCGCAACAGGCAGTTCGGCTTAAATTGCGGCCTGAATGTGAGACTGGAAGGACATCCCGATGACGGAAACGCTTCACAGTGAAATCCAGATCGCCGCGCCGCAGGCAACGGTTTTTGCGTTTCTGACAGATCCCGACAAGATCTTGCGCTGGATGGGCACCTCGGCGACGATCGAGCCGCATCCCGGCGGCATCTATCTGCTCAGCATGAACGACCGGCAGACCGCAAGAGGCCAGTTTACCGAGGTCATCCCGGTGCACCGCCTGGCCTATAGTTTCGGCTGGGAAGGCCATGACACGGTGCCGCCGGAATCCGGCCTGATCGAAATCGACCTGATCGAGAAGGACGGCGGCACGCTGGTGCGGCTCACCCATAGTGGCCTGCCCGACGAGAAGGAACGTGCCAATCACGCAAAGGGCTGGGCCCATTATCTGCGCCGCATGTCGATTGCCGCCGCCGGTGACGATCCCGGCCCGGACAGCATGAACGGATAGGATACGTTTTGGATAGTCCTCCCGGGTGCCTCGACGTCCCCTGGCGGAGCACGACGCCTCGGCGTGATTACATCGCGATATAGCGGTCCTTGCGGTGGTTCATCGCCAAGGTGACGTTCATGACGACGGCGCCCGCGATCGAACAGGCGATGATGAAGGGGCTGGCAAGGAAGAACGAGCAGGCAACGATCGCCCCGTCGAAACCGAGCTGGGTGAAGCCTGCCCGCCAGCCGAAACGATCCTGCAGATAGAGCGCCAGAATGCCGATGCCGCCCAGGCTGGCGCGATGGCGGAAAAGGGCGAGGAGGCCGGCACCGACCACAAGCCCGCCGAACAGGGCGCCGATCAGCGGATCGATCTGGGTGATCCCCAGCGCACGCGGCAACACTTCGGACATGGCCGAGGTCATTGCGACAGCGATGAAGGTCTTGACCGTGAAGGCAAGGCCCATGCGGCGGAAGGCGAGGTAGTAGAAGGGCAGGTTTACCGCAAAGAAGCAGGCGCCGAAGCTGAAGCCCGTCGCGTAATGGACGAGAAAGGCGATGCCCGGCGTGCCGCCCGTTAACAGTCCGGCGCTGGAAAACAGCGTAATCCCGAGCACGCAGAGCATGCTGCCGGAGATCACGCCCTGCGCGTCGTCGGCGATCGAATGCCGCTCGGCGCTTGAATTCATCAGGGCCGCAAAGGCCGATTTTGCAGGTGTCGCCATCATCGTCATAGTTCCCGTCGCCAGTCTCCTGCTCTTCTATCCTCAGGTTTTGCGAACGCAAGCGCTGTGACGGATTTCCCCGCTTGACGGCCGGAATAATCATGGATATAAATTATCCACGATAGAAAACGGAGGCAAGAGAATGAAGCTGGGTGACGGGGTCGAGCAAGCAATCCACAGCGTGGCGATGCTGTCCGGCCTGTCCGAAGGCGGGGTCCTGTCGGCCGCCGCAATCGCCGAGTTTCATGGCGTCTCCACGAGCTATCTGCTCAAGCATCTGCAATCTCTGTCGGGGGCCGGCATTCTCGATACGGTGCCGGGCCCCAAGGGCGGATACCGGCTGGCGCGTCCGGCGCAGAAGATCACGCTGCTCGATATCGTGCTTGCCGTCGAAGGCCCGGCCCCGGCCTTTCGCTGCAATGAAATCCGCCAGCGCGGGCCGAACCCCGTCGGCAATCACCTGTTTTCCAAGCCCTGCAATATCTCGGCCACCATGCTGAGGGCCGAGCGCGTCTACCGGGCGGAACTGGCCAAGACCACAATTGCCGATCTCGGCGTGCAATTGGCCGAGATCGACGACGGATCGATCGCAGCAAGAGGCTGCGCCTTCCTTGAACTTCATGAGCGCAAAACGGCTCGCTGAGCCATCAACACAGGAGAAGACCCATGCAAACGCGTTTCAACTTCGCCAAAGTTTCGCCTGCCGCCTACAAGGCCGTCGCTGCTCTGGAGCAGTATGTCCAGGAGAGCGGTCTTGAGCGCCGTTTCATCCACCTGATCAAGCTACGCGCGTCGCAGATCAATGGCTGCGCCTACTGTGTCGATATGCACGTCAAGGAATCCCGTCATGACGGCCTGAGCGAGCAGTGGATCAACCTGTTGTGCGTCTGGCGTGAATCGCCGGTTTATGACGTCCGCGAGCGGGCTCTGCTCGGCTGGGTCGATGCCGTCACCAACATTGCCCAGACCGGCGCGCCGGACGACGTCTTCAACGCGCTGAAGGAGCATTTTTCCGAAGCGGAGATCACCGACATCACGGTTGCTATTGGCGCCATCAACGTCTGGAACCGGCTGGCCGTCAGCTTCCGCTCGCAGCATCCGGTCGACAAGGTGGCAAAGGCCGCCTGACCGGCAAAACGGCTACGGGGCTGCGCATCCGCAACAGGTGCAGCGCCGGGGAGCGGGAAGGGCTTGTCCCGCTCTCACATCAATAGGAATAAAAGGGTTGGACGAGGGGGCGGCCGGTGCTGCCCTGGCATTGGCGCGGCGCATTGTTCGACAAATGCGCATCGGCCCCCTCGTCACCTCGCTTTGCACGCGGCGTCTCCTCCGCCTGGAGGACGCGCGTTTTACAAAGCGATATAGCGGTCGGAGCGGTGGTTGATGGTCAGGAACAGATTGAGCACGACTGCGCCCAGTACCGAATAGAACACGACCGGCGGCGTGGTGACGAAGAAGGCGGCGGCCAGCACGCAGAGATCGATGGCAAGCTGCACCAGACCGGCGCGGATGCCGAACCGCTCCTGCATATAAATGCCGAGGATGCCGACGCCGCCAAGGCTGGCGCGGTGGCGGTAGAGCGCCAGAACACCAAACCCCAGGAGAACGCCGCCCAGCAGCGCCGCCCAGGCCGGGTGGATATTGGCGATCTGGAACACATCACCCTGCAGATTGGTCAGGACCGAGGTAATGGCGATGGCAATGAAGGTCTTCACGGTGAAGGCCATGCCGAGGCGCTTCCACGACAGGTAGAAAAACGGCAGGTTGAGCACGAAGAAGGCGAGGCCGAAATTGATGCCAAGCGCATAATGCAGCAGGAAGGCGACCCCGGCGGTGCTGCCCGTCAGGAGACCGGCGCTGGCGAGCACGTAAAGGCCAAGGGCAGCGACCAGGCTGCCCGAAAAAATACCCTGCACATCCTCGACCGGCGTATGGCGCGTAGCACTGGTATTCCAGAAGCCAAGGGCATTGATAATGCTCATGTCACACTCTCCGAAGATGGCCAGGCCGCGCCCGGATAGCCCGGACGGCGATGTTGGGATGGACTGAAAATGCAGGTTCGCTCGCAGCCGTTCTGATAATCACGGCTGGGTGCAGTGCAGCAATTATCGGATTCTGCCTGTCGCAATCAAGCAAAATATGTAAGCAATGCTGACCTATTTTAACTTCGCAAGAAAACTGCGTTCAGGCCGGTTTTCGCGTAAGGAACAGAATGCCAAGCACAGGTTTTCCGCCATCATTGCGAATGGGTGTTTTGCTGACAGCGACGATCTCGAGTCCAAAGCGTTTGCAGAGGCCCTGGATATAGGTTTCGGAATGGGCGTAGCGGAGCGATGGACGCAAGATAAAATCGCCTTCCACACCGGCATCCTCGACGGAAAAAGCAAACAGGCCTGCGCGTCCCATCAGCTGTAGAGCGATGACGAAGACGCTGTCGAGGCGGCCCAGATACATCAGCACATCGGCGGCGCTGACCAGATCGGCGCGGTGCTCCGGCATGCCGGAAAACAGCCCGGACGTTTCCGGCGGCAGCGAAAGATCGGCTTGGGCTAAGTGATCATAAAGGCCCTTTTCCTGTGCCTTTGCCAGCATGTTGGCAGACAGGTCGAAGCCTTCCAGACGGTCCGCCCTGGCGCGGATGCGCTCGCCGAACAGGCCGGTGCCGCAGCCGAGATCGGCCACATCGGTAAACCGCATGCCGCCCGCATGTTCGGCGATCAGAGCCTCCAGCTTTTCCGGAACGCGATAGTCGAGCTTTTCGACAAGCGCCTTGTCGAAGCGGCCGGCATAGTCGTCGAACAGCTGCGCCACGTAGAGGCTTGACGGCTGACCGGGAGCTTCGGAATCGCCAAGAAGAGCGAGTTTCAAACCGGCCCCGAACATATCCTCCGGATTGAGCGTCAGAACTTTTTTGAGGGCGCTGATGGCTGCCTCTTTGCGGCCGGATTTTTCCTCATAGTCGGCGAGACGGAACCAGCCGGCCGCCCAGCCGGGCGCAAGCTCCAGCGCCTGGGTCATTAGGTCGGCCGCGTCCATATGATCGCCGCTATCGGCGAGCATATGCGCATATTCGGCGCGGCGGTCGGCAATGAGATCGCCGGAGGAAAGCTGGTTGAGCATCATGATTCCGGGTCTCGATTGCGCGCCGCGTGTGACGGGCTTGGGCTTTAAGCGCTTGTGGCGCGCAAGTTCAGAAATGGCAAGCGGCGATTTAACGGCGGTATCGACAGCTTGCAGCAAGGGCCATGGCGACCTATGTGAAGAAAAACAGGAGAATCATGGGCCATGGCCGATGGAGTGAACAGGTTTCTGGGCGATTCGCCCCTTCGGGTCCTCGTCAAGCTTTTGGTGGTCTCGATCATCGTCGGCTTCGTCATGGCGGTTTTTGGATGGACGCCCTATGGCATCCTCTACACGGTACGCGATTTCGTTCTCGATCTCTGGCATTCGGGCTTTGCAGCCCTTGGCCGCGTCGGCGACTATCTGCTTCTGGGTGCCGCCGTGGTGATCCCGGTCTTCATCATCCTGCGCATTCTCAGCTACCGGCGGTAACATGCACGATCAGACAGTCCTTGCTTCCCGCCGCACCTTCCTGCGCGCAGGCGCGGTTTTCTCGCTCGGCCTTCTCGCCAGTTGCGGCACGCCCAAGCTCACCCCGAGCGGCGATGGCAGCGATCAGACGGAGGCGACGCTCGGCTATATCAATGCGTTGAGAAAGCAGAAGGGTCTGCAGCCGCTGGTGCGCGATCCGGCGGCTGCGCAAGCGGCACTGTCGCAGGCGTCCCGCATGGCCAAGGCCGGAAAGATGTCGCATCTGATCGGCCTGGGCGACAGTTTCCTGTCGCGGATGAAGAGCGGCGGCGTGGGGCTTCCGGCAGCGGAAAACATCGCCATGGGCCAGGACAGCGCCGAACGGGCCTATGCCGCCTGGTTCAACTCGCCCAAGCACCTGGAGAATATGCTGGGCCCGAACTATAGCGGCCTCGGCGTTGGCGTGATGCGCAATCCGGCGTCCGGAAACCGGCCCTATTGGGCCATGGTGCTCTCAGCCAGCTGACCGCTCAAGCGCTTCTGTCAGCCCAATACTCCGTGCGGCTGCCGCGGATATCGCTGATCGAGGCCAGCTTTTCGCGGTCGCAGAGGGCAGACAGGCCGCGCACGATCTTGCCAGCCAGCGCCGGCCCCTCATAGACCATGCAGGAATAGAGCTGGACGAGATTGGCGCCGGCGCGGATCTTTTCCGCAGCCGTTTCGGCCGACGAGACACCGCCGACCCCGATGATCGGCAGATCGGCGCCGACGCGCCTGCGCATCTTGGCCAGCACGATCGTGGATTTTTCAAACAGCGGTTTGCCGGAAAGACCGCCACTCTCCTTGGCCTGCTGCTGGTCGCGCAGCCCCTCGCGCGACAGCGTCGTGTTGGAGACGATCAGGCCGTCAAGCGCATGGTCGAGCGCGACCGCGGCAATATCGTCCATTCCTTCTTCGGTCAGATCCGGCGCAATCTTCAGGAACACCGGTACGCGGGTGCCCGCTTTCCTGGCTTCCTCATCGCGCGCCGCAAGAACGGCAGACAGCAGGGCGGACAGGCTTTCGCGTGCCTGCAGGTCACGCAGGCCCGGTGTGTTCGGTGACGAGATATTGGCGGTGAAATAGCGGGCGACACCATAGAAGGTGCGGATGCCGGTGACATAGTCGGCAACGCGGTCGGCGCTGTCCTTGTTGGCACCGATATTGACGCCGATCATTGCGGAACGGGCGCAGGATTTCAGGCGCTGGAGCGCTGCCTGATGGCCTTCATTGTTGAAGCCGAGGCGATTGATCACGGCCTCGTCCTCCACCAGCCGGAAGATGCGCGGCTTGTCGTTGCCGGCCTGCGGCTTTGGGGTCACGGTGCCGATCTCGGTAAAGCCGAAACCGAGGCGCAACAGCGCTTCCGGGACCTCTGCATTCTTGTCGTAACCTGCGGCGAGGCCGACCGGATTGGCAAAGGAGAGACCGGCGACGGTCTGCGCCAGACGTGGATCGGCGGGGGCAGCGCAGGCAGGCACGAGGCCGGTCTTCAGCCCCTTGATCGACAGGCCGTGCGCCGCTTCCGGATCGAGCAGGAAAAGACCGCGGCGGGCCAGCGACTGGAACATATCGATCATTGGTCAAGCTCCGGGAAGACATGGGCGCCATTGGCATCGAGCGGCAGCGGCTTTTCCCAGATGACCGCGTCAAGCGGCAGGGAGGCATAGAGATGCGGAAACAAAGCACCGCCGCGCGAGGTCTCGTAAACCAGCGCCTCTCCCAGCTTTTCGCCATCGACCGCAACCAGCAGCAGGCCGTCCTGCCCTGCAAAATGCCGTGCAGCGGTCTCCTGTGCTTGGTCCCCGGTTGAGAAATGAACAAAACCGTCGGTCAGATCGATCGCAGCACCTTTGAATTCTCCGCTTGCGCGCGCATCCTGCCATAGAGTTGCCGGAACGATTTTATAGATAATGCTGCTCATGCCGGCGTTTCCTGAAACTGTGGACGATCTCATTGCGGGATTGCCGCAATCTTCTGAAAATGTCCACCGGCAAGCGTGACGCAGCCCTGATTTTTGACGGGCGCCGTATCATGTCGATCAAGGAGAATGCGATGAACAGGATGCTGATGCCGGTGGTAGCCCTTGGCGGCATGGTTGCGGCGTCTGCCGTGGCGGCGCAGGAACCGGCGCCCGGGCGCTATGCCATGCAGAAGACCGATAGCGGTATCGCGCGGCTGGATACGCAGACCGGCGAGGTCTCGCTCTGCCAGGAAAAGGACGGCGATATCGTCTGCCGCATGGCGGCCGACGAGCGCACGGCCTTCGAGCTGGAGCTCGATTTGCTGACCAAGCGCGTCGAAACCCTGGAAAAAGCCGCCTCCGACGGCACGCTGGGCATCAAACCCAGGCTTCCGACCAAGGAAGAGATTGACCAGACGATGGGCGTCATGGAAAGAATGATGCGCAGTTTCATGGGAATTGTGAAAGATCTGGAAAGCGGGGACAAGCCGCCGTCGGACAAGACGGAGGACATGCCCCAAAAGACCTGACCGGATCTGGACGGCACTGCGGAAGAATTGGAGGATTTTTCCGCCGTGGCAGGCCTTCGGGCCAGGCTCTGGGGAGGGAGCGTCATGACATCAGGATTGACCATCATCATTGCGGATGACCACCCGCTGTTTCGCGGCGCCATGCGCCAGGCGCTGGGCGGCATGCCGGGCAATCCGGCGATCATCGAGGCCGGCGATTTCACCTCCGCGCGGCAAGCGGCGATCGGAAATCCATCGGCCGACCTGATGCTACTGGATCTCACCATGCCGGGTGTCAGCGGGCTTTCCGGGCTGATTGCGCTTCGTGCCGAGTTCCAGAGCCTGCCCGTCATGATCGTCTCTGCCCATGACGATCCGGCCACCATCCAGCGCGCACTCGAACTCGGCGCCTCCGGTTTCCTGTCCAAATCCGCAGGTATCGACGAAATCCGACAAGGGATCGACACGGTCATGGCCGGCGATATCTTCACGCCGCCGGGCTTCCAGCGCGGCATGGAGCACGAGCCGGAAGTGGCCGCCCTTCTGCACCGTTTGCAGACGCTCACCCCGCAGCAATCGCGCGTGCTTGGGATGCTCGCCGAAGGCCTGCTCAACAAGCAGATCGCCTACGAACTCGGCGTCTCCGAAGCAACCATCAAGGCGCATGTCTCGGCCATCCTGCTCAAGCTCAATGTCGATAGCCGCACGCAGGCGGTCATTCAGCTGGGCAAGATTTCGGCTGTGGCGGCTTAACGTCCGGTCGCCAGCTTTGCCGGCGCGATATGCGTGTTGATATCACCACGCTCCTGGTTCGATCGATGGATGTCGATAACGATGTCCCTGCCGAGCAACGACAGGGCGCGCATCAGCCTCCAGACGGAATAGTCACCCACATTGCCGTTGACGATTCTCGATATATCGGGCTGCTTCAAATTGGTCAGTTCCGCAG
This sequence comes from Pararhizobium qamdonense, assembly GCF_029277445.1. Lineage (NCBI taxonomy): Bacteria > Pseudomonadati > Pseudomonadota > Alphaproteobacteria > Hyphomicrobiales > Rhizobiaceae > Pararhizobium > Pararhizobium qamdonense. The sequence continues at coordinate 4,052,601 of NZ_CP119566.1, read as the reverse complement.
CCGCCTTCTGGCTCAAGCTCTTGTCTTCGACGGCGAGAGCGATCTCGTTTGAAAGCAGGAATTTGACCCGCATTTCTGCGGGGTCACTATAGCCGCGGTCCTTGAGATAGTTCCCGCTTCCCAATTTGGTTGGTCCAGCTGCTGCATCCGTCATGTCTTTGAACCTATTCCGATTGCCTTCGCCTTTGCCGTGCGTCGTAACGTTCGCGCAGCAACACCCGATTTCGGGTATAAAATTGGTCTGCCTGACGTTTTCTCTCCAACAGCCGGACAACCTGTTCTGCCGGAATCTCGCCGCCCTGTTTCGACTTCTTCATGCCCGCGTCGATCAGGATCACCACCTCGTCGTAGGCCGCAAGATAGTATGTCCGGTATGTGTTGCTGTCGTGAAAGACGCGGAGCTCATCGATCCCCTTCGCATTCCCCGATAGCGCCTGGTGATGTCTTGCAGGCAGGCGCCGAAGGTTCTGGACTGCGGTTATCCGCGCATCGAATGCTTCAATCACTTCAGCGGGTTGCGCAAGGTAGTCCTCTTCGACACGCGGCGACAGGAACAGCACCTCTTTAATATCGATCGCATCGTCCGACGTCATATCAATACGAATATAGCAATTTCACTATAATTCAATCCTGTTTATTCCGCCGCCGCCTTCATCGATACCGACAGCTGCGTCAGCCAGGCGCGCATCGAGGCCGGGCGGACGGGTTTGTTTTGCAAGGTGATGCCGTCGCGCTCGGCGCTTGCGCGCACTTCGGGGGAGCGGTCGGCGGTGACCAGGAGTGCCGGAATATCGGTGCCGGAATGAAGCCGGATGGCGCGGATCATGTCGATGCCGGTGCCGTCGTCGAGGTGATAGTCGGCAATGATCGCGTCGGGGCGCAGGTCTTGAGCGGTTAAACTGCGCTGCCAGACATCGAGCGACGGTGTGGTCGTCACGCGGCAGCCCCAGCCCTCCAAAAGCAGTTTCATGCCTTCCAGGATCAGCGGCTCGTTGTCGATGCAAAGGACGCGCAGGCCATGCAGCGGCTCGACGGTGCGGATCGGATCGGATGGCGTGATCCGGGCGCTGCCCGCCGCCGTCCGGTCGATCGGCAGGGTGACGCGGAAGCGGGTGCCCTTGCCGGGCTTGGATTGCAGATCGACGCTGTGATTGAGCACGCGCGAAATGCGATCGACGATTGACAGGCCAAGGCCAAGTCCGGAGGCGGTCTTGGCGCCCTCGTCGAGGCGGGCGAACTCCTTGAAGACGGTGCGGAACTTGGACGCGGGGATGCCGATGCCGGAATCGAGCACCTGGATGACCGCATTGCCGTTTTCGCGCCGCACGCCGACGAGAATCTTGCCCGCCAGCGTATATTTGATCGCGTTGGAAACGAGGTTCTGCACCAGGCGGCGTAACAGGTTGGGGTCGGTGCGCACGGTGAGCGATGTCGGCATGACGGTGAGCTTGAGCTTGGCGGCGCGGGCAACCGGCGCAAAATCGGTCTCGATCCGCCGCAAGAGGTCGTTGAGCGGCACCGATTGCAGGCGCGGCTTCATGGCGCCGGTATCGAGCCGCGAAATATCGAGAACGGCCCCGAGGATGGTCTCCACCGATTCCAGCGAGGAATCGATATTCTGCACCAGCGCGCTGTTTTCCGATTCGCCGAGACGTTCCACCAGCGACGACGAGTAGAGGCGGGCCGCATTCAGCGGCTGCAGGATATCGTGACCGGCAGCGGCAAAGAAGCGCGTCTTGCCGATATTGGCCTCTTCGGCAGCGGCGCGCGCCTCGGCGACTTCCTTGTTGACGCGGGTGAGTTCTCCCGTGCGCTCGGCAACGCGCAGTTCCAGCGTCTCGTTTGCCTGCTTCAGCGCCATGTCGGCGGCCACGCGCTGGGTAATGTCGGTATAGGTGGTGACGATGCCCTTGTCGGGCATGGCATTGGTGCGCACCTCGATGATGCGGGCGCCGCCTGACAGCTCGAGCAGGAAGGGTTTGTCGAGCGTCAGGAAATTGGCAATCAGCCGCTTGCCGTCATCCTTGCGGATATCGCCGCGCTGGGTCAGCATCGAAACGATGTCTGCGAGCGGAAAGCCGACCTGTCCGGCGCTTTCCGGCAGGTCGAGCAGCTGGCGGAACCGGCGGTTCCAGATGATCAGGTTGTTGGAACTGTCGAAGACGGCGATGCCCTGGTCCATCTGCGAGAGTGCGGTCTGCAGCATGTCCTGATTGTATTGCAGCGCTTCAGATGCCTGATCGAGCAGCCAGGCCGTGTCCGACGAGGTGTCGTCCAGCCGCTGCAGCACGAGCGACAGAACGAGCCGGGCGGACGAGGAGCCGATGGCGCTGCCGAGCAGCTGTTCGGAAAAATGGATCAGCCCCATATCGGCCGGCAGATGATCCTCCAGCCAGCGGCCCGTCTGGCGCTCATAGGTCTGGAAGGAGCGCTGCATCCGTTCCTGGCCGAGATAGCGGGCGATGGTGGTCTTCAGATCCAGCACGGTGATCTTGGTCTTGCGCCCGCGAAAGGCTTTTTCGCTGCGCGATTTGCGGCGGATGAACACGCCTGCCTGCAGCCGCTCCAGCGGCTTTGGGGCGCGCGTCAGCGAGCCAACGACATAGGCGATCACGTTGACCAGCAGGCTGAGCGCCGAGGCATTGACCAGCGGATCGGCGTCGGCGCCGGAAAACAGGGTGGTGAAGGGGAAGAGAAAGCCGAGAACGGTTGCCGCGACATGCGAATTGTCCGGTCCGCCGAGGCTGGGCAGAAACAGGAGATAGGCCCAGACAAAAAATCCGAGCGTCATCCCGGCGATGGCGCCGCGGGCATTGGCCTGGCGCCAGACAAGACCGCCGAACAATGCCGGCGCCATCTGCGAGATGGCGGCGAAAGCAAGCAGGCCAAGCGAGGCAAGACCCGCACTCATGTCGGCGGAGCGGTAATAGGCGTAACCCAGTAGCAGCACCACGAAAATCGCCGTGCGCCGGACATTGAGCAGGGTACCCGCCACATCCTGCGAGCCGCCGCGGCCCATCAGGTTGCGCCGCAGGAATACTGGCATGATGATGTCGTTGGAAATCATGATCGACAGCGCGACCGATGCGACGATGACCATGGCCGTGGCTGCGGAAAACCCGCCGATGAAGGTGATCATGGTGAGCACCGGAATATCTGCCGCCAGCGGCAGCGTCAGCAGGTAGAGATCGGCATCGCCGGTACCGGCAAAGGTCAGCACGCCGGCAATCGCGACGGGCAGCACGAACAGGTTGATGGCAACAAGGTAGATCGGAAACAGGATGCCTGCGGTGCGCAGGTCCTTTTCCGTCCGGTTTTCCACCACCGTTACATGGAACTGGCGCGGCAGCATGATGATGGCAAAGGCGGACAGGACGACGAGCAGGATCCAGCGCGGCAGCGGCGTCTGGTAGTGCAGTGCCGTCATCACCTGCTGGTTGGCCAGAGCCTTGGCCCACAAGTCACTTGGACCGTCGAACAGGAAGAAGACCACGTAGATCCCGGCCGTGACCAAAGCGAGCAGCTTCACCACCGATTCCATCGCAATCGCCAGGATCAGTCCGTCCTGATGTTCGGTCGCGTCGGTATGGCGCGTGCCGAAAACGATGGCGAAGCAGGCGAGGAAAAGCGTCACCAGGAGCGGCAGGTCGATGAAGTCCTGCCCCGAACCGATGCCGTAGCCGCTGGTATCGACCAGTGCCGAGACCGAGCTGGAGACCGCCTTCAGCTGCAATGCGATATAGGGGATGGCGCCGACCAGCGAGATCAGCGCGACGATGGCCGCAACCATCGGGTTCTTGCCGTAGCGCGCGGCGATGAAATCGGCAACGGATGTGAGCTTCTCGGCCTTGGCAAGCGCGATGATGCGGCGGATCACCGGCAGGCCGATGGTGAACATCAGGATCGGGCCGATATAGATGCCGGTAAATTCGAGGCCGCGCTCGGCGGCAAGCCCGACGCCTCCGAAATAGGTCCAGGACGTGCAATAGATCGCCAGGCTCAAGGCATAGACCAGCGGCCTGCCCTTGCCGGCAGGTGCGGCCTTCCAGGCCTTGCGATCGCCATAACTTGCCACTGCAAACAGCAGCAGCAGGTAGCCGAAGGCGGCAGCGAAAATGATCGAGCCCGAGAGCATGTCTCCTCCTTCTCCCGTGTGAAGCATAGGACAAGACGAGGGGGAAGAAAATCGGGTCCGCCTAAGCCTTAAGTCAAAGAAACGGCGGCTCTTTCCGCATCGAATCGTGATAGGCCACGCCACGCTATTTTTGATCGCATGATTTACATGATTTCGATTTCGGCTAGCATCCGGTTTGTACCCGGTTGCGTCAGAACAGGCTGACACAGCTGGTTTAAGGCCAAAGACAAGGAGAGAGTAATGATAAATGAATTCAAGGCATTTATTGCCCGCGGCAATGTCATGGACCTTGCCGTCGGTATCATCATCGGCGGAGCTTTCACGCTGATCGTCAATTCGCTGGTCAATGACATCATCATGCCGATCGTCGGCGCGATCATCGGCAGCATCGATTTTTCCAATTTCTTCATCCCGCTCTCCAGCACCGTGACCGCGACATCGCTTGCCGCCGCGCGCGAGCAGGGCGCTGTCTTTGCCTATGGCAACTTCCTGACCGTGGTGCTGAACTTCCTCATTCTCGCCTGGATCATTTTCCTGCTGGTCAAGGCCGTCAACAGGATGCGTGCTTCTCTCGAAAAGCAGAAGAACGAAGAGCCGGCAGCACCGCCGCCGGTGGACGTCCAGCTCCTCACCGAAATCCGCGACCTGCTGAAAACGCAGCGCGTATAGGACGCGTTGCGCGGTCTTCAGGCGGGTTCGATACATCACCAGAATCGATAAATCCGTCACCGAATATCGCGTGATCGTGATGTGAAAAACAGCTAGAAGCGGCGGGCCAACAGGAGCCCGCCGATGACCATACTTGCCAGCCTCAGCCCTCGATCCCTGTCCGCTCCGGAAAGCGGCATCGTCGAACTGGTCAATTATGCACGTGGGCGCGATGGGCTCATTCCGCTCTGGGTCGGCGAGGGGGACCTGCCGACACCGGATTTCATCTCGCAGGCAGCCCAGGATTCGTTGAAGGCCGGCGAGACCTTCTATACCTGGCAGCGCGGCATCCCGGCCCTGCGCGAGGCGCTGTCGCGCTATTACCAGCGCCATTTTTCCAAAACCCTGTCGTCCGACAATTTCTACGTCACCGGTTCGGGCATGCAGTCGATCAAGCTCGCCATTGAAGCGGTGACTTCGCCGGGCGACGAGATGGTCTTCCTGACACCGGCCTGGCCGAATTTTGCCGCCAGCGCCGAACTGTCCGGCGTGCGCGCAGTTGCGGTGCCGCTGAGCTTCGAAGACGGCAAATGGCAGCTCGACATCGGCAGGCTGGAAGCGGCGATCACCGGAAAAACCAAGGCGCTGTTCGTCAACACGCCCTCCAACCCGACCGGCTGGACGGCCACACAGGAAGATTTGCGGGCCATTCTGGCGCTCGCCCGTAGACATGGCCTGTGGATCATGGCCGACGAGATCTACGCGCTCTATTCCTACACTGGTGATCGCGCGCCATCCTTCCTCGACGTGATGGAAGACGACGAGCGCATCCTGTTCGTCAATTCGTTTTCGAAGAACTGGTCGATGACCGGCTGGCGGGCGGGCTGGATCGTGGCACCGCCGGCGATCGGCCAGGTGCTGGAAAATCTCATTCAATATTCGACCTCGGGCGTGGCGCAGTTCATCCAGGCGGGTGCCGTGGCGGCGCTGGACCAGGGCGATGCGTTCGTTGCCGAAAACGTCGCCAAGGCAGCGCGCTCGCGTGAAATCCTGTGCGATGCGCTGATCGCCACCAACCGGGTGCAGACGCTAAAGCCCGATGGCGCGATCTATGCCTTCCTGAAGATCGATGGCGTCACCGATGCGCGCCGCGCAGCGCTCGATATTGTCGATAAGACCGGCGTTGGCCTGGCGCCGGGGACGGCCTTCGGCGAGGGCGGATCGCTGTTCATGCGCGCCTGTTTCCTGCGCGATCCCAAGCAGATCGCCATCGCCGCAGAACGGCTGGCAGGCTATATCGCCGCGCTCTGATCCTTGGCCCCGCAATCAGTTCCTGCACATAACCCTTGTGAATCGCGCCGCGAACGGGTTTTATCCCGCTCACTTGAACAGCGCAGGAGCAGGCAATGGCAGTATTGGTAACGGGCGGCGGCGGTTATATCGGCAGCCACATGGTCTGGGCATTGCTCGATGCCGGCGAACAGGTTGTCGTCATCGATCGCCTCTCGACCGGCTTTCGCTGGGCAATCGCGCCTGAGGCCCGTTTCTATGAAGGCGATATTGCCGACACGGCGCTGATGCAGCAGATCTTTGCCGACAATGAAATCGATTCGATCATTCATTTCGCCGGCTCGATCGTCGTGCCGGAATCGGTGGCCGATCCGCTCGGCTATTACGAGAACAACACGGTCAAATCGCGCAGCCTGATCGCCAGCGCCGTCGAAGCCGGTATTCCCTATTTCGTATTTTCCTCGACCGCAGCCGTCTATGGCACGCCGGATGTGCTGGAACCGGTGACCGAAAGCGTCAACCTCAAGCCGGAATCGCCCTATGGGTCGTCGAAGCTGATGACCGAGATCATGCTGCGCGATACGGCCGCCGCTCATGCCTTCACCTATACGGCCCTGCGCTATTTCAACGTCGCCGGTGCCGATCCGAAGGGCCGCAGCGGCCAGTCGTCGGCGCTTGCCACGCATCTGATCAAGGTTGCCTGCGCAACCGCACTCGGCAAACGGGACTCGATGAGCGTCTTTGGCACCGATTACCCGACACCGGACGGAACCTGTGTGCGCGATTATATCCATGTCTGGGATCTGGTTCAGGCGCATCTGAAGGCGCTGCAGCGCATGCGCGCCGGTGGTGGTTCGCTGGCGGCCAATTGCGGTTACGGTCATGGCTTCTCGGTGCTCGAAGTGCTCGATGCGGTGCGCAAGGTGCATGGGCAGGATTTCCCCGTCACCTTCTCGCCGCGCCGCGCCGGTGATCCCGCCATGATCGTCGCCAATCCGGCCTTGGCCAAGCAGGAGCTTGGCTGGGTGCCGCAATATGACGACCTGAACGGCATCATCCGCAGTGCGCTGGACTGGGAATTGCATCTGATGCGCAAGAATTCCTATTGATATCAGCCTATTAGCAACACGTTTAGCCGCTCCAGTTTGACGACAGCTTCACGCTCTAGGGTACCGGTCAGAATAGGCTGACTGGACCCGGAGCATGATGGAGCTTTTGCGCTTGAAAAACCCTATGACGGCAAGGCCTGGGGCTCTGCAGTCAAAGGTGGCGCTTCGTCTCCAGTCTGTCCGGCCGCTCGCAAACAGCAATTTTTCTCCCTCCCGCCCAGCCATCGCCGGTTCCGCCTGCGATCGTCTTGGCGTTTAAGCGGAGGGGCGGATGAAAGCTGTCATTCTCGCCGGCGGCCTGGGGTCGCGCATTGCCGAAGAAACGCATCTGAAGCCAAAGCCGATGATCGAGATCGGCGGCCGGCCGATCCTGTGGCATATCATGAAGCTCTACTACGCCCATGGCGTGCGTGACTTTATCATCTGCTGCGGTTTCAAAGGCTATGTGATCAAGGAATATTTCGCCAATTACGGCCTGCACATGTCGGACATCACCTTCGACCTGTCGCAGAACTCGATCGAATTTCATCGCCAGAGTGCGGAAAACTGGCGGGTGACGCTGGTCGATACCGGCGAAAACTCGATGACGGGCGGCCGGTTGAAGCGGGTCGCGTCCTACCTGAGGGATGACGACGCTTTCTGCTTCACCTATGGCGACGGTGTCGGCAATGTCGATATCGGCAAGACCATCGCCTTCCACAAGAGCCATGGAAAACAGGCCACGGTGACCGCCGTTCGCCCCCCGGCGCGCTACGGCGCCCTGCAGCTCGAAGGCACCGAAGTCCAGGGCTTTATCGAAAAGCCCGAAGGCGAAGGCGGCTTCATCAATGGCGGCTTCTTCGTGTTGTCACCCCGCGTCATCGACCGGATCGAGGCGGATCATTCAAGCTGGGAAGGGGATCCCCTGATGGGACTGGCCAGAGACGGCGAGTTGCAGGCTTATTTCCATGAAGGCTTCTGGCAGCCGATGGATACCCTGCGCGACAAGAACCATCTTGAAAACCTGTGGCAGAGCGGCGCCCCACCCTGGAAAACCTGGTGATGACGATGATGAACGAATTCTGGCGCGGCAAAAGAGTTCTGGTGACCGGCCATACCGGCTTCAAGGGCAGTTGGCTTGCACTCTGGCTGCGCGAACTGGGCGCCGACGTATCGGGCCTGTCGCTTGCGCCGCAGACCGAGCCGTCGCTGCATCGTCTGCTCGGCGGCGGCATGGACGGCCCCGGCATTATCGATATCCGCGACCGCGATGCCGTGACGCATCATGTGCTGAAAACCAAGCCGCAGATCGTCTTCCATCTGGCAGCCCAGGCGCTTGTGCGCGCCGGTTATCGCAATCCGGCCGAGACCTACGATATCAACGTCATCGGCACGGCCAATCTGCTCGACGCCCTGCGGGTCTCGGAGGATGTGCGCTCGATCGTCGTGGTGACCACCGATAAGGTCTACCACAATGCCGAGAACGGCCTTGCCTTCATGGAGAGCGATCCGCTCGGCGGCCATGATCCCTATAGCGCCAGCAAGGCGGCAGCGGAAATCGTCGCGGCAAGCTACCGCGCCTCGTTCTTTGCACCCCGCAGGATCGGCCTTGCCACGGCACGCGCCGGCAATGTCATCGGCGGCGGCGACTGGGCGCAGGACCGGCTCATCCCCGATGCGGTGCGGGCCTGGCAGGACGGCGCCATCTTGCAGGTCCGCCGCCCGCGCGCCGTGCGCCCCTGGCAGCACGTGCTTGAGCCGCTCGGCGGCTATATGGGATTGGCCGAGCGCCT